>NZ_JACJPG010000319.1 GCF_014695955.1 Leptolyngbya sp. FACHB-36 | reverse complement strand
AGTGCTGAAATCGTGCTCAACCCCTCAGATAGCATCACTCTACGAACCCGTCGCTTAAGCGAGGATGGCGCATAGTTGCGAAAGTCAAATCCGTAGTAGCGATAAATACCCTCGGTTAACAACTGAACTTCGATATCCTCCAACTTTGGGGTGACCACGATCGCCTACACTTCGACATACTTATTAGGGAGGATAACGTGCAGAAATCACGATCGAGCACTGCCTTGAGATAGAAAACCGCAGGGCGAGCAATTGCAGACTGACTGCTCTCTGCCAATGTACCGCGTGCGGCTGTATCTTAGAATCGAGAAAAGTCATGTTACCGATGCATCATGAGCCAGTCCCCTATCCCCCCCATCACAGACGACGCACTGCAAGCTGCCGAGCCAAAATACGGTGAGCGTCTGATTGCCGAAGGCAATTTAATCACGTTTCCCAATCCGCGAGTGGGACGACGCTACAGCATTAACATTACGCTGCCAGAGTTTACCTGCAAATGCCCATTCTCTGGATATCCTGACTTTGCCACTATCTGCGTTACCTATGTCCCGAACCTGCGCGTGGTGGAATTGAAGGCGCTGAAGCTGTACATCAATAGCTATCGCGATCGCTACATTTCGCATGAGGAATCCATCAACCAGATTCTTGATGACTTTATTGCCGCCTGCGATCCGCTAGAAGCCAAAATTACTGGAGACTTTACCCCGCGTGGCAATGTCCATACCGTGGTCGAGGTCGAGCACCGCAAATAGGTATTCACAAACTAGTTCAGTCACAAACTCTACCAGGCGACGGATTTGAGAGGCCCGATCGCTTTTGTAAGGTATGTAACAGTTGTTTACAATTGGCTGTGCTGGCGAGACGCTCGGCGATCGCCGCCGGTCACTGTTTGTAGCGTTTAATTTGCGGCGTTTAAGCGCTAGGAGCGTTCTATTGTGATTGTGAGTCTTACTCAGAGCGGGTGGCGGGTTATCTACCACCGTGCCCATGCACTACTGGCAGCGCAGCTAGCCGGACAATGGAGCAGAGAAAATGCACCACCTCGGCTGTACGAGACGTTAGCCGCGATTTCTCACCACGACGATTTGGAGAAAGAGTGGGAGCACGACATTTTGACCGAGGCGGGTGCGCCAAAAGATTTCATGCTTGAATCGAGCACCTCGTATGACCTGCTGCGAAAGCACCTAGAGCGATCGCTCTATCGGAGTCGCTGGGTAGCCCTGCTCAACTCAATGCACATGACGCGGCTAAACGCAGCCAGCCGAGGCAAGTCCGAAGAAGCTGACACCTTTCTCGCTGAGCAAGCGCAAAACCAACAGCGCTGGCGCGAGGAGTTAGAAATCTCTCAAGAAGATGCAGACAGCGCTTACGCCTTTATGCAATGGTGCGATCGCCTCTCGCTAATTCTGTGTCAGCAAGAGCTTCCGGCAGACGAGCGCGCCCTCGAAATCAGCAAAGGACTCGACGGAAAGCGCTACGACGTTCTTCAGTACAACAATGAGCTAGTGACAGTGCAGCCGTGGTGCTTTGAGGACGATCGTTTTACCGTAAATGTGGAAGCCTCATTGCTGAATCAAGTCAAATTTGAGGACAACGATGAGCTGATCGACGCGCTCAAGCAAGCCCCTCGAATACTGCTGGAATGGACGTTCGTTAAAGACAACAACAGCACGATGAAAGAAGATCCGTTGAGTTAGAGGGTACCAATGTCTGATTGTTTGCCGTCCACGATCGCGCAGTTGCTCGATACATTTCAGAGACCGGAGTCGCTGTTCTCGGCGCTGATGCCTGCACTGGGAACGTTTTTGCAGTGTGATCGCTGCTTTCTCTACCTGCGTGATCCGCAAACCCGTTTGGGGCGGGTGCCCTTTGTCTGGGTACGATCGTCCGAAATTCCTACCGTCTTTGATGCCGACTGGAAGCTAGAGCCAGCCTCGCTCGGCGATGAAGACCCCATGTTTGCAGCAGCCCTGCGGACTGCCCCCTCGATCTTTGTAGAGGATGTAGAGACCGCGAGTTCCGACGTACTGAATCGCCAGTTCGAGCAAGAAAACTTTGGGCACCGGGCGCTGATTCACGCGCATCTCAGCTACGAGGGACAGCTTTGGGGCGTGTTGCAGCCGTCTGTGTTTGGACGATCGCGCTCGTGGACCGACAGCGAGCGGCAGGCGATCGATCAGCTTGTGCCAGCGATTACGCCTATGGCGGTTTCGTATGTCAACGCCAACAAGCCACAGCGCGCGCCGACCGCTTAGGCACAGCTCACCCTTGGCTCAGTTCGATCACGTTGCCATCGGGGTCGCGGGTAAATAGTGCCGCTCGACCCGATGCGCTAACCTGCATCGGGCAGCCAGAATCTAGCAGCCGCGCTTTTGCGTCGTCTAAATTCTCTACCAAGAACGCGATATGCGGGTTTCGTCCCCATTTGTCTGGGTTGTAGAGGCTGTCGGCGATCGTGTCCGCCGTCATGAGGTGAATCTGAAAGCCGCCAACTTCGTACCATGCACCGGGAAATCGGAGGGCGCGATCAATCTTTTTCAAGCCCAGTACGGTGCCGTAGAAGTGCTCTGCTTGCGGTAAATCTGTCACCAGCAGCGCAACATGAAGACAGCGAGTAATCGTCATACGACAGTGATCCTGTAGCGAAGTCGTCAGATGTACTCAGACTAACAGCTAAGCGATTTGTGGGTGAATGATGGACCAACCCAATTCACTCTACTGAGCTACACAGGGGTTTGAACTACGCGGCGTCGTGCTCCAGATAGGAAGCTGATTCACAACTTGCAGCGTTAGCTCAACATACGTGGTATTTGGCGGTTGGGCGATCGCGGAGCCAAAGTATCCCTCCGGCCCATCGTGGGCATGAGAACCAGTGCTCAGCGAGGTATAGCATCCCCGCTGGCGGGCTTGATTAAACGGAGAAGTTACTGTCCAGTTCCACCGCGAAGCGAACACAACTTGGCTGATATCTTCTATCCAGTCTCGTTCACCTTGCAAATGATAAACATGGGTGACTGAATCAAAGCCGTTGGTTCCATCAAAGACCCCGCCCGCCGAAACAACAACGATTTGGGCATTGAGCTGCTGCTTTAGATAGGATGCAGCACCGAGAGCAACCTGCGCTCCTCCACTTGTGCCAATTAAGACCAGCTTGAGTGGCTGTTGGGTGCGGGGAAGCGGCTGGGCAGCATTCATCCGATCGACTACTGCATCAGCGATGCCCCGGTTGTAGACGGGACCATAGCGATCGTCGGCAGAAATCGCAAACCGCCAAAGATTGCGGATTTTAATTAAAACATCTGCATTCTTCAGCCACCCCTTTGCCCCCTCTGCTCTGCGCCACATCGGAGCCAGCAGTCGCTCCCCCGTCAAATCTTTGTTTGCTGCCGAATAGGGAAACACATCCCGCACAGTGACGCAGTTGGGATGCTGCTTGGCTAAGCGATCTAAAAACCAATGCTCTGCCGGAGCTAATTGATCCGCAGAAAATTCTCCAACCCCTGGCAGAAACACAATGTAGCAGTCGATCGAAGACCGCGTGGAGGACGGGCGATCGCGCTCGTCAGGCGGCTGTTGCTTCTTCAAGCTTAGACGCTCGGCGTAGTTTAACCACCACACGAGCGTTCCTACAGGCGACACGGTGCCCCACACGAGCAAAATTACCCCAGCCAGCATTAGGAGCCGGAGAGAGCCACTCCGCAAACTACTGCCGATGTGTTGAATGAACCGCATAGTGAACCGAACCGTTTTAGCACCTGTCGCTGGCGATCTGACTCGCGCTATTCTGTGTTTTATACGGATACTAGTTCCGTCGTCATCTCTCGTTTGCTAGAACCAGTCTGTGAGCCAGCCTTCGTCTCGTCCAACGTTTTGGGCAACTCTATGGAACGCCCTGCGGTTAAACGCCCGCTTCTACGAAACGGCTGACACCACAGCCAAAAACCGTCGCATTGCGCGAGCGATCGTCCTGCTGGCGGGGCTGTCTCACATGCTGGGTAGCGCAGTGATTCTGCTGTTTAACCGTGCAACTCTGCCGCTGCTGCTGGTGGCTCTGCTGCTGGATGGTTTAAGTATCGTTGTAGGCTACTATTTCTGGACGTTTCTGGTGTTGAAGGTTGGGCAGTGGCTGAAGCCGATCGACCCCACCTATCAAGATCTGCTCAGCCCGATCGGATTTGCCTACGCGCCTCAAGTGCTGAACTTTCTAACGCTGATTCCGCTGCTGGGACGACCGATCGAGTTGATTCTTTCGGTTTGGAGTTTGCTTGCGGTGATTGTGGCTGTGCGGGAGGGTTTGGACATCCGCACTCGCCGTGCCACGTTGATTTGCCTGCTCGGCTGGATACCGATCCAAATCGCGATCGGCTTGGTCCAAGTTCTAGAACAGCAGTTGGTTAATCAAACTGCGTGAGCGGAATTTGGAATTCGAAGTTCGGAATTCGGAGTTCGGAATTGCAGGCGATCGCCTCAAATTAGCGGCTGTCAACCGTCCGCCTGCATCTGAATTGTTGGGCGGATCGCTACCCACCTAACCATTTCTAGATTACAATTCACGTCGCATCACAAGTTCGCCGTTCTCTTCTTTTCCGGTGTAAACAAAGCCCATCTTCTCGTAGAACGGACCGGGACCACCTTTTGCTGGAACACAACTTGTTTCGACTGCATTCGCTCCAGGGCGCGTCTTGACGTGTGCGAAGAACAACTTCAGCGCCTTTCGCCCGTACCCACGCCCCTGGTATTGCTCACCTATCATAAAGCGCCACAGAAAGTACTCTTGCTGAGCTACGTTGTCTTCCAACATCAAAAATCCGGCTGGCACATCACTAGCGTAGATCGCGCGGAACCAAGCAACCTCTGGATTAAAATGCGCTTCTGCAATAGACATGGCGTTGGAGGTCACGAACTGCTCTTGGTACGGGGCTACTTTTAAGCGGACAATATCACGCCAGTTTTCCTTAGTTATCTCGCGTAGCGTTACTTCAAGTTCAGCCTTGGCCATACAGAGTATTCTCCCTAAACCATGCCTTTCAAGAATAATTTCTTACTGAGTAACACAAGCGATACCGTAACTGCCGCCCAACGATTTTGTCAACGGTTTATCGTTTGATTGGTCGCTGTAATATCAGTTCTCTAAATTCCAGCTACAGAGCAAACCACTAAACCGTAGGTAGACTCGATCTGCTGCAATTACGAATTACGAACTACGAATTACGAATTGCTATAAGTTCTGCGCCATTGTGCAGGCATCACTAGCCGCCGACCGTGAGACGATCGCTGCTTGCCATCTCCAAAACTTCTTCGATGGATTGGAGAGCCATAGCAGATAGCTGCTTGCCGGACGCGCCGACATTTTCTTCCACTTGGGCAGGTTTGCTGGCACCGATAATGACGCTGCTAAGTTCTGGATTGCGGAGACACCATGCTAGCGCCAGTTGGCTCAGGCTCAGACCCTCCTGCTCCGCCAGAGGCAGCAGTCGCTGCACCTTGAGCAATTGCTGTTGGTCTAACTGACCGTTATTCAAAAACATATTTTGGCTCGGGTCGCCAGCGCGCGAGCCTTCCGGCAGTGGTTGACCCGGTTTGTATTTTCCAGTCAGCAAGCCTTGCGCCAGAGGCGAGTAGTTGATGATGCCAATCCCTTCTCGACGGCAGAGCGGTAGCACCTCTGATTCGATCGTTCGGTCAAACAGGTTGTAGCGGGGTTGGTCAGAGGCGATCGGCGTTAAGCCTGCCAACCGCGTCAAATCAGCCGCGTGAGCAAGCTGTCCGGCGCTCCACCCAGACACTCCGTAGTAAAGGATTTTGCCCTGCTGCACCAGATGGTCGAATGCCATCAGCGTTTCTGCCAGAGGCACATGTGGATCATACCGGTGCGCCTGATAGAGGTCGATGTAGTCTAGACCCAAGCGTTTGAGGCTGGCATTGCACTGCTCCACAATATGTTTGCGCGAAAGTCCACGATCGTTCGGTCCGTCCCCCATTGGAAAATAGACTTTGGTTGCGAGAACGTAGGACTCACGCGGATACTGCCGCAGCACCGTTCCAACAATTTTTTCGGCTTCTCCTCGCGCATATACGTTTGCGGTATCAAAGAAGTTGATGCCCAAATCGTATGCCCGCTCGATGCAGCTTCTAGCGGCTTCTTCGGCGATCGCACCTCCGTAGGTCAGCCACGACCCCAAACAAATTTCGGAAACGCGAATGCCGTGTTTCCCTAAATGCCGATATTCCATGAATTGTCTCCGTAGATGAGCCGCATCGCTGTGTCTCTGTTGAAGCAAAAGGAGCGATCGATGCTTCTCACGCTAGCTCGATTGCCGCATCGGCTCGTCATACCGCAGTCGCAACTTGCTTTAACTTTCTGCGTTACTTTTCCTGGGGTTGGATGCGAGTGAATTGCTACCCGACAACGAAATTGACCAGCTTTCCGGGCACGACAATCACCTTTTTGATCTCCTTGCCGTCGATGAACTTGCGAGCAAGCTCTGACTCGCGAGCGTAGCTCTCTAACTCGCTCTTGCTGTTCGCCGCTTGAACCGGAACCGCGATCGTGCCCTTGGTTTTGCCGAGGATCTGAATCACGATCGTCGCTTCATCCGCCACCAGCGCCGCTTCATCTGCATTCAGCCACGGCTGCGTATGAATTGAGTCTGTGTGTCTTAAACTGTGCCACAGTTCTTCTGCAAGATGCGGCGCAAACGGAGCCAGCAGAATCAGTAGCGCATGAATGCCCTCAGCGTACACGGGCGACTCTTTGCAGGAGGCATCCGTGAGCGCATTGCTCAGCTTCATCAACTCCGACACCGCCGTGTTGAACTGGTACTCACCCTGTAGATCGTCAGTGACTTCTTTGATCGCCGTATGAATTGCCCGACGCAGATCTTTTTCAGGCTTGGATTCTGAGGGTTGAGTTTTGGATTCTGAATTCTGAATTCTGAATTCAGTAACTAAGCGCCAAACGCGATTCAAGAAGCGGAACTGTCCTTCTACGTCGGCGTCTTCCCACTCCAGATCTTTCTCTGGCGGAGCCTTAAACAGAATAAACATTCGCGCGGTGTCTGCGCCGTACTTCGAGACAACCTCGCCCGGAGCCACACCGTTGTACTTGGACTTGGACATCTTTTCGTAAACGACTTCCAGCGGTTCTCCCGTTTCTGGATCGGTAGGGTTCGCAGCGTCCGCCACATTCATCGGAATCACATACTTGCCCGATCGAGGATTCTTGTACGTCTTGCCCTGCACCATCCCCTGAGTCAATAAGCGCTGGAAGGGTTCGTCAAAGCTAAGCAAGCCTCTATCTCGCAGCACCTTGGTAAAGAAGCGCGAATACAGCAGATGCAAAATCGCGTGCTCGATGCCGCCGACGTATTGATCCACAGGCATCCAGTCGTTCGTTTTTGCTGGGTCGAACGCTTGCTGTTCGTTCCGCGCATCTGGATAGCGCAAAAAATACCATGAGGAATCGATGAACGTGTCCATCGTGTCAGTCTCGCGCTTCGCGGGCGTGTTGCAGGTGGGGCAGGGCACGTTGATCCAGTCATCTAGCTTCGCCAATGGAGATGGACCGCGCCCAGAAAACGCCACGTCTTCCGGCAGCGTCACGGGTAGCTGCGCATCGGGAACCGGAACTGCACCACAGTTGGGGCAGTGGACGATCGGAATCGGTGCGCCCCAATAGCGCTGCCGCGAAATCAGCCAGTCGCGCAAGCGATAGTTTACCGTGCCCTTGCCTTTGCCGTTTGCCTCTAACCACTGAACGGCAGCTTCGACGCTTTGCCCCGCCTCTTTGCCCGCAGGCACGCCATCCAGCGGACCGGAGTTGACCATCACGCCCGCACCCGCATGAGCCATTGTCATTGCAGCCGCGTCGATCGACTGATCTGCGGGCTGCACGACGACCTTGATCGGCAAATTGAATTTGCGGGCGAACTCAAAGTCGCGCTGGTCGTGAGCGGGCACCGCCATAATTGCCCCTGTCCCGTAGTCCATCAGCACGTAGTCGGCAATCCAAATCGGAATGGCTTCGCCGTTAACGGGATTGGTTGCGTAGCTGCCCGTCCAGACTCCTGTTTTCTCTTGCCCTTCAGCGGTGCGATCGATCTCACTCTTCGCTGCCGCTGCTGATTGATACGCCTGAATCGCCTCGGCTTGTTCTGGTGCCGTCAGTTTTTTAACCAGCGGATGCTCTGGCGACAGCACCATAAAGGTTGCGCCCCACAGCGTATCTGGGCGCGTTGTAAACACGACAATGTCGTCGCCCGCTTCGGTTTGAAACGTGACTTGGGCACCGATCGATCTCCCGATCCAGTTCGCCTGCATCAATCGGACTTTTTCGGGCCATCCGGTCAGCTTGTCTAAGTCGGTGAGGAGCTGTTCGGCGTAGTCGGTAATTTTGAAGAACCACTGGCGCAGCAGCTTCCGCTCCACCATCGCGCCCGATCGCCACGATCGTCCTTCGCTGTCTACCTGCTCGTTTGCCAGCACGGTTTGGTCGATCGGGTCCCAATTTACCGTCGCTTCTTTCTGGTACGCCAAGCCCATCTGAAAGAATTGCAGGAAAATCCACTGCGTCCAGCGGTAGTAGTCGGGCGAACAGGTGGCGACCTCGCGTTCCCAGTCAAACGAGATGCCCAACTGATCGAGCTGCTGGTGCATCTGGGCGATGTTTTCGTAAGTCCACTTAGCGGGATGGATGCCGCGTTCGATCGCTGCATTTTCCGCAGGCAGCCCAAAGGCGTCCCAGCCCATCGGGTTCAGAACGCGATAGCCCTGCATCCGCCGGACGCGAGCAATGACATCGACGATCGTATAGACGCGGACGTGTCCCATGTGCAGGTTGCCCGACGGATAGGGAAACATGGACAGCGCGTAGAACTTGGGTTTGCTGGTGTCCTCAGACGTGCGGTGAAGCTGCTGCTCTGCCCAAGCGGCTTGCCATTTTTCCTCGATCGAGGCGGGGTTGTAACGGTCCACGAACCCTACTCCTGCTAGTCTCAGTAATTTCTCTGCTCCGCTATTGTGGCACATTCCCTCTGCACGCGATGGGGGACTAACAGGCTATGACTGGTATGAACATCACCCCGCAGCACCCATGACTGATGTGCCTCATTTCCAAGAATCAGGACGAGTGAACCCGACGCATCCAGACGATCGCCTGCCGGAGGATGTCTACACGCGATCGCTCGATTATCTGGTATTCGCCTGTGTCGATCTGGTATTTACCGCTGGTTCACAGATGCTACTGGCAAAGCGGAAGACACTGCCGCGGGCGTCGTGGTGGATTGTGGGTGGCAGAATGGCAGCCGGGGAATCTCCTAAGGAAGCGGCGAGGCGAAAAGCCGCTAAAGAGGCACGGTTAGAGGGGCTGAGCGACGATCGCTTTCGCTACGTTGGTGTCTACTCAACCTGTTTTGCAACCCGCCAGCAGCCACCTCAGCAGCATGGCTCTCACAGCCTCAACCTTACGTTTCAGGTGGAGCTGACTGTAGAAGAACAACAGCGGATGACGCTGCGATCGGATGAGTACGACACTTGGCAATGGGTAGAGCGGAGCGAGGTCAGCGCGTTGCTGAACGCGAATGATGGACTGGATGAAGCGCTGCTGCAAGTAATTGGGGATTTAGCGCCTGTTTGATTCGGCGTGGTCACTGCAAGTTCAACCGTTTTGTCGCCACGCTCATCTGCTTGCCTGTGATGGGTTCCGGCTGCAACGGACTCCACTCGTGCACCTGAGCAAACTCTTTGACGTAGAGCGTCTGAATGATTTGGGTGACGCCCGCTCTGGAACCGATCAGAATAATCCGCACGGCGTCTCGATCGCGCTTGTACTCGGCTGGCGTACTGGCAGTAGGCGGTGTGGAGTCAGCGCGATCATCAATAAATTCTTCAGCAGCCATCTGTGTAGCTCCTTTTGATTGTGGTCGTTGTAGACAACATATCAGATGTGGTCGCTACAGACAACATTTACGGCGCGATCCTCCTCTGACACGATCGCTTTACTGCACGGGTGCAAATAACTGCATGGGAAGAGCCAACCAAGCACTCAAGCGAGTTTTAGAGGCTTACAAAATTAGTCAAAACAGCTTAGCAGTTGCTTTAGGGATCGATCGCTCTGCGGTGTTCAAGTGGGTTCATGAGCAGCGAGAACCGAGTTCAGACACGATCGTTGAGATTACTAAGGCACTCAAGCAGATGAATTCTGAAGCCGCGAAAGAATTCGTTCGGCTTTATCTGGGGGAAATTGTTGAATCGGACGATCGGCAAGAGTGAGTTAGAAAATCACTGCACCCTGTTAATCGCCAGTCATGCGGGTCACTATATAAACCGTTCTACCCTGGTGATTTTGAGTGTGCCACTAAAGTTCATGGGTTACAGGGACGCACTACTCAATGCTTTCGTTGACGGGGAAGCGATCGATCAACTGAATCGCTCGATAGGCATTCGCTTTCAATTCGGTCGATACATGCGGCACATGTGGCACCTGCGACAGAAAATCGAGCGTCCGGCGCAGCAGTCGCACCACATCTCCCTCATCCAAACTCGTATTGGCACACAGTTCCAGCCAATCTACCCCCAGCGCCCACTGCTCCACCAAGCCCACTAGCTCGTGCTCTAACCACACAGGCAGCATCACCTGATGCCGTCGCTGAAGTTGGAACAGCTTTCGCCGAATGCCGCGCAGTCCGCCCAACGCTTCTTCAACTTGGCTCGACAGGTCGTAGCGCGTCCAGCTATCTGGACGGGATACCTCTGTCACCAGTGCTGCAAACGCCGCCGCAAACTGGTGCGGATCCAGAGAGTCTAACTCACCCGACCTCAGCGCCAGCCCCAACCACAGTTCATTGTCGCCTCGAATTGCCGCTACGCTTTGACCCAGCGGAGTCGGAATGGGTTCGTCGCTCGCTTGCCCGCCGTTCGTAGCTTGTGGTGACCCCGGACCGACGCCCGACCATTCCAGACAGCCAAAGTGCTGCAAAATGTCAATCAGGCTGACAAACTCCTCCCAGTGCCGCTGCGACTGACGACTCAGCTTTTCTTGCCGATCGTCCAG
>NZ_JACJPG010000318.1 GCF_014695955.1 Leptolyngbya sp. FACHB-36 | reverse complement strand
TGTTGTTCAAACATCTGCTGCGTTCCCGATCCTGGCTCTCGCATTACCCAAGCGGTCTTGGGCAACTCAGACACCGGCACTTCGGTTCGCTCAAACCACGGATGCGATTTACCCACAATGATTTGTAGGCGATCGTTCCCAACCTCCGTTTCCTGCAAAACCCCTTTCAGTGAAGGCTTCACCTCCCCTTCTACCAAGCCCAAATCAAACTGCCCCGTTGCGGTTCCCTCACAAATCGCTTCTGCGTTCGCCAGTCGGCACTTCACCGACACGCTGGGATACTGCTGCTGAAACTGGTTGATTCGATCGGGCAGCCAGTAGTTGCCGATCGTCAAACTGACGCCCAGCTTGAGTTCTCCCCGTTGCAGGTTGTTCAACTCTCGCAAGCCGCGCTCTGCCTGCGCCACCTGATCCAGAATTCGCTGTGCCTCAATTTGCAGCAGCACTCCCGCATCCGTAATTTCTACTCGCCGTCCAATTCGGTGAAACAGCTTGACATCATAGTCATCTTCCACGCTTTGAATTGCAGCGCTAACCGCTGGCTGAGTGATATAAAGCGTTTCAGCAGCACGGGTAAAGTGTAACTGCTCTGCTACCACCAAAAAAATTCGTAACTGATCTAGCGTCATCCCTGCCATGAACCGCGATGTCCTTACGCATGGCTGACCAATTGCCAGCCGATCGCCACGAGCAGCACGTAGAGTCCAGTCCGCAGCATGCCCTGGTGAATCACTCGACAAAGCTGTGCGCCGAACAAAACTCCCGGCACCGTGCCTAACCAAATCGGCAGCACCAGCCCCAGATCTACGTTGCCTAGCCCGACATGCCCAACGGCTGTAAACAGCAGCAGTATTGCCGCGTGGACAATATCCGTCCCGACGAGCTTGTGGGAATCTAAGCGAAAACAGCCGATTAGCACGATCGCAAATAGCGATCCCGAACCAACACTCGTGAGCCCCAGCAGGCACCCCAACAGCGCTGCCAGCAGAACCGTTGCCAGTCGCCCTGACGCTGTGGATAGGTCAAGTTGGGGCAGGGTCGGTAGGGACACATTTGGATTAATCCACCTCAGCACGCGCCCGCCCAGCGCCACGATCGCCACAAGCAAAATTGCTGCACCTACACCGTGAATGAGCAACTCATTCAAATTTTCAATCTGCGCCTCTTTAATGCGGTGCAGCAGCCCAATTCCAAACAGGGACCCGGGAACGCTGCCGATCGCCAACCATTTCACCAGTCGCAAATCAACGGTCTGCTGACGGTAGTGCTGAAATCCACCCACTATTTTCATCAACACAGCTGACATCACATCTGATCCAATCGCCGTTGCCGCCGGGACTTGAAACCCAAAAATCAATAGAGGGGTCATCAAGGCTGCTCCACCAACGCCCGTAAGCCCAACCAGAGTGCCAACCAGGAAGCTGGCGATCGTAAGCGACAAAACCATGAATCTATGTTCCGCTTATTATTTACCAAATCTTGGGCGACAAATCGTGGTTTAAACGACAAACTAGAAGAGTACAGCTAGTCAGCGTTAGTAAAGTGGTCTTCTAGTGTAAATGGTAAACTACGGTAAGTCGATAGGGATTTAGAATTTACTGCTCTTCAGATTATCACACTTTAGTAGCAATAAATACGGTATATTGATCGGTAAACCGTAATATACGATCTAGAAATCTAATAGGGGGTCGGCTTTAGTGGGAATCTCAGTCGAAAACGTTTCCAAGGAGTTTGGTAGTTTTACTGCGCTCGATCGAGTCAGTGTGGAGATTAAGACTGGATCGCTGGTTGCGCTGCTAGGTCCATCGGGTTCTGGGAAATCCACGCTGCTGAGAATGATTGCTGGATTAGATACTCCAAGCTCTGGGCAAATCTTTTTATCAGGGCAAGATACCACCCATCGCAGCATTCAAGAACGCAACATTGGATTTGTGTTCCAGCACTACGCGCTGTTCAAGCACCTGACCGTGCGGCAGAACATTGCCTTTGCCCTAGAAATTCGTAAAGTGCCCGCTGAGAAGGTGCGCCCGCGTGTTCAAGAACTGCTGCAGCTGATTCAGCTAGAGGGACTGGGCGATCGCTATCCGTCCCAACTCTCTGGAGGACAGCGCCAGCGGGTCGCCCTTGCTCGATCGTTGGCAACCCAGCCCAGTGTGCTGCTGCTGGATGAACCCTTCGGCGCGCTAGACGCAAAAGTCCGTAAAGACCTACGAGTTTGGCTCCGCCGCCTACATCACGAAGTCCAAGTCACCACCGTTTTTGTGACGCACGACCAAGAAGAGGCGATGGAAGTTGCTGATGAAATTGTGGTGATGAACCAGGGTCGAATTGAGCAAGTGGGCACGCCTGCGGAACTGTATGACCAGCCTGCGACTCCTTTCGTCATGAGCTTTATTGGTCCAGTCAATATTTTGCCACCGCCGACTGCTCGACTGTTTCCGGGGCAAAACGCCGGCGCGAGTCAAGCGCTGTTTCTCCGTCCGCATGATGTGGTCATTAGCCCGACGCGCGAAGACGGCATGGCACCCGCTAGCGTTTCTCGCGTCGTTCACATGGGACGGGAAGTTCAAACAGAGCTAACGCTGTCAGATGGCGCGAGTTTTACCGCTGTGCTCCCGCGCGATCGCTTCGATCAGCTTCAGCTACAGCGCAACCAGCAAGTGTTTGTTAAACCCAAACAGGCGCGCGCCTTCCCTCAGCAGCATGCGGCTCCAATTGAAGCGACGGTTTAGGCTTTGCGCCTGTTGAATGACGCTCCTTGATCGCTCTGAAACGACAGAAGGGCTGCATTCATCGATCGAGTTTTTTAGGGCGAAAGAAATACGGTGTGGAAGTGTAGCGCCACTTCCACACCTGTCACATCTTTATGCGCTTTGTCGAGAAACGATGAGACTCAAGCTTCTGGTCACTCTTGCAGCCCTGTTTATTTATTTAATTTCGCCTCAACCCGCTGCGGCTGAATCTGACCTCAACATTCTCCGCAGCCCGGACGCGATTCAAGTGATGCAACCGCTTAATCCGCGTCAGGCACCGTTACCGAATGCGGCTTCTAACGGTGCTTCGCAGACGCGCAAAACGTGGGGACAGTGTTTTAACCTGACGAACAGAACGCTGGCAGTGTACGGCAAAAGCACCGACTCCAAGAAAAAAGCCCAAGAGGCTGGCGAATCCCACACCCTCTATTTTCTAGCAAGCGGTCAAGCCACTGATGACGAGTGGGACTGCGACGGGGTGTACATTCCAGCAGAAATTCCGGTTGCAGGTCTAGAGCCTGCCGATGGGCAAGAACGCGGACCGATCGTCGCCAGAATCGTGGATGGTGCTCGCTTTATGGTGATGGCAAGCCCGACAACGGCTGAACTGGAGTTCAATGTCAGTCCTGCCCAAATTATCAAGTCGGGTGAGTCAACTTGGGAAGTGCCAAATTTAACGCAGACATTGATCGATCGCCAGTTTCCCGACGCGCCGATCGACGACTAACTGCTTGCACCGTTTGAAATCTAGCCTGATCTCCTCTTATTCTTTCTTTATATTGAAATTGATGTCCTCATTTGCTTCTATGCTCAAGGCAGACTCATCGAGTTTCTACCACCGTTCAGGATTACTGCGCTGACGATGGTCGATCGTCGTTAAGGAGGGCATTTATGATTAGCTTTCTGATTTCTGTCGTCGTCATTGCAATTAGCTTATTTGTCATCTCCAAGCTGCCGTTAGGAATTGACGTTGATAATCCCGTTGCAGCGCTGGTTGCTGGAGGAATTATCGGAGCGCTGAATGGAATTTGGGGATTGTTTCCCGGATGGTTTAGAGCTGCAAATGCAATTATTAGCTTGGGGCTACTTCCACTAATTGGCAGCATTATTGTATTTGGACTTGCCGCTTTTCTAGTTGAGGGATTTCGGCTGCGCTGGGGAATTGGCAGCGCGATTTTGGGCGCGATCGCCCT
>NZ_JACJPG010000317.1 GCF_014695955.1 Leptolyngbya sp. FACHB-36 | reverse complement strand
CGCGCAAAAATCATTCGTCCCGCAGACGTTTGTAGCGCACTGGTCACAATGACTTGAAGCTCACCGCCCACGTGACTGCGCCCATCCTCAACAACGACCATCGTGCCGTCATCCAAATAGCCAACGCCTTGAGCAGGCTCTTTGCCTTCCTTGAGAATCTTCAGATCCAGACTGTCACCGGGAAGATAGCTCGGTCGCACCGCTTGCGTCAGATCGTTGATGTTCAGCACGGGCACCTTTTGCACACTGGCGACTTTGCTGAGGTTGTAGTCGTTGGTCATTAGAGTGCCGTTAATGTCCTGCGCCAGTCGCACCAGTTTGGCATCGACGGTTGGCACATCGTCGTAGTCGGCAGGATGGATAACGATGCGATCGGCATAAGACTCTTGTATTCGCTTTAGAATATCGAGTCCGCGTCGTCCACGCACGCGCTTCAGGTCATTCGAGGCGTCAGCAACCTGCTGGAGTTCTCGCAGCACGAACTGTGGCACTAAAAG
Organism: Leptolyngbya sp. FACHB-36; assembly: GCF_014695955.1. GTDB lineage: Bacteria > Cyanobacteriota > Cyanobacteriia > Leptolyngbyales > Leptolyngbyaceae > FACHB-36. The sequence continues at coordinate 3,344 of NZ_JACJPG010000317.1, read as the reverse complement.
CTGCCCTTCGAGAAAGCCCGTGTCGAGCAGAGGTTCCACTCGTCCGTCGATGATGCAGCTTGTGTCAAGAATTTTGCTGGAAGCCGCCTTCAGGGTTCCTTCCGCTAACAGCATCGTTTCGACGGTGTTGGGATTGATCAACCGCAGCAGCGCCCGACCGTGGGTATCTGCCAGCGTCACTCCAGAAAAGGCGAAGATAATGCTGCCAACTACAGCAACGAGTGGCTTAATGAACGAAAACTCTGGCGGAATCGGCAGCAAAAACAGCGGAGCCAGCATCAGGTTCGCGACGAGTAGCCCGATGACCAAACCAACTGCGCGGCTGAGGAGAACATCGGCAGGCAAAGCGCGGAACTGTCGCTCAATGCGCCGATATGTAGTTTGGATGACTAAGCCGATCGCAAAGCCAATCATGGCTCCGAAGCCAGCCGAAACCCAGCGTAAGCCGTCTTCGTTGGTGACTTGCTGTAGAACGTCAAGCGGCAGAGCCTCGACGCCATTAAAACCGATCCCCCCCCCTGCTAGGACAAATGAAAGGATGATGATTGCATCAAGCATGGTGATGAAGTGGTTGGGGACTGTTTGTCAACGTTAGAATCTTGTCAACACGAGAATTTCGTCAAGGTTAGAATCGTTGAACGGCTGCCAATCTGGAAGCTTCGCCAGTTAAAGAAATAATTGCGAATAGATTTAGGCAGATTACGCTGGCTTCACGGTCAGGCTGGCACAATTTCATTATACTCCGCGTATTTCCCATGCTTCTGTCTGGAGCTGCTTTAGAGACAAGTAGTTTTGCGGGTGTGCCTCAGTCTGCTTACGTTCACATTCCCTTTTGTCGGCGGCGCTGCTACTACTGCGACTTTCCTATTTCTGTCGTGGGCGACAAACCTCCAGTCGCGGGGCAAGGCGGCTATGGGACGATCGCCTACTACGTTGCAGTGCTCAGCGAGGAAATTCGCCTCACCCAAAGCTGGGGAAGCCCTTTAACGACGGTATTTTTTGGCGGTGGCACGCCCTCGCTGCTAACCGTCGAACAACTGCATACGATTCTGCAAACGCTCGATCGCCAATTTGGTATCTCTGCCAATGCCGAGATTTCCATGGAGATCGATCCGGGCACGTTCGACTTAGCGCAGGTGCAGGGCTATCGATCAGCGGGCGTCAACCGAGTTAGCTTGGGCGTGCAGGCGTTTCAAGCGGAACTGCTGGCAGCGTGCGGACGATCGCACAGCGTTGAAGACGTGTACGGCGCTGTAGAGACGCTGCGTCAAGCAGCCTTTGATAACCTGAGTCTGGATTTAATCTCTGGGCTGCCGCACCAAACCTTAGACGACTGGAACGAGTCGCTGCAACGGGCGATCGCCCTTGCTCCAACGCATGTGTCTTGCTACGACCTGACCGTGGAATCTGGCACGCCCTTCAGCCGCCAGTACAAACCGGGCATGTCGCCCTTGCCCTCGGACGACACCACCGCGCAGATGTATCGCCTCGCCTCCGAAACGCTGCGCAGTGCAGGGTACGAACATTACGAGATCTCTAACTACGCGAAACGGGGTCATCAGTGCCGCCACAACCGCGTCTACTGGGAGAACCACCCCTTCTACGGTTTCGGCATGGGTGCAACGAGCTTCGTCGGGGGCGATCGCGTCGCTCGACCCCGCAAGACTCGTGAGTATTACGACTGGGTAAAACAGAGCGATACCGTTGAATTTAAGACCCAGACGTCAGCATCCAGCACTCACACGTCAGAATTTCTGCTCGACACGCTCATGTTGGGCTTACGACTTGCCGACGGTTTGAGCATTGCTAAACTCCGGAGTCAATTTGGACGGGCAACCCTCGATCGCGTTTGGCGCTGCTTGCAGCCGTACTACCAGAAAGGCTGGGTCGAAGTGCTGAGCGAGCAGTTACCAACCTCGGTGCTACCGGACACCGGACGTCTGCGGCTCAGCGACCCCGACGGTTTCCTGTTCTCTAACGTGATTTTGGTTCGCCTCTTTGAGAAATTCGAGTAGCGTTTCTGCGGTATGGAATCTTTCTTTTGAGAGTGGGTGCGCCTTAGAGGCAGGTCTACTCTGGGATCACGTTGTCTCACTGGAACTGTCTCATGCCCGACCCCGCAGAACGCCTTCCTGCCACCGACAAGCAAAAAGGCACCGATGCTACAGGTGACGATCAGATGATGGACCCGCAGGACCTCGTTTACTCAGGCGGTTTCGTTGGCAATCCGCGCGAGATCGTCGAAAATCCTGCTGTTGCCCCTGAGATGCTCAATTCCCCTTCACCCGACTTCCTGCGCGACGACTTAGTTAACGAGGAATTGCTCCAGCAAGAGTCAACAATGAGTGATGAGTGATGAGTCTTTATTTAGCGCAAGGCTGCTGAGTTGAACGATCGATACCGAATCACCGGGGAGCCGTCATAGCTTGTCGGCTGCGTTGGTGTTTTGTTCAACTCATTCACGTAATGCCAATTGCTTAATACAGCGCCATTGTTAGCTGTTTGCGGTAAGTTTTTGTTAGCGAATGCTCGTCGCCAAGCAGATCAAACACTGACAGCATTGCCTTACGCGCTCCGTCGTTTCGATAACGTCGATCGTCGCGGACAATTTCGAGCAGCTGTGTCAGTGCCGTTTCGTAATCCTCAGCTAGCACGGCTTGTACTGCTTGCTGAAAGATCGGATCACGAGGGTGATCGCCGATCGCCTGATTTGCCAATTGCTTAAATTGAAGCATCGATCTCAGCGTTTTTGCATGACCACCGTACTCGCTGTCGTACTCCGAAATTTTGGATAGTAGGGCTTCTGCGGAGTCGATTTGGTCCGCTTGCATATAAAAATTACTGGCTTCCAGAATCAGATTACGATCGTCGGGAAAGCGCGTCAGTAAGTCGTCTAATTGTGCCTGCGCTGCTACGACATCTCCCTGCTCAGCCGTGGCGTAAATCTGCTCTAGCGTCTCGTCCATTGCGGATTTGAGGCTTAGCTGCACTAGTAGCTCTCGCAGCTTCGGTTCTGGCAGCACACCTACAAAGCCCTTGTTGACGTGACCATTGTGCACAATCCTGACATCTGGCACACCTTGGACGCCATAGGTCTGCGCCAAATCAGGACTGGCATCAATGTCCACTTTTGCCAGGACAAAATCGTACTCTTGCACCAGCTTCTCCAGCATGGGCTTAAGCAATTGGCATGGTCCGCACCAGTGGGCAAAGAAATCCACCAGCACTGGCTTTTCGTGAGATTTTTGCAAAACTTCGGCATCGAAGTTAGCGCGATCGACGGTAATTGAAGCTCCCATTCCCATTACGTGCTGCTCGTTAATGTCTTAGCGGTAGGAGCCTTC
>NZ_JACJPG010000316.1 GCF_014695955.1 Leptolyngbya sp. FACHB-36 | reverse complement strand
CGCTGCTGTATTTGCGTTGGGGAAGCCGTTCTGCGTGGATGGCAGCGCTGGTGTCTTGGCTGCTGCTGAGCGTGCTGATGGGACCGCCGCGCAGCATTTTGTTTCTCATGCCCTATGGGTTGATGGGTGTTCTTTTAGGAGTGCTGTGGCGACGCAGGGCGCGGTGGAGCGTGTCGATCGGCTTGGCGGCGCTGCTGGGAACGGTTGGCTTCTTTTTCCGCATCTGGCTGACGTCGATGCTGCTGGGTGAGGATCTGTGGCTGTACGCGACAAACCAAGTGACAGATCTGCTGGAGTGGCTGTTCATTAAGCTGGGCTTACTGTTTCAACCCAGCCTGGTCATGGTGCAAGCAGCGGTGGTTGTGATGATCATTGCCAGCCGCGTCGTGTATGCGTTTACCGTGCATTTGGTCGCCTGGCTGCTCCTTGATCGCCTTGGCAACCCGATTCCTCGCCCACCCAAATGGGTACAGGTGCTGATGGATTACGAGTAGCGAATGGCCTCCGTACGCGTCTACACACAAATCGAGCAGGGACAGCGCTGGCTGCAACGGTATCGCCACTGTGCACCACTGTTTGCCTGCGTGCTTGGCTTTACTGAAACAGGATTAATTCCGGACATCTCAGCCGCAGGTGTGACGGCGGGCGATCGCCAGTTCACCGCGATCGCAGATGCGGAGTTTCTGGTGAATGGTCCTCAGCCGCAGCCTGCCTATCCACTGCCGCCGCTACAGCTGGGAGCGTCTCCAGTGCTGATCTCGCGCGCAGTCGTTGAGGCACAGCGAATTCCGGTTTGGGTGTTCAATGCCGGACTGCCGCATCCCCCCGCAATTCCCGCGATCGAGCTAGGTGGGGCACCTGCTCGCTGTGTCAGCAGTGGGCAGGCGATGGAGCCTGCGATCGTTGAGCACTTGCTGCATCAAGGCTTCCTATGGGGTGAGAAACTGGCAGCGCAGGCTTCCTCCAGCTACATCATTTTAGGGGAGTGCGTGGTTGGGGGCACGACAACAGCGCTGGCAGTGTTAACGGGATTGGGAATTCCTGCGGCTGGAAAAGTTAACAGCAGTCATTCCACCTGCAATCATGCTCAAAAGTGGGACGTGGTGCAGGCAGGACTTAGTCGATCGCGCTCTGACCCAGCCCCCTTGGCGATCGCAGCGGCAGTTGGCGATCCAATGCAGATCGTTGTGGCAGGCATGGCGATCGCGGCGAGTCGTACGGTAGGAGTGCTGCTGGCGGGTGGAACGCAAATGCTGGCAGTATACGCGCTGCTGCACGCGATCGCGGAGCGCTACCAGCATTCTTGGCAGCCCGACCAGATTGTCGTTGGCACGACCCGCTGGGTCGCTGACGATCCAACAGGCGATACGGTGGGACTGGCAAGGTTGGTGAAGGTGCCGCTGCTGGCAACGCAACTGAGTTTCGCGGAATCGCGCTACCCACAGCTACAGGCGTATGAACGCGGCTTTGTGAAGGAAGGCGTTGGGGCAGGCGGCTGCGCGATCGCGGCGCACCTGTTTCAGGACTGGACGCAATTGGAGCTGCTGGGCGCAATCGAGGGATTGGTCGATCGTTGTTACCAGTTAAACAACGTTAGTTCTGGTCAAGTCGAGTGAGGCAAAGCAAAGTCCAACCTGAATGACGACTTCTAGGCTAGGGACGGTTGGCCATCCAGCCGTAGACTAGAGTAACCAAGAAATTAATAGGGCTGCGATCGCGAAGCGTGTGCGAGCGTTACATACGATCGACTCCCTTACCCACAATCATGCATTATTAAACTCGTGTAAGGCTGTACGATCGTACGACTACCCGCACAAAAGCAGTGTTGCAGCGATGAAAGCATTTGTCACAGGGGCGAACGGATTTACAGCGTCGCATTTAATCAAGGCATTAGAGCGGCGCGGAGATGAGACGATCGGGCTAGTCCGAAAATCAAGCGATCTATCTCGTCTATCAGGATGTCAAGTGAAGCTGATCTATGGGGATCTCTGCGATTTTGACGCCCTAAAAACTGCCATGACCGGAGTTGATGTGGTCTTTCACACGGCAGCGTATGTGGAACTAGGCATTGTCAATGAAGCGGAAATGGCACGGGTGAACGTGCAGGGCACGCGCACGGTGCTAGAAGCAGCGCGTGCGGCAGGTGTCTCAAAGCTTGTGTACTGCAGCACGATCGGCGTATTTGGGGACACGCAAGGACGTGTGATCGATGAAACCTTTCAGCGAGAGCAAACTGATTTCTCGTCAGCTTACGATCGCACGAAGTACGATGCTCAGCAACTTGTAGACCAGTTTGCGGCTGAAGGATTTCCCGTGGTTAGTGTGCTGCCCTCTGGCATCTTCGGCTCAGACGATCCGCACTTTGGTCCAGTGTTGCAGCAATTTCTCAAGGGCGGTCTGAAACTGTGGGCGGGTGGTTCTCGGATTACAGGGATTGTCCACGTCGATGACTTGGCAGAGGCGATGCTGCTGGCAGCCGAGAAGGGCAAGCCCGGTGACTGGTACATTCTTTCTGCAGGTGACCTTAGCACGCGCGAAATGTTTGAAATCTTGAGCCGCGAATCGGGCGTTCCTGTTCCCGCTGAAGCGCCTCGATTCCTCGTGCGGCTGGCGGGCAATCTGCTTGACCCGATCGGGCGTCTGTTCTCTTGGCAACCACCGCTTAGTCGCGAACGAGTCCATTACGTCTACGATCGCTGCGTCCGCGTCGATGCCAGCAAAGCACGACGAGAACTGGGTTGGCAACCAAGATCGATCGAGGCAACGCTTCGAGAGTTTGTAGAAAATTAGGTTGACAAAAAACTGTGCACACTCGTTCCATTGCTTGGCGACGCGATGGAACTGCTGAGAAATGACGTGCAAACTGGAGGTGCATCGTGTCGCATCGGTGCCGTGACGCAAACAACGGCAACCATCACAGAAAGTTAGGCAAACGCTTAGACAATCTGAACTGCGATATTAAAGCTGTTTGGGCGGCTCATAACCAGGTAATCACCTATTGAGTGAGCAGAACGGCTCAATGGTCAATATCACCTCTTCTGCAGCAAAGCAGACAGATGTCGCATGGCTGCCGCTACTGAGAAGCGATGCCCGATTTACGATCGCCAGTCTAAGGAGTTCGTACAGCAGCATGCAGACGAGGCACTGCTAAACCAGCCGTCGAAACCCCCTTTAAAGAATTTTGAAGAGAGGATTTTGCGACCCTCTCTCCAAAACTTTTCTTAATACCCCCAGGGGAATTCGAATCCCCGTCGCCTCCGTGAAAGGGAGGTGTCCTAGGCCTCTAGACGATGGGGGCATGTTTGCCAGACCTTTATAAGAGTAGCGAATTCTACCTTGTCTGTCAACCTTGCCTGCCAACTTAAACACCTGTTAAGTGAATCAGTGTAGTTAGCAAGGTAGTTAGCAAGTTCGCCCCTAAGCCAAGTCCTTTGAGTTCCGCAGGCGAATCAAATGGCGACGCATCTGTGGTGAGGCTTGAACCTCTAGAATTTCCTGGGCGTCAACGGCAACGTGAATGGGTTCTAGGTAGTCGTCCATACCGCAGGCGAAAGCGTCTAGCAGAAGCTCTAGGAGCCGGTCGCGATCGCCTAGTGCACCCTTTTCCTCAATCAGTCTAAATTTGAGATGGATTTCACACTCATAAACGCCCACCTCAGAGCTTGTGGGCTGACACTCTAAATCGTGTTTCATTTTCGGGAGTTGCTTGACGGTAGTGCGAGAAGAGCTTTGAATTCCTCGATCCAGTTCTTGTTAATTGATGGTCGATTGGTTCATCAACTAACTCAAATAGAAACGCTGTTTCATTCCCTAAAGTTAACACTCCCAGAAATCGCTCAATATCCGCTAAATAGCTGAACTTAATAAGGTGATTTTTAACCTCAAACAATACATTTTCTTGTGCTTACGTAGTAGCAATTTAACGTCCTACTGGTTGGGATTAAACCATCAGCTCGCTGAAGCTACGGCAATGCTGGCTCAAATTCTATGAATTCCCTATGAGGAAAGCGTTCAATATTTAAAGCAGATTTAAAGTTTGTTCAATGTTACTAGGTTTAGCTGATTGTATGTTGTCGCACAGCGTTAGCAGATAAGGATATTACACACTGCTTTTAAGCAAATAAAGCTACTTTTGTTTCATACTTTCTATTACTCAGTACTGAGAATAATTAGATAAGTGTTCCTCATCCCAAGGAAGTATTGTGTAGCAATTAAGATAGATGGTACTGACAGATGTATACATCTTTTATACGGCTATCACGTACAGCGTTAGACTTACTTCCACGACTGCACATGTTTACTTAAAGAGAATACTTAGATTCTTGATTAAATAGATACTGCTACTTGGTTAAAGTACGCCGACAACCCATACTCCAAAAGTAAGAGTTTGCTAGAGAGGTTTCAGTATGAAGTTGTGATTCAGGAGTTGAAAAACAGTCCGAGCAGATCCCATCGCAAATCGAGGGATCTGTGTGTAGTTCTGATATGGCTAGTAGCCAACATCACACGTTCAGACTTAACACGTTCAGACCTGTGAGGTGATCATAATGGGCTCCTGGAACAAAGGAACTGTAAAGGTCACGGTTGATCCTAAGCCCTCGCCCAAGCTGTAAAAATTGACCTCGCCCCCCATCGCCTCAACGAGTTTCTGAGAGATTGCTAATCCTAAGCCCGTGCCTTCGTACTGGCGGGTCCGAGAACCATCAACTTGACTGAAGGATTGGAACAGCCTGTCCTGCATGTCTAAGGAGACTCCAATGCCTGTATCGGCGACGCGGACTTTCACCATTCCCGGAAACTCCTGGTTTTGCACCGTCACCTTCTTCTTGATCATCTCAACGCTGATCGTGATCCCACCTTCGTGCGTAAATTTGATGGCATTACCCACCAAATTCAACATGACCTGAAGAAGACGCTTATAATTTGCGTGTAGAATAATCTCGTCGTCGGTTGGAGGGCTTTGAATCTCGAAACCCAACTGCTTCTGATGGACTTGGCTGCGGGTAAAGCCTTCGACATCGTGTAGCAGTTCGGCTAGCTTGACCGGACTCATTTCGATTTCCAGCGTTCCCGCTTCGATTTTGGCAATGTCCAGGATGTCATTGATAATGTCTAGCAGATGGATTGCCGATCGATACGCTTCATCAATAAACTCTGCCTGCTCAACGGGGTCATCTGCCATGCCCTCTTTGATCAGCTTAAGAAACCCAATCATGCCGTTGAGCGGTGTGCGCAACTCGTGCGACGTCTTCGCGAGAAACTCACTTTTTAGCCGTGAGGCATCTTCTGCCTGCTGTCGTGCTTCCTCAAGTTCCTGATGCTTTTGCAGCAGGCTTTTGTTAACTCGCTGTAGTTCTGCGGCAAGCGACTGGCTATCGGCAACCAAAGTCGCATGCGCGATCGCGGTCCCTACCTGATCGGCTAGCTCCTGCATAAATTCAAGCTCAGCATCGGTCCACACGCGCGGACGATCGCACTGATGCAGAATAATCAGCCCGTTTGGCTGGTCCTGATAGCAGGTTGCTACGGTGAGCAGCGACTGGGGTTCAATCGTTCCTAGGGTTGAGGTCGTTTGCACCGAAACAGGCTTCAGCGTCTCGATCGCTCGACTGAGGTAGGAGGTGCTTGCGAGCTGAAACTCTTGTCCTAGAAGCGAGGGAACTGCCTCCTGGCAATATTCAGCCACGACGTTTACCGTTGTGGCTTGGTGCTCATAGGGGCAAACGGCGCAGCCGCTAACGTCAAGCGCTTTGCCCAATCCCGCTACAGTCTGCTGCCAAATGGTTGGAAGATTTAATGTGCGTCGAATGTTCCAGGCAATCTGCGTCCGTAGTTTCTGATATCGATCGGACGCCATCGCAACCGGAGAGTAGAGCAACGTTGATTGCTGCAATGCGGGTGGCTGCTCTAAGGACGGCACCGCTGCGGAGGGTTCTAGCGCAGAAATCAGCCGCCCTGCTACGGTGACTAAGGTCGGGGAGAGATCGGGAACCAGCACTGGACTGACAACCAAATCAAACAACAGCGTTTGGTCACCACAGCGGAAGTAGCAGGCAAACTGATCGGGCGCAAGGCTGTCTAACACGTAACGAATTCGTTCAAGGTAGGAAGCCGCAACGACAGGCGCAAAGATGCTTTCGATCGGATGACCAAGGAGCGCCTCTGGTGTTATGTTATACTCGGTAGCCTTATTCCAGTGAAACGATACGTAGTGCCCATTGCTATCCTGAATAAAGACCAACGCCTCTGCATAGTCTTGAGAAGGCTCCTTCGAGTTAAACGCTATGCCTTCTGGCAAGGAAGATTGAAAGTGGGCAGAGGAAGTCATCAGGGTTTAGGCTACAGGCGGATGAATGTGGGCATACAAGAGTCACTTAGAGCAGCGCGATCGTGCAATCCATACACGCAGATGTGACACAGTAGAGCAACCTATCTGCTGAATGCGTTCAAGAAATCGAAGTTCCTCTGAGGCGAAGGTGCTTCTGAATTAGTCATTCCATTCACCTCTAGGGGGTACCGGAGGATTTCGCTGCAGGTTACGAGTCAGCTCGTCATCTCGGCTGGATTCGTTCCGCAGCCACTGCCGAATGGCGACCTCAATCACTCGACTAGGGTCATTCGTCAGGTGTTTGATCTGCTCAAGCAACTCAGCATCAAGGTGGACTGAAATTTCCACCTTATCGGAAGCGGACTGAGCGTGGACGGCAGAGTCATTCATAGGTAAGGGCAGTCAGAGGGTGGTCGGAAACACAATGCGCTAGGGTTTCGGCTGCCTAGTTCGCTAAGCCTACACTGTCGCACAGGCAGGCAGCAATTTCTAAGAAATCGCTACTATCGATCTATGGCACAAAACCTCATCCCTTCTTGTAAATTTTACAAGGTTCGTTCCGCCTCGGCATTCTCTAAAGCAAAGTCACCTGCTTGAGTACCTGATACTGCCCTCAAGAACGCATTACAATACTTTAAGCAAAGCTTAGAGCTTCCCCAGTTCGATCGCGGCTCCAGTTTGTGCCGCCGTGCAGAGCTAACAGACGATTGGACCGTTGAAAGCCGCTAGCAAGTTGATTCAGTCATTCGTAGAGCAGAGTCCATGACAGACGTACCCGTCTCTCGCATTCGTAACTTTTCGATCATTGCCCACATCGACCACGGCAAGTCAACGTTGGCGGACCGTTTGCTTCAGGTAACAAAAACGGTTGACGCACGAGAGATGAAAGAGCAATTTCTCGACAACATGGACCTGGAGCGAGAACGGGGCATCACAATTAAGCTTCAGGCAGCGCGGATGGACTATACCGCTGAGGATGGTCAGTCCTATGTCCTCAATTTAATTGACACGCCGGGGCACGTCGATTTCTCCTACGAGGTGTCACGATCGCTCGCCGCCTGCGAAGGTGCCTTGCTCGTCGTCGATGCCTCCCAAGGAGTGGAGGCACAAACCCTCGCTAATGTGTATCTGGCGCTAGAGCACAACCTGGAAATTATTCCAGTATTGAACAAAATCGATTTGCCTGGCGCAGAGCCAGAGCGGATCAGACAAGAAATTGAAGACGTGATTGGGTTGGATTGCAGCGGGGCAATTCTGGCGTCTGCAAAAGAAGGCATTGGCATCAACGAGATTCTGGAGTCGATCGTCACGCTCGTTCCGCCACCGCAGGATACCGTTGACCAACCTTTACGAGCGCTGATCTTTGACAGCTACTACGACATCTACCGAGGCGTAATTGTCTACTTCCGCGTTATGGACGGCACCGTGCGGAAGGGCGATCGCGTCCGCCTGATGGCATCGGGTAAAGAATATGAGATCGATGAAGTAGGCGTGCTGTCGCCGAACCAGGTGCAAGTCGAGGCGCTCCACGCTGGAGAAGTGGGCTACATTGCCGCGGCGATTAAAGCTGTTGAAGACGCGAGAGTCGGTGATACGATCACGCTGGCAAGCACCCCAGCAAAGGAGCCACTACCTGGCTACGTAGAAGCCAAGCCAATGGTGTTCTGCGGTATGTTTCCCACCGATGCTGACCAGTTTGAGGATTTGCGCGAGGCGCTGGAAAAGCTGAAGCTGAGCGATGCAGCACTAAACTACGAGCCAGAGACATCTAGCGCCATGGGCTTTGGCTTCCGCTGCGGCTTTTTGGGGTTGCTGCACATGGAAATTGTGCAGGAGCGACTGGAACGAGAATACAACCTGGATCTAATCACGACGGCTCCTTCTGTGGTTTACCGCGTGACAACCATGAAAGGCGAGGTGCTGGAGATCGACAATCCCAGTCGGCTACCGGACCCGCAGCACCGAGAAAAAATTGAAGAACCCTATGTTCAGGTCGACATTATTACCCCAGAAGAGTACGTGGGGACGTTAATGGAGCTAAGCCAAACTCGGCGCGGTGTGTTTAAGGACATGCGCTACCTGACACCTGGACGTACGACGCTGATCTACGAACTGCCGCTGGCGGAAGTTGCGACTGACTTCTTTGATCAGATGAAGTCCCGATCGCGCGGCTACGCCAGCATGGAGTACCAACTGATTGGCTATCGGGAAAATCCGCTGGTGAAGCTGGACATTCTAATCAACGGCGATCCGGTTGATCCGTTGGCGACGATCGTGCATCGCGATAAAGCCTATGGCGTCGGGCGCGCCCTGACCGAGAAGCTGAAGGAGCTGATTCCGCGCCACCAGTTCAAGATTCCGATTCAGGCAACGATCGGCACGAAGGTGATTGCGAGTGAGCACATTCCTGCCCTGCGGAAGGACGTGCTGGCGAAGTGCTATGGCGGCGACATCTCCCGTAAGAAAAAGCTGTTGCAGAAGCAGGCAAAAGGTAAAAAACGCATGAAGTCGATTGGCACGGTCGATGTGCCTCAGGAAGCGTTTATGGCAGTGCTGCGTCTGGAACCGTAGCCCGCTGCATTAGGGATGACTGCGTCTTGCTCGTCTAAGGGCGTACAACAAGGGTGCCTGCGTGAAATCCGCTGGCACCCTTGAAGATTTTATGAACTCTCTAGATTTTAGAGGTGACCATTCTTGAACTTTGTTAACTTGCTATTAACTAGTGAGTTTCAGAGCAAGGATTCCGTAGGCATCACCGTGAAATGGTACGCAGTTCAGACTCAGGGAAACGGCATATCCGCAAAACTGCTGACGGTTGCAACACGGTTGTCCAATTCTTTAGGACGGCACCGATGCGATCGCAGCGCTCTCTAGCCTAGAGTTGCTTACTTAGAACACCCTAGACGACGTGTAGCTATGAGAATTTTAGTGACCGGTGGTGCAGGCTTCATTGGTTCCCATTTGATCGATCGACTGATGCTGGAAGGACACGAGGTGATCTGCCTCGATAACTTCTACACCGGACACAAGCGCAATGTGCTGAAGTGGTTCGATCACCCGTACTTTGAACTAATTCGCCACGACGTCACAGAACCAATTCGTTTAGAGGTTGATCAGATCTATCACCTTGCCTGCCCAGCGTCTCCAATTCACTACCAATTCAATCCGGTCAAAACGATCAAGACCAATGTGATTGGGACGCTGAACATGCTGGGGTTGGCAAAACGGGTCAAAGCTCGATTTCTGCTGGCGTCCACGTCGGAGATTTATGGCGATCCCGAAATTCATCCTCAAACCGAAGACTACCGAGGCAACGTCAACACGATCGGCATCCGCAGCTGCTACGACGAAGGCAAGCGAGTCGCGGAAACTCTAGCGTTTGACTACCATCGGCAAAACGATGTCCAGATTCGAGTCGCCCGGATTTTTAACACCTACGGACCTCGAATGTTGGAAAATGATGGTCGCGTCGTCAGCAACTTCGTCGTGCAGGCGCTGAACGGTGCGCCGCTGACCATCTACGGCGATGGCTCTCAGACCCGCAGCTTCTGCTACGTCTCTGACTTGGTTGAAGGACTGATGCGCCTGATGAACGGCGACCACACGGGTCCAGTCAATCTAGGTAATCCCGAAGAGTACACAATTCTGCAATTGGCGCAGGTGGTGCAGCAGATGGTGGACGCGGGCAAAGAAATTCGCTTCGAGCCGCTGCCGCAGGATGATCCCCGGCGTCGCAAACCCGACATCACCCGGGCGCAAGAGTGGTTGGGATGGCAGCCAACTGTGCCGCTGCGCGAAGGCTTACAGTCCACGATCGACGACTTTCGATCGCGGCTCAACAACGCGGATGTGCCTCAGGTGGATCGCGTCCCTTCTTACTAGAGACAGCGAAGCCAGTGCCTAACCACTGCTTCAAAACTTCAGATTTCCGCCAGGAAAACCTCGGATGCACGTATCCGAAG
>NZ_JACJPG010000315.1 GCF_014695955.1 Leptolyngbya sp. FACHB-36 | reverse complement strand
GCTTGCAATTGCTCGAGCACTTCCCCCCGAATGGCTGGGGTTCGACCTGGAGCAGTTTTGATGTCCAAAAGTGCCTTCAGTCCTCCGTTTCGATACTTCTGCAACCAGCGACTGATAGTGGAGCCATCCCGCCCCAAGCGCTGACTCAGGTTTTGGTGCTGCTTGACCTGTCCATTCTTGAGCCACCACAGCATTTGTAGGCGCTCTTTGTGACTTGCATTGCGGGCTTGCTTGTAACTTTTTTCCAGGTACTCAATGCTCTCGGCGATCTCAAGCTGTAATGTACGGGGCATCGAGATGGCTATCTTTTAGGGATGCTCCTAATTATATGCAGCATCAAACTGAATTGGTATAAGGACGAAAATTTGTTTGAATCTGCTTGAGTTGCTGTTGCTCCGATTCGGTGACAAATTCTAACGACAGCACGTCTTGAAAGGCACGATCGTCGAATCGCTCCTCGAACTTCAGCAGACGATAAACGTCTGCCAGCGCTAACTTGCTTGCTTTCAGCGTTGCCATCTTCTGATTGTATCGTTTTGGTTTCTGACATCGGAGCACCTTCACGATTGCTCCAGCCTTATTATCACTTTCCTCTGCTAATTTCAGCGATCGTACGTTCTAGGAGGTGAGGACAATCACAGTTCTTCAGCTACGAGCCTATTGATCCTGAGCATTTATAACCAAAACGTTAAATTGCTCTTGTGTGTAAGAATTTATCAAGAGTTGAGGTATAAGTTCGGGGATAAAAGACACCTCCTGAAGCCTACAGATCTGAACAATCCGATTTACCATCACAAGATCTAACTTCTTTGACATTACCCGCTCAGATTTAGGTAAATCAACTGTCAGAATAGACTCGTCATTTCGCTTCTGCTGTTGCTGCACCACAAAACCTGCCTTATAAAAAATATATATCATCGATCGTAATTCTCCACGAGTTAGATTACGTCCAAAAGATTCAATCAAATATTCAAATTCTTCACCTTTTGTAAAACCCTCTGGAAAACGCGTCTTTAGTCCGGTTAGAGCATCCCAAAGACAAGAGGATTTGTATGATCTCCAACCGCTTTTACGTAGAAAACGTCTATAAAGGTCGATCGTAGGTTCTACTAAAGTACTCCCTGATTGACTATCGCAACTAAGAACTTCATTCTGCTTCTCCCCAGTTTCAAGTGCTTTCGCGTTCCAAATCTCTTTGACTTTGTACAATGTGACTATTTCAGGAGCACTCTGTAGGAACTTCATGAATCCATCAAACCCCAAGTTATTTTCATCAAACGCAGAATCAGTCTCCAGCATCTTATTCTTAAGAGTTGAAAGATTCGCACCATCTGGAAATTTGTCAAGTACTTGCTCTAGTAGTTCCAAAGCATCCTCGCGAAGTTGAGCAGTCTTTAATGAAGCAACTGCACCATCAGAAACAGGTTCTTCATCAATGTAAATAAATCGATTGCAAGTTCTCTTAACTGCTTCACTAAGGGCGGAACGTGGTCCAACACCCATCACGGACTTGCCCAACTCCCGCAAGCGTCTAAACAAAGGTGAGAAATCTGAATCTCCAGTAGCAAGAACAACCCATTCTAAATCAGGAATACGAGCTAAGTACTCCATGACATCAACGACAATTTGAATGTCAGCTGAGTTCTTACCCTTAACTGGATGATAAACATGAACAAACTCGAAGCCGAGCAAATTTAGCTCTGGCTGACGAACACTAACTGATAGAATGCTGAAATCTCCATAGGCTCGGCGAACCACAACACGTCCTAATTCATTGGCGCGTTCTAGCAGCGTTTCTCCTCCATCTGCTTTCAACCAACCTGACAGATTTTCAACATCCAAAAAAATCGCAACTTTTTCCGACATCTTTAGTATTGCCAAAAAATAGCTAGCGCTGGAAAATTAACGATCGCTCCACTCGCGTCATTTTCTTCCTCAACTTACCGATGTTGCCGTGGTTGAGAATCAGAATGTAGCTCTGCACCGGAAACTGAAGATTCGTTGCCAACAAATCCACCAACTTCTGAGCCGCCGCTTCGCCCTCGATTAGATTGCGCTTGCGGATAATTCCCAGCACGCAGAAGCGCTTTTCGGGAAAATGAGTCATCACTTTCTCGACAACATACGCCTCTTTCACCTGCGGGTAGGTAGCTAACTGCTGCTTGAGATCCGCTATCTCGGCTTCCGTTAGCGTGTGCGGTTTGAGCAAGTCACGATCGCTGACATCCGATCGCTCCTGCTGCGCCTTCATCAGTAACTCGTACTGGTGCTCAGCCCGATCGCGATACTGCTTTGCCTCCTCAACTTGCCCTCGCTGCCAGAGAAAGCCGTAGATTAGCTGACAGCCTTCCAGCACCCAATCGACGTTTTGAGCGATCGCCGCCTCAACGTGAGCAATACCTTCCGGGTTGTTTTGCTCCAGCAGAATCCGACCCAGCGTGTAGTGAGCAGCAGCGTGATCGGGCTTCAGGGTGACAACCGCTTGAATCAAGGGAGTGGCTGCCGCATCGCCCTCTAATTCCAGCGTTCGACAAGCGCGTTCCCACGCTTCATCCACGGTCAACGCTTGACGACTCGCCTTTTCATTCAGCGCTTGCAGCTCAGCACGGGTCTCTTGCAAATAGGCGTAGCGCTGCCGCCACGTGGTCTCCACGCCCTGCTTCCACTCGTGATCGAACTGCTTGATGAGCAGCTCCAGTGCAGAACCCAAAAACTGCTGCGCGGCTGTGACGCGAACGGGTTGCGGCAGCGGTAAATTATCTAGCTTTTGAAAGCCCAATGCAGCGAGGCGATCGCTCAAACATGGGTGCGTATCCGCATTGCTGGTTTTTTGCATCAGCGCTTGCTCTAGCCATTGCCGACCTTCTATGGGGGCAGCTCCATGTAGGGTCTGCATCACCTGACTAAACGCTGTGCTAGGCGGCTCGACCTCTTGCTTAACGCGATCGTAAATTCCAGTCCAGCAGCGATCGACAAACGGTCCCTGCACAGCGACATTCATTAGCGCTTCGGCGCAGTGGGTTTTTCCTGCCAGTTGCGCCGCACAGCGATCGGCGTCGTATTCATCCATTCGCGCTAGCACAAACGAATAGGCGCTGAAAAATGGCGCGTACCAATTAAAGAAGCGATCGAACAAAAGCGACGATCCGCCATGACCGCCCTGAAGCCGCTCCAAAATCTGCATCCAAGTTTTACGAACGCGATAGATCCACCCAGCAAAGCGCGAGTGATTTCCGGATAGGTGTCCTAATTCGTGCGCCAGCACAGCTCGAAACTGCTCTGGGGAAAGCACCTGCATCAACGGCAGTCCCACTAGCAGATAGTTCTCTTGCCAGCCGAAAATCCCCAATCGCGGCACCTGCATCACAGCGGCATTAAAGTCTTGCACCAGCAGAATGTGGTGAAACGAGGGCGCTTGCAGCGTTCGAGTCAGGTCATCTACCAGCGCAAACAGCGCTGGTACCTGCTGACGAGTCAAGCGCAGTCCTTGCGGTGGCGGAAACGAGACTTGCAGCGATCGCACGATCGCCCACGCCGGAATCAGCAGCAAAATGCCTGCTTTAATCATGGCAGTGTTGAGGCGCTGGCTGATGACAACGAGCCAGGCGAGGAGGGCGACGATCGCCCCCAGTCCCGCCAGCACCAAAAAGATGTAGGCGTAGCCCAGCGCCGCCAGCAGTCCGACACGCCATCGATACCCCACAGGTTGCTGTTGGGCAAACTGCTCTAGCCGTTTCACCAATACATCAAACTGTTCCTGATTGAACGCCACGAAAACCTCCTCAGAGCGGCAGAATTGGACCGTCTCTATCGTTCCCGCACTTAAATCTGATGATTCAGCAAATCCACTATTACCCACGCTTTCAGCCGTTACTCCGTATAATTAAGGAGATGTAACAATCAGTGCGGGCTTACTCCAAGTGGTTAGTGGTTAGTTTCTACTATTAAGAGAAAACTGATAGCTAACGACTAACGACTAACAACTTCACGATCGAGGGGAGACTGTTTTAGATATGGCAATGATCGAGACCAAAACCGAACCCATGGTGCTCAACATGGGTCCGCACCATCCCTCGATGCACGGGGTGTTGCGGTTGATTGTGACGCTAGATGGCGAGAACGTCATCGACTGCGAACCCGTCATCGGCTATCTGCATCGCGGTATGGAGAAGATTGCCGAAAACCGCACCAACATTATGTATGTTCCCTACGTCAGCCGATGGGACTACGCGGCGGGAATGTTCAACGAGGCGGTCACCGTTAACGCACCAGAGAAATTAGCAGGGATTCCAGTACCCAAACGCGCCAGCTACATTCGCGTCATCATGCTGGAACTGAACCGAATCGCCAATCACCTACTTTGGCTTGGTCCTTTCATGGCAGACGTTGGTGCCCAAACGCCCTTCTTCTACATCTTCCGCGAACGAGAACTCATCTACGACCTGTGGGAAGCTGCAACGGGCTACCGCATGGTCAACAACAACTACTTCCGCATCGGTGGCGTCGCCGTGGACCTGCCCTATGGCTGGGTCGATAAGTGCGAAGACTTCTGCGACTACATGCTGCCCAAGGTGGACGAGTACGAACGGCTAATTACCGATAATCCGATCTTCCGCCGCCGTGTCGAAGGCGTGGGTACGATTAGCCGCGAAGACGCAATTAACTGGGGGTTGTCGGGTCCCATGCTGCGGGCGTCGGGTGTGAAGTGGGATCTGCGGAAAGTGGACCACTACGAGTGCTACGACGAACTGGATTGGGACGTGCAGTGGGAAACCGCAGGCGACTGTTTTGCTCGCTATGTGGTGCGGATTCGGGAAATGCGTGAGTCGGTGAAGATTATTCGCCAGGCGATCAAGTCGCTTCCGGGTGGTCCTTATGAGAATCTAGAAGCCAAGCGGATGCAAGAGGGTCCCAAGTCCGAATGGAACGGGTTTGATTACCAGTTCATTGGCAAGAAGATTGCACCTACGTTCAAGATTCCTAAAGGGGAGCACTACGTCCGTGTCGAGAGCGGCAAAGGCGAGTTGGGCATTTACATTCAGGGCAATGACACGGTGTTCCCGTGGCGCTGGAAGATTCGGGCAGCAGACTTCAACAACCTGCAATGCCTGCCACAGCTGGTGCGCGGCATGAAGGTGGCGGATATTGTGACAATCCTAGGCAGCATCGACATCATTATGGGATCGGTCGATCGCTAATTCATCTCGCTAAAACTCAACGGGGGTAGGCACAGGTCTGCCCCCGTTTTTTTATTCGTCTAATTTTGGAATAGGGGTTGCGATTTCCAGCAGTACCTACTATATATAGTAGGTACGCGGCTGAAGCGAGCTACATCTAGCGTTTCCAAGCGTTCAGTGAGTTCGAGTCGCCCTTAAACCATTAGCCATTTCGATCGACCTATGACCTACCAACAACAGCTCACCCCTTGGGTTATTCACAATCTTCTGCCCAACCTGAAGCAATCTACTATGTCTCGGTTCCGGCGTCGGGCTGAAGCAGAAGCGTATCTGCGACTGCTGCAACGCACCCATCCGAACTCGCGCTTTGAAATTATCTTTGATGTGGGTCAAGGTGAACTGGTGGGACGGTAAGGTCACCTTGCGGAGTGTGGTGTTGAACGGCGATCGTCTGCCGCCGGAGCAAAGGTATTTTAGACTAGCCAGCCGATTCTGATGACAAATTTCAGACTACTTTTACAATTTCCACCTGTGGCACAATGAAGACCGCGCACTTGAGTGGTAATGACAGAATCGTTAGCTGACTCTAATTCGCTAAGCCGTCTGATTGCCCGACAAATTGTCGGGCATCCCCAGCAGCGAATTACCTTTGCTGAGTTTATGGACCTGGCGCTGTATCATCCGCAGTATGGCTACTACGCCACCAAGGCGCGGACGATCGGATCCAAAGGCGATTTTTTTACGTCTCCCCATCTTGCCCCCGATTTCGGGGAACTGTTGGCAGAGCAGTTTGCCCAAATGTGGGAGATTATGCAGCGTCCCAATCCATTTAGCCTGGTGGAAGTGGGGGCGGGACAGGGTGTATTGGCAGCAGACATTTTGCGTCACCTACATCGGCACTACCCGGAGTGCTACCGATGCCTGGATTACCAAATTGTTGAGCGCGCCGCGCCTCTGATTGCTGAGCAGCAGCGGCAGTTACGCAATTTAGAGGCGACAGGCATTCGCCTACGCTGGCAAACGCTGGAAGACATTCCAGCAGGCTCGATTACGGGCTGCGTGTTCTCCAATGAGTTGGTGGATGCGCTGCCTGTACATCTAGTGGCGATCGACACTGGGCAACTCCGGGAAGTTTACGTCACCGCAACCGAGAGCGAATCGAGGACTCCTCAGTTTGGGGAAGTGCTAGATGAGCTATCAATGCCGCAGCTGGCGGAGTACTTTAGCGCTGTAGGGGTGGACTTGCCGTCACCCCGTTATCCCGATGGCTACCGTACAGAAGTCAACCTTGCTGCACTCGATTGGATCTCTGCTGTGGCAAAGCGGCTCCAGCGCGGATACGTCGTCACGATCGACTACGGCTACGCGAGCGATCGCTACTACAATCCTGCTCGATCGCAGGGGACGCTGCAATGCTACTACCGACACTCGCACCACTCTGACCCCTACCTATATATAGGAGATCAAGACATTACCGCTCACGTTGACTTCACTGCATTGCAGCGTCAAGGAGAGCGGTATGGATTGCAGACGGTAGGATTCATCCAGCAAGCGCTGTTTCTAATGGCACTCGGGTTGGGTGATCGTATCGCTGCTGTCGGTCAGTCAGACGCAACTGACGTTCAGGAGGTTCAGGCGCGCCTGCGTCGTCGAGACGCCTTGCATCAGTTAGCAAATCCGCTGGGACTGGGCAACTTTGGTGTGCTGATTCAAAGCAAAGGGCTTGTCGAGAATGCAGCACAGCTAAAAGGGCTGATGCTGCCAATGTAGCGAATCGTGATTCGCTACATTGGCAGCATCAACAGCATCAGCGTCAATTGCTCAAGGCAGCTTGTGGATTGACGATATCTAAGCGCACGGGGGCAACTCCGGTTTGAAGCACTCCCAAAATACGGGCTGCCGCTGCCGAAAGATCGATGATGCGGTTGCCGTGGAAGGGACCGCGATCGTTGATTCGGACGACAACCGACATGCCGTTATTCAGGTTTGTCACCAGAACACGGGTGCCGAAGGGTAGAGTCCGGTGAGCCGCCGTCATCGCGTGTTGGTTGAACCGCTCACCGCTAGCGCTGGGGTTGCCGTGGAAACCGGGACCGTACCAGGACGCCCATCCATTGATATTAATTGGACCGAGGGAAATTTGCTGCCGAGGCTTGCCCGCCACGCCAGACAGGGGAGCCGCGTCTCCTAAAAGTCGCCGCAGCCGATTGGTCGCTTGCAGCGCATCGGTTTCTAGGTTCCGCGTGGTATCGGGGAGCTGCGTGTTAGCGTCCAGCTTTGCCAGAACCGCGTCGCTGACTTTGATGCGGTACTGGTTGTCTTCCCATTTCACCGTGATTTGCTTGGCGTCGATACCGTCACGGTTTAGCTGGTTTAGCTTGGCAGAGATCGCAGATGCCCGCCAAATCGGGTCATCCTGATCGGATGAAGGTTGTTCGGTCTCAGACGCTTCAAGTAGTTCAGCGGCGGCTGTTTCAGCTCCAGCGAGCGATTTAACAGCGGTGACAGAAATCGTGGTCGAGGACGTTTGGCTGCCCAGCTTGACAGATTCTTGTGCGGTCTTGCCAGAGCCAACAAACGTAAGGACGGGAATGTTGCGAACGTACAGGGTGGCGGCTTTGCGCCCAGAGAGCTCGTGAGTTTGAACCTTAGCGATCGGGGCGTCGTCCGGTTTTGTGGCAGTTGGCGACGCTTGCTCACCGATCTTCACAGCGTCATCGCTGGAGGGTTGCGGCGTATCGGAGCTTTGCGAAGAGAATTTCTGGACGGATTCAACGTCGGGTGGAGCAACGTTTCCCAGTTTTACGCCATCTCTAGCGGAATCCGTAGCCTGGGTTGAAGAAGGTTTGGAGTCGGTCTGAAGATTGCTTTCTGAACCTGGATTAGCGGTTTCTGGCTGTTTTGCGTGACCGGAGGGAGCAACTCCCAGCGTCGTAACCAACAGGGTTGCAGTCAAACTGCTAAGAAGTTTCTGATTCATAGAGTCGTGTGAGGTGGGCACTTGAGGAACGAGATATGCGGTGCAAAGCTTGCCGATGTGAACATAAGCCTGCTGATAACTCGTAGTCGGTCCGTGTTCGCTCCTGTTTTAACAACTGCAACAGACTATCACGAAGTTTTTGACTTGGGGATCAGGGATTTAGCAGTATGCCGTATAACTTCATCACAGCTTCATACATAAGAAATTCGCTAAGACTTAGACAGTGTAGAAGTTTGAGCAATTAACAGACGGTAAAAAACTTCAGGTAACTTTATGAAAACTTTACACAACTTGGGAACTTTATCAGCGGAGCAACCAACGAGGAGTCGGGTGAGGGAAGTAGGTGACGCTAAAAACAAAAGAACTAAGAACGAAAGCCTCTAGGTACAATACGGGATGCAGCGATCGCCAAAATCATGGATTACCGACAGGCTGGAGTTGATGTTGAAGCGGGTCGAGCGTTTGTAGAGAAAATCCGCGGCATGGTGAACAGCACCACTCGCCCAGAAGTGCTGGGTGGCGTGGGCGGCTTCAGCGGTTTCTTTCAACTGCCGGGGGGCTATCGAGAACCTGTGCTCGTATCGGGTACCGATGGGGTGGGCACCAAGCTGAAGCTGGCGCAAACGCTCGATCGCCACAGCACCGTTGGCATTGACTTGGTGGCGATGTGCGTCAACGATGTGCTGACGTCGGGCGCAGAGCCACTGTTTTTTCTAGACTATTTAGCCACGGGGCAGTTGAACCCTGACCAGCTAGCGCAAGTGGTGGAAGGCATTACAACCGGATGCCGCCTTTCGGGGTGTGCGCTACTGGGTGGGGAAACAGCAGAAATGCCGGGGTTCTACCAATCGGGTGAGTACGACCTGGCTGGATTTTGTGTTGGCATTGTCGATCGCAGCCAGCTTTTAGACGGTTCGCAGGTGCAGGTCGGCGATGTGGCGATCGGGTTGGCGAGTCAAGGCGTCCACAGCAACGGGTTTAGCTTGGTGCGAAAAATCGTTGAAGCGGGTGGTTTTGCCTGGGACGATCGTCCCGATCTGCTAGACGGCACTCTGGGAGAGGTGCTGCTGACGCCAACGCAGATCTACGTCAAACCAGTGTTGCAGGCGCGACAGGCGGGACTGACCATCCACGGCATGGCACATATTACGGGCGGCGGCTTGCCCGAAAACCTGCCCCGCTGTTTGGGACCAGACCAGTCCGTTCGCATTGACTCAACCTGCTGGGAAGCACCTGCGATCTTTCGCTGGTTAGCGATCGCGGGCAATGTCGCTGAGCCAGAAATGTTCAACACGTTCAACATGGGCATTGGCTTCGTGCTGCTGGTGCCGCCCACTCAAGCCGACGATACCATTCGCTGGTTTGCCCAACACGACATTGCAGCATCGGCGATCGGCGAAGTCATTCCTGGACATAAAGAACTCGTAGGACTCCCAACCTCCTGAGGGAGCCTTCACCCTTCACCCTTGGTCTGTTCATGCCCCAACCCCGAAAACAATTTGCCCAACACTGGCTGCGCAGCGAGAAGGCGCTGAGTCGGATTGTCAGCGCAGCAGATCTCAGCAAAGGTAGCGGCGATGGATCGGGCGATCGCGTGCTAGAAATTGGTCCTGGAATGGGCGTCCTCACGCGGCAGTTGCTGTCGCAGGCAGCCGCCGTCGTATCCGTGGAAATCGATCGTGACCTTTGTGAGTTTTTGACTAAAAAATTGGGCGCGATCGAGAATTTCCTGCTGCTTCAAGGCGATTTTTTAACGCTAGATCTCGATGCAGTCTTAGCGTCTTTACCTGCGTTTCAGCATCCAAATAAAGTCGTTGCCAATATTCCCTATAACATCACAGGACCGATTCTAGAAAAGCTGCTGGGCACGATCGATCATCCTGCTGCAAAGCCATTTGATCGGATCGTTTTATTGGTGCAAAAAGAAGTAGCGCAGCGGCTTTGTGCTCGATCTGGTTCCAAGCAATTTGGAGCGCTATCCGTACGAGTCCAGTACCTAGCGGAGTGCGAATTTATTTGCGACGTTCCGGCAGGCGCGTTTCATCCACCTCCGAAAGTGGATTCTGCAGTGGTGCGATTAAAACCACGATCGCTTGCCGTTCCTGCTGCCGATCCCCAACAGCTAGAAACGCTCGTAAAGCTGGGCTTTGCCAGCAAACGTAAGATGTTACGCAACAATTTGCAAAGCGTTATGGAGCGAGATCAACTGACTGAACTGCTGGAGAGGTTAGCCATTAATCCGCAAGTTCGGGCAGAAGATTTAAGCGTTGAGCAATGGGTAGAATTGAGTAATCGGTTTCATCCGTAGCTAATAGCGATTTCCGCTAATCACGGTATGATTTGATTACTCAGTGCTGGCTCCACTCATGCGCTCTTACTCATTAATCGCTCCTGCCAAAATCAATTTGTACCTGGAAATTCTCGGCGATCGTCCCGACGGCTATCACGAATTGGTCATGGTGCTGCAAAGTGTCGATTTGGCAGACCAGATTGAGCTACGCGCCAATGGAACGAGTACGATTCATATGGCCTGCGACCATCCCGAAGTGCCGCGAGATCACACTAATCTGGCATATCGCGCCGCCGAGTTAATGTGCCAGCAGTTTTCAGACAGCTTCGATCGCTACGGAGCGGTAGACATCGCGATTTATAAACAGATTCCAGTCGGAGCAGGACTAGCGGGGGGATCGAGCAATGCCGCTGCTGTACTGGTGGGGATGAACCTGATGTGGCAGTTGGGGTTAACTCAATCCGAGCTGCAAGAGTTGGGCGCACAGCTGGGATCGGATGTGCCCTTCTGCATTACTGGAGGAACTGCACTGGCAACAGGGCGTGGTGAAAAGTTGGACACGCTGCCAGAGTTAGATCAGCTATATGTAGTGTTAGCGAAGTATCGCAGCTTGTCTGTGTCTACGATTTGGGCGTACCAAACCTACCGCCAGCAGTTTAGCCAGTCGTATTTGCCCCGACCGGATGATCTGGAGGGGCGTCGGCAGCA
>NZ_JACJPG010000314.1 GCF_014695955.1 Leptolyngbya sp. FACHB-36 | reverse complement strand
GTGCGAGCCATCGCCAGTTGATCTTCCGTCAACTTCGCTCCTGACAGATTTGCGCCACAAAGATTGGCACCTCGCAAATTCGCATTCAGCAGATACGCCGCGCTGAGGTCAGCACCCCGCAAATCGGCTCCCTCCAAGTCCGCGTTGCTTAAATACGCCCGCGTCAGGTTTGAGTCGCGCAAATTTGCGCGACTCAAGTTTGCCCGTCCAAAGTCCGCGCTGATCAGGTTTGCTCCCTGAAAATTAACCTTGCTCAGATTTGATTGGTGAAACATGGCACCAGACAGATTCACTCTTGGCAGATTGAGCGAATTGAGATCGTGCGAGGCGAAATCCCGCTTGCCTTTGGTGTAATAGCTTTGCAGGCTTTGAGCGTCCAGCCGAATTGGCATTTTGGCTTTTTCACCCGAAAAGTCGCGGCTGCGTCCAACAGAGTCCCGACCTTGTCCTGATGAATCTCGGCTGCGGAGCGGCGCACTTAGACCAGCTCTAGAGTCTAAAACGCGGCTGCGGGTCAGTCCCGGTTGTAAGCTGGTGGCGTCTGATTTGTTTTGACGCGCCCGGATTGCCATTGCCGCCCGCGCCGCTGGAGAAGACGGCGTGCCGCCAGCAGAGTCCGGAGCGTCTAATCGAGGGTTGAAGGATTTGCGACCGCCCGTGTTTCCCTTAGAGGACAGCATACTGTCCTGTAGGCTCTGCAAGTACGGCTCTAAGTCAAGATCTCGAAAGATGTCCTCAGCGAGTTGATAGCGGTGCCGAACCGACACCTCCAGCATCTTCTTGAGCACACCGACAAAGTGGTCGCTGATGTGAACATATTTTTGCCACAGCAGTTCACCAGTGGAAGGGTCGTAGTCCAAATCTTTAGGAGATTTACCTGTCAAAAGATAAATGCATGTGACGCCTAAGGCGTAGAGGTCGCTAGCGGGAACCGGACGCATTGCCATTTGTTCCGGTGGGGCGAACCCAGGGGTGCCGATCGCATACGAGGTAAACGCTGTGTGCTCCGAGGCATTTTGCGACGGCTGATGCTGGTACTTCACCGCTCCAAAGTCAATCAGCACCAGCTTGGCATCCTGAGCGCGGCGAATAATGTTAGCGGGCTTAATATCCCGATGAATCACGCGGTTCTCATGGATAAATTTGAGAACGGGCAGGATTTCGCTGAGGAACTGCTTGACTTGGTGCTCAATTAGAGGACCGTCCCGCTTCACTTCCTGCTGAAGCGTGAAGCCGCTGACGTACTCTTGCACCAGGTAAAACTCTTGATTTGCCTCAAAGTAGTCAAGCAGACGAGGAACCTGCGGACATTTACTGCCAATCCGCCCTAGCGTTTCCGCCTCGCGCTTAAATAGCTCCCGTGCCATGTCCATCACGTGCGGAGCCGTGGCACTAGGACGGAGCTGCTTGATGACGGAGTTCGGTTTTCCAGGCAAGGATTCGTCGATCGCCAGAAACGTAGCACCAAACCCACCCTGTCCTAGCATCTGCACCACACGATAGCGATCGCGCAGGAGAAGCTTTGTACCACAGGCCTGACACAACTCGTTGTCAGTGTGATTTTGCGGAGTGGGACAGACCGGATTGAGGCAGTAGCTCATGCAGCTTGGCTCGTTCTAACATCGACTACTGGGATATCGCTACCCTACTTCATTATCCGAACTGGAACAACAAGTAAGAGTGGCATTCATGCGGGAATCCCTTGAAGAGTTGCTAAAGTTGCCGCCCTTCCACCTTAAAGTCATGATTAACATCGATGGATTTACGGATTATTCAGTTTCTTCAGGATACAACCATCTCTAAGGTGCCCAAGTCCCCGCTCTGCCGAACAGAATTTACTAGGCTTACTAGTTATTACTCTGCATTTGAAAAATTTCCGAATAGTCTACCTAGATTTATTTTGGACTGATTTTGCAGAGTGTTGATGAATCTACATTGTTTGTTAGAGAACCGGAACCGCAAATGGGGAATGGAGAGTGGGGTATGGCAAACGGTAGAATAGGTGGGCTGGCGTAGGTTAGGGCAAGTCATGCGGATCTCACTGAACTGGTTGCGAGAACTCGTCGATATCACACTGTCTCCGGAGGAGTTAGCAGAGACGCTGACAATGGCAGGGTTTGAGGTCGAGGATATTGAGGACCGTCGCACGTGGGCAGATGGCGTCGTAGTCGGGTATGTGCTGGATCGACAGCCCCATCCGAACGCCGATCGACTCAGCGTTTGTCAAGTAGATATTGGAGCGGCAACGCCCTCGACGATCGTTTGCGGCGCTGCCAATGTGGCAACAGGGCTATACGTGCCTGTCGCCACCCTTGGAACCGTGTTGCCCAAGGTGTCACCCGATGGCTTGAAGATTAAGCCTGCTAAGCTGCGCGGCGTCGCATCCGAGGGAATGATTTGTTCGCTAGCAGAGTTGGGGCTGGCAAAGGAATCGGCAGGCATTCACCAGTTTGAGGGACACCTGAAGCCCGGTAGTGATGTGCGTCCTCTGCTGGGCTTGGACGATGTGATTCTGGATTTGACCTCAACAGCCAACCGAGCAGACGC
The DNA here is from genome assembly GCF_014695955.1 of Leptolyngbya sp. FACHB-36. GTDB lineage: Bacteria > Cyanobacteriota > Cyanobacteriia > Leptolyngbyales > Leptolyngbyaceae > FACHB-36. Next base: position 8,741 of record NZ_JACJPG010000314.1, on the reverse strand, counting down.
GCTCAGTATGGTCGGCATTGCGCGAGAAGTGGCGGCGCTAACCGGGGCTAGCCTGAAATTGCCCCAGTCGCCAGAGGTTCCTACCCACTCGAAACCAGAGACGCTGAGTTTAAAGATTTCTGAGCCGCACGGCTGCCCTGCCTACATTGGCACCGTAATTGAGCAAGTGACGATCGCGCCGTCTCCGTTGTGGCTGCAACAGCGATTGCAGGCGGCAGGCACGAGATCGATCAACAACGTGGTAGACATTACAAACTATGTTCTGCTGGAGTGGGGACAGCCGCTGCACGCATTTGACCGCGATCGTCTCCAGTCTCAAAGCGGTCAAACGACTCTACAAGTCGGCGTTCGCTTTGCTCGTTCCGGTGAGACGCTAACCACCTTGGACGGACAAGAACGAACCCTGAGCGAGCAAGTGCTGCTAATTACCACTAGCGATAAACCTGTGGCGCTAGCCGGAGTGATGGGCGGCGAAGCGACTGAAGTTCACGCGGGCACCCAAACCCTGATGCTGGAAGCGGCGCTGTTTGATGCGGCAGTCATCCGGCGATCGGCGCGATCGCTGGGGCTGCGAACGGAAGCTTCGGCACGCTACGAGCGCGGTGTGAACCAGGCAGCGCTGGAGCTTGCCTGTCGGCGGGCAGTGCAGCTAATTCAAGAGTTGGCGGGCGGTGTCGTCGTGTCGCAGGAAGTCGCGGATACACGCAGTCAGGCGGGCATGACGCGATCAATTCAACTGCGGCTCGACCGGGTGAACCAGATTCTCGGCGACGTGGAGTTAGGCGATGACGCGATCGGCGAACTCCAAGCGTCAGACATTGAACGGACGCTAACCGCGCTAGGCTGTGAGCTTTCTCCTCGAACCGCTAACAACGAGTGGACCGTCACTGTGCCGCCTTACCGCTACCGGGATTTAGAGCGGGAAATTGACCTGATCGAGGAGGTTGCTCGGCTCTACGGCTACAACAACTTCTGCTCGACCCTGCCAAGTCAGGCAGAATTGGGCTACCTGTCGCTGGATCAAGAGCTGAAGCGCAAGCTGCGCGAAGCGTTCCGCGCTAGTGGGCTAACTGAAGTCATGCATTACTCATTGGTGAAACCGGAGGGCGATCGACAAATTTCGCTGAGCAATCCGTTATTCACCGAGTACTCTGCGCTGCGGACGAATCTGCTTGACGGATTAATCGATGCCTTTCTATATAATCTGGAGCAGGGCAACGGTCCGCTAAACGGCTTTGAGCTGGGGGAAGTGTTTTTCTCGGAGGAAGACGGACTGAGCGAAGCCGAGACGGTTGCAGGCATCTTAGGTGGCGACCCAACTCAAGGAAAATGGGTGCGGGCAGGACGATCGCAGCCGATGACGTGGTTTGAGGCAAAAGGACGCTTGGAAAGCGTGTTCCGCCGTTTGGGGCTAGCCGTGGAGTATCAGCCCGATCGTCGCGATTCGCGGTTGCATCCAGGTCGTACCGCCTCGCTCTGGCTGCGCGGTAATCGCCTTGGTACCTTTGGGCAACTGCATCCCCAACTGCGTCAGGAGCGTGGCTTGCCTGATGAAGTCTACGGGTTTGAACTGAATCTTGACGTAATCCTGAATTACCTGGACCACGAGGAAACGTTGGTGCCGCTGTTCCGCTCCTATTCCACATTTCCTGCCTCCGATCGCGACATTGCTTTCTTCGTGTCGCGGCAGGTCTCGGTGGCGGAACTGGAGCGCGCTATCCAGAACGTCGGCGGTAAACTGCTGGAATCGGTGGAGCTATTCGATGAGTACAAAGGCGACAAGGTCGCAGCGGGACAGCGCAGCCTCGCTTTCCGACTGGTGTATCGGGCAGACGATCGCACCCTGACCGACGAGGACATTGAACCTGTGCACCGAAAAGTGCGCGAAACGCTGACAGAGAAATTTAGGGCAGAACTGAGGAGTTAGACCATGCCGAAGTATGTTCTCTGGGGAAGCTACTGCAAGGACGTTTTGGAGAAGCGTGCGCCCTATCGGCAGGCACATTTAGACGGACTGGCAAAGCAGAAAGAAGCAGGCGTATTGGTGACGATCGGTCCCACCAAAGACCTAACCCAGGTGTTTGGCATCTACGATGCTCCCGACGAAGCCACCGTGCGACATTTGATCGAAGCCGATCCCTACTGGCAGAACGGCATTTGGACCCACTACGATGTAACCGAGTGGATTCAAGCTATTTAGCGGCACTGTTGCTAAAACAAAGCAACCGCAGCGGGCAATCAGTGCCAAAGAATCTCTGAGCCAGGTGATCGTTTAACTTGAAGCTGCATGAAGTTCAATACACTTCGTCATGGGAACCCAAGTTCAGCAGTAGAATAGTTGCTTCCTCATCCACGAACTCAAATAGAACCCGATAGCTGTAGTCGATCGAGCATGCCCAAATACCAGACAGATTTCCTGTGAGTTTGTGAGTACGTAAACTGGGATGGAAGGCGTCTTCCGCAAGCTGTTGCAGAGTCTGCTCGATTAAAGGACGCAGTTGAGGATTTTGCCGTACTATTCGCTTAAACACGCGAATGGACTTTGGACTCCAAGCAATGCGTCTCAAGCATCTAGCTCCGATAAGAAATCCGCAACGGAGCCATACTGCACGTTGCCTTCAGCGTAGTCTCTGCGAACGTCTTCAACCTCTTGCAGAATTTGGCTACGTCGACGTTGCTGGAGTCGCCTCTGCAGAAGATTGAGTAAAACTATCTGATCGTCTAAAGATAGAGCTTCTACGACTTCGATCGCCTGTTGGAAGGTAGACGTTTCGGTCATCTCAGGTATCCGGTGTGAGTGAGTTGAGCAAGCCGTTCAGTTGCCATCATATTGCCTAGTAATCCACGCCGCGCTTCAAGTCCACGCCCTTTTCTGCATAGTGCTTGTGGCAGATCATCTCGGAGTGAACGCTGGCTAAGTCAAAATAGGCAGGCGGGTTTTTGCAGCGTCCCGTGATGATGATCTCCGTATCGCGGGGTTTGCGGAGTAGCGCCTGGACAATCGGCTCCTCTGGCAGCAATTCTAGATCCACTGTGGGATTGAGTTCGTCCAGGATAATTGTTTTGTACAAGCCCGATGCAATCGCGGCTCTGGCAATTTCCCAGCCACGCTCTGCTTCTACATAGTCCAAGTCCTGCTGCTGTCCGCGCCAGACGATCGCGTCGCGTCCACAGCGCTGATGGTCCACCAAATTCGGATAAATTTGTCGCAGTGCTGAGATCGCTGCATCTTCGGTGTAGCCTGTGCCGCCCTTGAGCCACTGCAACATCAGCACACGATGAGACTTGTCTTGACCAATGCCGCGCCCGATCGCCTGCAATGCTTTTCCTAAAGCACTAGTGGATTTGCCCTTTCCGGCTCCGGTGTAGATCTCAATGCCTTCGATGCCTTGCTCTTTTGCGGTTGGGTGATAGTGGGGACGCATTTCTGAGTGCAAATCGGAGATGTCCAACAACGGCTGCGGTGCCCCGCGACCTGTGGCAATAATCTCCATGTGCTCCGGCTTGCGCTTCAGCGTGTTGACCACCTCATTCACAGGTAGCAGCCCCAAGTCCAGCACCGGATTGAGTTCGTCCAGCACAACCACCGAGTACAGCCCAGACGCGATCGCGCCTTTTGCCACATCCCAGCCCCGCTGCGCTTCCAGCTTATCAAAGCGGGTAATTTCGTTTGGTCCGAAGAATTCTGCCCTGCCTGTACGAACCTGATCAATTAAATGAGGAAAGCCGCGCTGTAGAGCTTCGATGGCGGCATCCTCGTCGTAGGTGCGTCCGGGTCCTTTTAGAAACCGCAGCAGCAGCACGCGGGTCTGCAAATCAGAATGAATGCCCAGCCCGATCGAGCGCAGTACAACTCCCAACGCTGCTTGCGACTTACCTTTTCCAGCACCGTCGTAGACGTGAATTTGTCCGGTGAGGCGCTCCGATCGTGTAACGGCTGTCCGAATGCCAACACCTGTGCGGGTTCCCGTCTGTGTCATAGGTTCCATCGTTTGCTGCTGCTTTATCTTAGCGAATTTGCTTACCCCTGAACGGGTGGCAACTTTACGCTATAGGTAGCAAGGGTGACTGGGAAATCGCAGAATCTTCTCCAGATATATAAGGATGTCTGCAACGATGCCCAGACAGAGCCATAGATTCTTACTCCACTTTGGCAGACCTCGGCTATCCTGACGGAGATGTTGTGATACGTGGACATGGCGGAATCCAATCTGGTCCAGCTTGCCCAGCGCGGAGACGCAGACGCGATCGCGCAGTTGATGAACACATCGCTGCGGGCGATCGGCGTACGGGCACGAGCGGCGCGGCAAGGCGGAGATTTACACGTGCTGCTAGAGGCAAATCAGGTGCTGCCGCCGCAGTCCTGCATTGAATTTTTGCGGAGTGGGATGATGCGGCTAGGTGTAGCGCTATCCTCGGCGGTGATCTACAGCCGCGTGGAAGGGCAGGCGGCCCCGGCTTGGGTACAGCGAGTAAATTTGCTGCCGTTAGCGTTGGCAAATCCGTTTGTGCTGGCACCAGACGCGAGGCTAGAAGCTAACAGCGGTTTTCGGTTGCTGTCTTGGGGTCGTGGCAGGCTGTTCGATTTGCTGTTGCTGAGTATGCCGCTGTGGTTAGTGCTGTGTAGCGGCTACATTTGGAGCAAGTATCTGGCAAGCAGCGACGTAGCATCTCGTGCGCCCGTTGCTAGCTTAAACCGCGCCGGGATGACGATCGCCCCGCCCGATCGTCGCTTAGAGTTGCAACGGGTGATTTCCGGTGGAATCGCGCCACAGTCAATCATTCAAGCAGGCAATCAGTTCTTTGTTGCCAACGGCGCGGCGAGCCATTCGCTCACCGTCTACAATCCAGCATTTCAGGTCGTCAAGACGCTTTCCGCTAAGATTGCCCTGTCTGATGCTGGCTTTGCTGCGTTTCCCGGTCAGCAGCAGGGCGTTCCAGTAGCAGCAGCGGCAGATTCGGATGGGCAGTCGGTTTGGGTCGCCAATGAACGGATGGACGGAGCGGGCTTTCGTGCTCCAACGGATGACTGTAATCCCAGTCAGAACCAGTCGCCCAGCTTTTTGTACCGGATTCCCACACAGACTCTATCGGTCAGTCAGGTGGTGCAGGTAGGCACGGCTCCCAGAGCGATCGCGACCAGTCGTGGCTTAGTGCTGGCAAGCAACTGGTGCAGTTGGGATGTCAGCGTGGTGGATACGCAGAAAAATCAGGAGGTGCGGCGAATTCAAGTGGGTCCCTATCCGCGAGGAATTGCGGTAGATGCTAAATCCGAGACCGCTTACGTAGCAGTAATGGGAGCAGATCGGATCGCCGCGATCGCTCTGAAGGATTTCTCGGTGCGCTGGCTGCGAGACGTAGGACGATCGCCGCGCTACCTTGTCTTTGATCCCGCGGGTAAATACCTCTACGTCAGCTTAGGCGAAGGATATGTGGCAAAACTTGACGTAGCAACGCAGACCGTTGTTAGCCGCGTCGCCACCGGAAACGCCCCCCGCAGTTTAGCAATCTCCTCGGATGGAGCGAGCCTTTACGTGGTCAACTACCACTCCAACACCGTGAGCAAAATTCGCACCGAGGATATGGCGGTAGTGCAGACCCAAACCGTGAATGCGGCCCCGATCGGTGTTGCCTACGACGCTACGACGCGCCGCGTCTGGGTAGCGTGCGCGTCGGGCAGCATTCTGGTGTTTACTGATTAGGAGCTAGTGATGAATCGGCAGCACTTAGATTTAGGGTGATAGTCGAGAGCCAAGACCTCCGAGGGTTTGCAAACCTCGGAGGTCTTGGGGAGCGCTAAGAAATTGGCGACCTCTCAAACGGCAACAACAGCTGAAGGCAACGGCTCTACCCCTGTGTTATGACTTTGCCATGCCTGACCATCCAGCGCCATCTGCTCGATCGAGCTTGCCAACCGCAGCGCCTTTAGCGCCTGTTCGCCGCCGACCGAGGGTTGGTTACCACCTCGCACGCAGCTAACAAAGTGCTCTAGCTCCGCGTGAAGCGGTTCAATGTTGCTGGTGTAGACCTTTTCAATCAGTCCATCCTGCCGATACAGCACTTGACCATAGTCAGTGCGGTAGTTTGCAGTCGTTTGGCGATGGATCAGGATCTCATTGTTGAGGAAGTCCGCCTCAGTTAGCGAACTCTTGCAGTGGGCAGCAATGCGACGAATCTTGCGGTGCGTCACTTTACTAGACGTCAACGTTGCGACAATACCATTGGCAAAGCCTAAGGTCGCCGTTACGTAGTCGAGGTAGCCAGAGTCCGAGGCGCGACTGCCGCTAGCGGTCAGCCTAACTACAGGAGAGGCCGCTAGTTCCAGCAGCAGATCGATATCATGAATCATCAGATCGAGCACAACCGATACATCGTTTGCCCGATCGGAATAGGGACTCATGCGGTGCGCTTCTAGCGCGAGTAGTTCCTCGGTTTTGAGGACCTTGCTAAGTTCCTGAAAAGCAGGATTAAACCGCTCAATGTGCCCAACCTGCAAAATACACTGAGACTGCGCCGCCGCGTTCACCAGCGATTCTGCTTCCGCAATGCTGGCAGCGATCGGCTTTTCAATCAGCACATGAACGCCCGCCTGCAAACAGGTCATTCCAACCGCATGATGCAGGCGCGTGGGCACCGCAATGCACACAGCGTCTACATGCTTCAGCAAATCTCGATAATCTTCAAAAAACCGAACGCGATATTTGCTTGCCGTATCAATGCCGCGCTCGACATTCGTATCTGAGACACCTACCAGTTCCACGTCCTTCAGCATACTGAGAACGCGAGTATGATGCTGCCCCATATTGCCAACACCAATTACGCCAATTCGGATTGGCTCCGGACTTCGCTGCAAATACCCGCTTGAATACCCCAACGACAGACTGTTCTGCACGCTCGTACTCTCCTCCACCACCAAAATGAACCGAATTGATAGCCGTAGCCACTTCAGTCATCCAGATAGTAGCACAGTGGTTACATTTATGAAGAATTCCAAAGTTAGAACTAAGTTCCTGAATTAAAAATCTTTCTGTCGGGATATTTTTCGGTTTTTGAACATCCTCAGATTCCAGGATTCTAAGTGTTAGAACGTTAAGGGGTTCTTCCCAAACCGCTTGCCTACTGATTTGCCACCCATTTGTGATGATGCGCTTCTTGAAACCACAGTATTCAACAACACGTTGGAGGTACGGAACGATCGGGATTGTTGCGGCATTAACGATGACAGGTTGGGCGCTAAAACCCACCTCGTTCTTGAATGCAAGCAGTCCCAAGGTGCTTTCCGGTAACGAAACTGCAAAGCTACAAGCAACCGCGACTGCTAGAACTGTCCAGCGACAGCAGCAGGCTCGGCAGGTTCGCCCGGAGAACTTTGATTTAAAACGCTTCCCGGTGATCGATGCCAACGAAAAACACTGGCGTAATATTCTGTGGACCACTGCTGTTGTAGAGCCTCAGGAGGCATTTGTCGCTGAAGCGCTCGATCAAGTTTTAGCGCTGATGACACGATCGGGGCTGTCTGATTCGCAGATGCGCACAGTGGACATGGCAACCAAGATTGGCACTCAGCTTTATCTAAGCAATCCAACGCTCTACAGCCGAATTGGACAGCGCTTTACAGAGGCAGTTGCTGCTAGTCGCGATCCGGAGTGGGTTGCAGTGTCGCTGTCCGGACTAGCGAAGGCGAACCCGACAAGCAGCCTCACCCAGCAACTGAGTCAGCAAGTACAGCAGCGCTTCCCAAACTGGTCCGGCAATCCTTACCTGCAAACAACGCTGCGAGAGGTTGCCAATCTGCGATCGACCCAATCAGCGCCGCCGCTGCGGGATTTGCTGAACTGGACAATCGCGCCTAAGCAGCCCCATTTGTATGTTCTGTGTCAGCCCGATCGCTATGTTGTGTGCCAAACGGTGCTAAAGGATCGCAGTGGGCAGTTTGTTCGACAGTCCAACGGCGAACTGTGGTCGGTGCCACTGCTGCTGCGATCGCTGCATAATCTAAGCTGGAATTTTGTTCGAGGACAGACGCCGCAGGGAGTCTATCGCATGGAGGGCACGGTGCCGCAGCCGGATGACGAGTTCTTCCGTGCCTACGGACAGTTCTCGTTAGTGAATTTGTTTGTACCGTTTGAATCTGGCGTCAAGCAGTTCCTTCCTAGCAAAAAAGGACGATTTACTGGCAGCGTGCAAGAGTACCAAAAACTGCTGCCTCCGTCCTGGCGCGATCATGTTCCGATGCAGCAGAGCTATTGGGCAGGTAGGATCGGTCGCAGCGAATTTCGGATTCACGGCTCTGGCGAGTCGCCGGACTTTTTTAGCGGAAAAGATAAAAATCCCGACACCTACAACTGGAATCCCACGATCGGCTGCTTGTCGGCGCTAGAACTGTACAACGAGCAAGGACAGCTAGTAGCGGCAGATATGCCAAAAATTTTGAGTGCGCTGGAGAGCGTTGGTGGCAAACGGTTCTCAGGGTACATGATGGTCGTGGATTTGCCTGGAACCGCAGGGAAACCGCTGGCGATCGATCAGATTGACGCGGCCATCCGCGACAGTAAATCTGCAAAGCCACAAATAAAGGCGGACGCTCGCGCAGATGCTTCCAGCACACGCTCGGAAGCCCTTTCTATGCCATCTGAAATCGCTGAATCTCCCCGTCTTTCCGATTCTTCGGTGCCGCGTCCCCTTCCAGTCGCATACTAGAAAGTTGTAGCGTTTTAAGCAAACAGCCTATAGCCATTCGC
>NZ_JACJPG010000313.1 GCF_014695955.1 Leptolyngbya sp. FACHB-36 | reverse complement strand
AGCTTGGTTCGAAAACTGAACCGACGACGCTCTAAAGGTGGGTCAAAGAAGTCTAAGCCGACGAGCAGCGCGGCTAAGGCAATACCGCCAACGCTAGCGATCGCGCTTCCAATTCCTGGCACCAAATTCAACAAAAAGAGGGGAATCCCGATCGCGCCTGCCAGCAGCAGCTTCTTCACCTGAAAGGTTAATGCCCGCCAGATGTCGTACAACGCTCGCGTCACGGTCTGCGGTTCTGTCGGTGGTAGCTGTTTTAGACGAAGCTGCTCGATGCGTTCTGCCAAGCTGCCATACCATGGCGCACCCAAAATGGCCCCAAACTGAACGAGAAGCAAGCCAGTTAAGACGAGCAAGACGATCGCCAATAGCCCACTCAGTACTTCATCTACAAACGAGGCTCCGGTTGGTAGCCAGCCAAGAATACGCGCTGCCCAAGGTGGCAATCCCGCTACCCAGTTGGCTAATCTGATGGGCAAGCCGCCTGTCCAAGCGGCAATCGCTCCCCACGCTGGAAACAGCAAACCCAGATATAGAACCACGCCCAGAATCAAATTAACCAGAACAGGAACGGCTACAAAGCTCCACAATGCGGGCGATCGTGCTAGCAGAAGGGCAGCCTGCAAGGGATAGGTTGCGCCAGCCACAAATCCGCTTGGCACCCTCAGTACGGAGTGGGCAAGTCCTGTTTTTGATGGTTCAGTCATACAGCGTTGCTACTCTACCACGAGAGAGAAGACGACTTTTTCAGGCTAGCACTTCAAATAAGCACGATCGAGGCAGATACGATCGCGCAGATTAACCACTCGGCTATCACGCCAGAGAACTGACCGAAATCTCTCTAATATCTCTAGGGATCTATGGCAACCCTTAAAAATATTTTTTAACATAGACCTCAAGCAGGAAGGTGAATTAATCTCCCCATACTTAGCCCCCTATATTCAGCACACTGTGACGCTCATCTCAAGCTAAAGGACAGCACTAAACCCATGGAAAGCAAGCCATCCGCTCATCTCTACCCGTTTTTAGGCAATCTCAAGCAGGGTATTTGGTTTCTAGGCGTTTCCTGTTGGGTATTTGGAATCAGCGATCGCAGCATTGCCTTGCTCTCCGATGGCTATCTATCGCCAGTCGATTTTACCCAACTCGTTGTCGCGTGTTTCTTCTTTGTCAGCTGGCTGTTCCTCAAGCCGACTCAGCGCGTATAGGTGCAGCGGCTTGTGCTTCTCTTACTCAGCGGACAACTGCCCTGTTTTGACTGAAAAAATCTGCGACGAATGCAGCCATTGGGCATCAAACGCGCCAAGATGCGTGGTTGTAATTAGAGTTTGAAAGCGCTCCTGAATCGTTTCCAGCAGCTGATTCTGCCGATGCAAATCGAGTTCTGCCAGCACATCGTCAAGCAGCAGCAGCGGCGGCTCTCCGATCACCTCTTCGATTAGCTTCAGCTCTGCAAGCTTTAGTGCCAGAACCAGAGTGCGCTGCTGTCCCTGGGAGCCGTACTGCCGCGCTGAGGTTTGATTAATTGTGAACTCTACTTCGTCACGATGAGGACCAACCAGCGTGGTGCCTTGGTATTGCTCCGCGATCGTCCGCTCCTGAAACTTCTGTAAAAACGCCTGCTGCACCTGCTCCGGTGAGTCTTCCTGCATTGGTACGTTTGGGGCATAGCGCACGTCGAGATCCTCGGTCCTGCCGCTGATCGCTTGATGCCAGTGGTTTGCCAATGGAGCCAACCGCCGGATCACCCTTGCCCGCCGCCGGATCACACGAGTTCCCGCTGCTGCTAGTTGAGCATTCCACAACGAAAGCTCTTGCGATCGACCCAGTTCAGGTTCCGACGGCTCGTCCTCCTCCCATCCTGCTATTTCCCCATCTCCCGTTTCCTCGCCGCGCAGACCTCGCAACAGTGCGTTCCGCTGTCGCAGAATCTGGTTGTACTGTTGCAAGATATAGGCATAAACAGGTTCAAGCTGAATCAGCAGCGAGTCAAGCCACGTGCGTCGCTGCTCCGGTCCCCCGCGCACCAAATCTAGGTCCAAGCTGGAGAACTGCACGACGTTGAGAACGCCCAGAAAATCCAGTTGGCGGCGCAGGGTTTCGCCATTCACAGCGACAACCCGACGACTACTGCTGCGAAGCGTTAGGGCAAGCTCAGCAGGACCTAAATCACGTTCTAACTGAGCCGAGATCTGAGCGATCGTGTCTCCATCCCGAATTAAGTCGCGATCGCGAGAGGTGCGGTGCGATCGCAG
>NZ_JACJPG010000312.1 GCF_014695955.1 Leptolyngbya sp. FACHB-36 | reverse complement strand
AAGCGATCGCTAACAATGCTGTTGCGGAGAATCGTCAAAAATTGTTCGGTGCTGGAGCGTCCACCCACGCCTCTGAGTCTCCTGAGCTAGAACAGTCCGTTGCTTCGACTGTTTAGATTTACGGCAAAAAGCAGTTTCGTCCGGCTTTTTAGCCGCTAGTCTTGCTGGAATCTTCTAAACGGGTGGTTTGCCTAGCGCTGTTAAGCAGGCTTCCAGGTGCCGTGAAAGCTGAACGGAATCGGTTGAGGCAGCGCCAGCGTGCAGACGGGTTCCTCATTGAGTCGATCGCTCGCGTACACCCAGAGTTCGCTGCGCTGCGCGTTTCCGTCGTAGACCACAGTGAGAATCCAGCCGCGTCCCGGATCACTGGCATCAGGTGCGTAGATAGGTTCACTGGGATAGCGATTTGCGCCCAAATCGGCTTCCGTCAAGGTTCCAGTTTCGTGGTCGAAGCGGGCGATGGCGCCAAATAGCTCCTGATCGTCGTTTGCCGATGCCTGCCGTCGAATGTTGAGGTAGGTGTAGCGTGAGGGCTGCCCGACTTCAGCAGGAGAAACGACGGGAAACTCGCAGGCGCGATCAACCAGCCGATAGGTTTCTAGCACCTCCGCTGTCTGCGGATCGAGCCGCAGGTGCCAAAATGTGGCTCTGGCAGGCGTCTGAATTTGTCCAGTGGCAATTTCCCTCAGGTTTTGGTTCGTCTGAAAATCCTCATACCGCATCACGCTGAGGACAACGCTGCCATCGTCGGTTTCGTAGCCGTTGCCAAAGTGCCACTGGTACCACGGCTCCGTGCGGGCGCGACTCACCAGTTCGAGCGTGGCGCGATCGATCACCAAAATCTCCGTTCCCTGCTCAGGCTGCCACGTCATCGAGTGGCTGAAGCTCTTAAGCTGAAACAGCACCGGGAACGCATTAATGCGAACGGGCGGCACGCAAAAGATCAGATAGCGTCCGGCTAAAACACAATCGTGAATGATCGGCAAACCCTGGAGCGGAATGCTGCCACGCTGCTGAACCGCGCCCGTCGCGTCGCTGCGGTAGAGGTTGAGTGTAGCGCTGGCACCGAGGCTAACGCCGAAATTGAAGATGTCGCCCGTTTGCGGATCGACCTTGGGATGGGCAGAGTAAGTCACTCCCTTCAGGCTGCCGAGATCGTCAAGCCCGATCGTTTCCAGAGAGTCCAAGTTGAGGGCGTACGGCAATCCGCCTTCCCATAGCGCCAGCAGCTTATCCGGTAGCGCCAGCACCGAGGTATTGGCGACATTCTTCAGCTCTTTGCCAAACCGCTCCCACAGCGGACCGGGTGGCAGCATGCCGTAGCCGCCGTAGAGAAATTTTCCCGCTTTTTCCTCATCCTGGTAGCCTGCCGTCTGGACAAAGCGATAGACGCCTGTTGCGTCTGCATCAGTAAAATGAATGCCCAAAATGCCGCCGTCGCCATCGAACCAGTGCCCAACGCGATCGCCGCCGCGCTCTAGGGTTCCCGGTCCGTTGCGGTAAAGGGAGCCGCGTAGCCCCGTGGGAATCGCGCCCGAAAGGACGGTCAGCGGCGTGGAGGCAAACTCGATCGCCGACTGAAACATTAAGTTTGACCAGGCATGGGTATGCGTGGGCTGTAGCGTGTTGACCATCGAACGTCCCTTGAGCTGCAAAACGGCGTGCAGGGTCAAGAACCCTGCCTCCCTAATCTATCGCGTTAAGCAGAATGAAAGTCTTCTCGGTTCAGGCCGTACAGAACCAGCGATCGCCCCAGCGGTTCGTAGAATTCTTCGCGCTCGAATTTCAGCCCAACTTTTTTCATGACGCGAGTGGAGGCGCGGTTTTCTTCTAGCGCAACGGCGGCAACTCTGGGAATCTGCAACTCCAAAAAGCCTTTGGCAATCAGCGCTTTTGCGCCTTCGGTGGCGTAACCGTGTCCCCAAGCTTCCCGCTTTAAGCGGTAGCCCAGTTCAACATCGCCACCCACTTTCGGGTCAGGATTGAACTCAAACCAGCCGATAAATTGACGGGTGGATTTGACGATCGCTGCCCAAAAGCCAAACTGATGATTTGACTGCTGATACGCGGTCAGAAACCGGGGAAGGACCTGGTTGGGGTAGCGATCGTAGTCGGGCAGTTTTCCCTCCAGGATGAACGGCACATCGGCGTAGCGAATCACCTCCGGGTCGCTGTCTAACTCAAACAGCAGGTTGGCATCGTCCGCCGTGAACTCGCGCAGGAGCAGGCGATCGGTTTCTAAGTAAATCAGCGGCTCGTCATTGTGGTTCATAGACTCGTTGCCTCGATCGTGCCTTCTGCCTCTAGGGCGATCGTCCTCAGCCTCTCTAGCGTGGCTGCCTCAGTCTGCCACAGTCCCCGCTGGTTCGCTTCCAGCAAGCGTTCTGCCATGTCGCGCAGCGCCCAGGGGTTCTTCTGCTGCACAAACGCCTGCACCGCTGGGTCAAACAGGTAGGCTTGGGCAATTCCGTCATACATGTGATCCTCGACGCAGTGAGCGGTGGCATCGTAGGCGAAGAGGTAATCCACCGTTGCTGCCATCTCAAATGCGCCCTTGTAGCCGTGCCGCATCACGCCCTCAATCCACTTGGGATTGACGACGCGAGAGCGATAGACGCGGGCAATTTCCTCTTGGAGGCGGCGAACTTTAGGATTTTCTGGGCGGGAGTGGTCGCCAAAATACACGTGCGGGTTGTGTCCCTGGAGCGATCGAACCGCTGCCGTCAGTCCGCCCTGGAACTGGTAGTAGTCGTCGGAATCTAGCAGATCGTGTTCGCGGTTGTCCTGATTGTGCAGGACGATTTGCATCTGACGGAGGCGTTGCTCAAAGGCGTCCGGCTCCGAGTGACCCGTCCCCGCGCCCGTGTAGGCGTAGCTGCTCCAGTTGATGTAGGCGCGGGCAAGGTCAGCATCCTCGGTCCAGTTTTGCGCATCAATCAGTCCTTGCAGCCCAGCACCGTAGGCACCCGGTTTGGAGCCAAAAATGCGATAGCTCGATCGTGCCGTGGCCTGCTCTGGAGTCAGTCCTTTTGCCTGCCAGTCCTGCGTTTCCTGCCGCACCCGCGCCGCTAGAGGATTTTGATCGGCAGGTTCATCCAGCGCCGCGATCGCTTGCACCGCGCTGTCGAACAGATCGATCAGATTGGCAAAGGCATCCCGAAAGAACCCAGAGATTCGCAGTGTCACATCGACTCTGGGACGCCCCAGCACCGACAGCGGCAGAATCTCAAAATCGACGACTCGCCGCGCCAGCCCATCCCACACGGGCTGTACCCCCAGCAGCGCCAGCGCTTCGGCTAAGTCATCGCCGCCTGTCCGCATCGTCGCGGTGCCCCAGACGGACAGCCCCAGCGTTTGGGGGTACTCGCCGTGCTCTTGGGTATGGCGATCGATCAGCGCTTCAGCGGCGCGTCGTCCTACGTCCCACGCCGTCTCAGTTGGCAATGCGCGAATGTCCGCCGAGTAGAAGTTGCGTCCGGTGGGCAGCACCTCTGGACGCCCCCGCGTCGGCGCACCCGATGGACCGCTAGGAACATACCGACCGTCAAGACCGCGCAGCAGATGGGTGAGTTCGTCGGGCGTGCGCTGGAGAGCGGGCACGAGCGTAGAGCGGAGCCAGGTAAGTTCCTGACAGATGAGGGAAGAGGACGGAGGCAGCGAAGCAGCCTCAAGTAGGGATTCAACCAGGTGGGCAGCGTGGTGCTCGATCGCCTCCACGGCATCCCCGATCGTGCGCCAATTTCGTTCGTTATTTCCCAGATTCTCCGCCAAGTCTGCCGTTAGGGGATCAAACTCTAATTTCCAATCCTGCGCGATCGCGCGGGTCAAACCGAGGCGTCCGGGTCCGGGCTGACGGGCGATCGCCACGATTAAATCTCGTAGCTGCCGATCCTGGGGACACTGCCCAAACACGTGTAGCCCATCGCGAATCTGCGCCTCTTTTAATTCGCACAGGTACCCATCCATCTGAGGCAGCAGCGAGAT
>NZ_JACJPG010000311.1 GCF_014695955.1 Leptolyngbya sp. FACHB-36 | reverse complement strand
GCGACACCACCGTTGAAGCTGCCAATTACGCTGCCGGGTGTGCTCTGCGCAAACTGCAAGCCAGTCATCAACTGTGCCAGCGCGTATTCCAACTGGGCACCTGCATCAAGCGCGACCCAGCCCCCAGCAGTCAGTTGATGAAACTCGAAGTGCAAGTGGGGTCCGGTAGACATCCCGGTGCTGCCTACACGCCCGATTGCAGCACCCTGCTCCACCCATTCCCCTGGTTTAACAAAAATCTCTGACAGGTGCCCGTAGAGGGTTTGCTGCGTGTCCTTGCTGTGGTTGAGAGTAACCGCAAGACCGTAGCCGCCAAGGAAATCGGCGATCGCCACTCGTCCGGCAACCGCCGCCAAGACTGGCGTGCCCATTGGCGCACCCAAATCTGTTCCAGAGTGGAAGCGACTATCGCCCGTGACGGGATGAACGCGCCAGCCGAACACCGACGTAATTGGAGCCGGAATCGCCAGCGGAAACATCAAGCGAACATTGCCATTGCCAAGGAGCGCTGGGGGGCGAATCGTGCGGTTGTAGTAGTTGCGGGCAGAGGGTGTCGTCTGTCCAATACCCAAACCAGAACTGCTGACCGTTAGCGGTCCGATCGAGACGCTGGTGGGAGCCGTAGGAACAGCCGCCGTTGATGCAGCAGGAATCGAAAGGGCGGGTCGAGGCATGGCTGGCTGGTCGGTGCTGCGCTGCGTCGCACCCAGGTCGTAGCGAGTGGAGTCAATGTAGAGCTCTGTCGCATCAGCAGTTGGTGCAGAAGCAGGCGCTTCGACGATCGGTGCGGAGGATTCTTTGGGAATCTCGTTGAGGACGGGCGCATCCACTGAAACAGACGGTTCAACCGCGGGTTCCGACGGCGTTGGTGCAGGTGCAACTGGGACAGGGGCCGGAGCCACATCTGCCGTCTGCGTCCAAGCGGCACCGCTGCTAAGCATTCCTAGAACGCTGATGATACTAATCCCTCGACGCAGCAGAGTTTGTCTCACGGAGCGGTCTTCTGCGTGGGGCGATCGAGCAGAATCGTGCGGGTCGCTGGTATGCGGAATCATCGTTGCGTCCTTATAGGTTTACCAATCAAGCTAGGGAGAGGATGGAGTCGTCGTGGGCGAGGATGGAGTAGTGGGCGAAATGCTTGGAGCCGTTGGAGTCGTCGTGGGCGAGGCACTTGGAGCGGTCGACAACGTTCCTGTTCCAGGTGGCAGGTTAGTAATCGCGCGTCGCAGCGCAGCAAGGGCGCGGTTGTAGGTCAGAATAGCGGTGACGCGGTTCCCTTCAGCGCGAGTGAGGTCAGTTTCTGAATTGATCACCTCAGTTTGAGTGCCGACGCCTGCCTGAAACCGCAGCCGCGCCAGTCGCAAAGATTCTCTGGCTTGCTCCAAGGCGCGATTGGCGGTGGCAATGTTGGTAAAGCTCGATCGCAGTTGGGAGTACGCCTGCTCAACCTGAAAGCGCACCTGATTGCGAATGTCAGCAAACTGGGTTTCAGCGATGGCAATGTTTGCCTCTTGCTGTCGCGCTCTGGCTCTGGCTGCACCGCCGTCAAAGAGATTCCAGCGGACGTTCGCCGAGATGCTGTTGCCATCAGCAATGCCCAAGCTGTCATCAAATGAGTCCTGAAATTGGTACTGGTACGACAGGCTAATGTTGGGTCCTAACGTTGCCAGCGCGGCTCTGCGCTGCTGCTCCGACAGTTCGCGCTGTACCAGTAGCTGTTCAAGCTCGGCTCGATTTTTGAAGGCGAGAACGATGCTGGATTCCAGCGGCAGTTCCCATGTGCCCGCGACATCAACCGGATCAGCTGCCGCTAGGTCGATCCCCGCTGTAACACTGAGTCGCTGCGCCAGCTGTCGGCGACGAATCTCCTGCTGCGATCGAGCATTTAGAAGCTGCTGCTGCGCGTTTGCCAACTGCACCTCAAATCGCAGGGTATCAAAGCGCGTTCCCAAGCCAGCGCGCTCTAGCGCCTGTGCATCTCGCAAGCTGATTTCGTTGTTTCGGACCGATGCCTGGTTGATTCGGACGCTCTCATCCGCTTCTTGCAGGTCATAGTAATCGCTAGAGACATCCTGCCGCAGTTGTTCCAGCGTAATTTCTACCTGCAATTCATCGGAGCGCAACTGCCGCTGCGCAGCGCGAATTTGTGCTGGGCGCAGCCCAGAGGTAAATAGGTCATAGTTGATGCCAACGGTGCCGTTGAGGGCGGTGTTGACGGTGTCTCGACTTTCCGACGGTTGTATGAGTGGGGGCAAGTTCTGGTTAGCCTGGTCTTGTGCTTCTTGAGCTAGCTGTCCACCTGCAGAGCGCGATCGCGTAATGCCCGTTTGTGCGGTTACGGTCGGCAGTTCGGCTGCCCGCGCTTCTCGAAGTCCGGCTCGGCTACGATCGAGCTGAAGCCGCTGAGCGCGGAGGTTTTGGTTGTTGCGCTCTGCTAACTGCAGTGCCTGCTGCAACGTGATCGGCTGCACACCGCGTAGGCGCACCTCATCGGGGTTTGTAGGGAACCGAAGTGGATTTGGATCAGGATCGAGGTACTGAGGGGGTGCTCCCGGCTTGGCAGGACCGATCGGCCTTGACGGACCGGGATCAGGCGTAGACGGTTCGGTGATTCTTGGAGTTAGAGTGGGAGGCTGAGTGGGCGTTCCAGCAGGCGGTTCTGGAGAAGACTGAGCCGTTCGCGCGCCTGCTGCACGGTCAGCACCGGACCGCTTAGTCGGAGACGCTGAAACAGGTTTAGGCGGACTGGACTGGGTTAGTTTTTGCGAGGAATTAGAGACGGTTTGAGCCGTTCCGGATGCCGCACTGGTGACGGCAATTAACGCTCCTACACCCACCAAAATCAACTGAAAAGACGCTCGCATAAAGCTACTTGCGATCCTGAGAACTCATCAACGAACTGAAACAACCTTATGCAGAATACTGGTTTATACCTAACCTTGGCAAAAAAGTTTCGCGGCTGATTAAAACTCGTTCAACTGCTACGCACAGGAAATAAAAGCATTCTAAGTAAACCGATAGTATCAGAGGAATGGGCACCTAATGCAGCTTTCAGGGGATGAAAACGCAATCAGGATCGATCGAATCGCAACCATAAACTCCTTTGAAGGGTTTATCGTGTTCGATCAGAAACTTTACATATTGAGGCTTATTCTACATCAGGTGCCTCGGTTGCCGTCTTCATCCAGGCAACTCATCCAGTCGGGTGATGCTGCGTTTGGTGCAGCTAGAACTAGCGGTCTCTCGATCGCTCATCCAACCGCTTGTTCACCCAACTCGTCAAGCCGCTAAAAATTGCCCCTGCCATCAGAATGCCAATTGCGGGCTGCATGACAGGTTCCCACAAGCGATACCACACGTCTAACCCCAATGGGATACCGGTGGAACGCCCAATTACCGCGATCGCCAGCCAGCCAAAACATAGCAGGACAAAAAACAGGTCCGCCATCAGCGTTAAATTCAACCACTCAAGCACGGTTTCTTTCATAGCTGCTCGCAAGAAGAATCAACGACGTTGCACTCACTTATTAGAATAGTGCAGATGGTCTACTTACGCTGCCTGGTTCATTTCGCGCTATGACCGACACCTCTGAAGCCGCTACTCTGGTTAGCTTTGCCGATATTGAAACTGCCGCTGAGAATCTGCGCGATCGTGCTCACCGCACGCCCGTTTTGACTTCGACGATCGTGGATCAGCGCACTGGAAGCGAGGTGTTTTTCAAGTGCGAGAATTTTCAGCGGACGGGATCATTCAAATTTCGGGGTGCCTACAATGCGCTAGTGCAGCTATCTCCGCAGCAGCGACAGCACGGCGTCATCGCCTTCTCATCAGGAAACCACGCTCAGGCGATCGCGCTATCCGGAAAGTTGCTAAACATCCCGACGACGATCGTGATGCCGAACGACGCTCCCGAAGTCAAACTGGCTGCTACTCGCGGCTACGGAGCGGAGGTTGTGCTTTACAACCGTCTGGCTGAATCGCGAGAATCACTCGGACAGCAGCTTGCCACCGATCGAGGACTGACGCTGATCCCGCCGTTTGATCACCCGCAGGTGATTGCCGGACAGGGCACAGCAGCAAAGGAGCTCCTAGACGAGGTGGGACCATTGGATTTGCTGCTGGTGTGCTG
>NZ_JACJPG010000310.1 GCF_014695955.1 Leptolyngbya sp. FACHB-36 | reverse complement strand
ATCGGCAGCGCGTTGAAAAGAACCGTGATTCGCTTATCACCATAGACTGGAATGCTCAGTTCCACGCTATATGGGCTGTGCAGAATCAAATCGACTTCAACGATCGGCTGTCGCCAAATGCGCAGAATGTTGAAGGGCGAGTCTAGAACCGTTTGAAACTTAACTCTACCGCCGATGCTGGTCTGCTGAAGCTCGCTGACCTTGATGACTCGCAGGTTATTCAAGCTGAAGTTATGCACCGATTCCAGATGCTTCAGATTTAGCAGGTGATAAATCTGGCAGAGATACGGAACCGACAGAACGTAGTCCTGGCTAATCAAATGCTGGTCGCGCAACTCCATCATCCGCGACCACATTGGATAAAGGTAGGACCGCTGCGATTGTAGAATCGTGTCCCAGCGAATCGGGTTAAGGGCACTGACGCGATCGTCTTCACTGCTGTCTACCTCTTCTGGCTTTAGATAGAGCCAGCTAACAAAGAAAAAGGCGGCAGTGAAAAGCTGTGCTAGCTCAATTGCAGATACATATCCATCAGTAAAAGCGGCTAGGCTCCGATCGGCAACTCCGAACAGCCAAGACGGAACGCCAAATGCCCAAATCTGGCTTCTGAGCTTTGTAACTGCAACTGCAAGATCGGTCGGCTGAGGAGCAGGCTCGATCGAGCGCGTAGCTTCTGGATAGACGTTCAGTGACATCGACTTTATACTTTTGTTGAATCGCTATTGACGGATAGCTAGACTTGCTATATGTCCATCCTACTAACCCAGCCACAACTCACCCTCTGTCCCAGGGTAAGGCTAAGTTTTGTATCAATAGACATATCACTGCAACTCTGTGGTATTCTTCTTAGCCTTTAAGCCGTTTAAAACAATTTCACCTGTGCAACGTACGCTGCACAGGTGAGCAGGAGAGTGCGTCAGCTAACTACGAGGCAGCTTGTTTCTGCAACTCCCGCACAAGCTGAAGCTCCAACAACGCTACGACAGCAAGTTCTTCCGATCGCAGCGCGTGAAGATCTTCAATAACCTGACCCGTATGCTTCTGCATCATCTCGTGCAGCGACTCGTCTAGATAAGCATCGAGCACAGCGGGATGCACATAGTATTTGCGGCAGGTTGCAGGACGGTTGCCTAAATGTGACGCGACAGTTTTAATCGCCTGAGTCAGATTCTTCTTAGCAGCGGTTTGTGAGGTGAAGCGACCAATTTCGTCAAGTTCGAGCGCGGCTAGCACCGTACCTGCCCACGTCCGAAAGTCCTTTGCGGTAAAATCTTGCCCTGTGATTTCCTTCAGATAGTTGTTCACATCGCTGGAGTTAATGCTCTGAGGCTGTCCCTGCTCATCGATGTACTGAAACAAATCCTGTCCGGGAATGTCTTGGCAGCGTTTGACAATGCGTGCCAGTCGCTTGTCGTTCAGCTCAATGTCGTGATCAACACCGCTTTTTCCTCGAAACTGAAACTGAATCTTAGAACCCGCAATATTCACATGGTCGTCTTGCAGGGTAGTGAGTCCGTAGGATTGGTTTGTGCGAGCGTATTCCTCATTTCCAACGCGAATGCGGGTCAGTTCCATTAGCCGCACAACTGCTGCCAGCACTTTCTCCTTGGGCAGTCCAGACAGTGAAAGGTCGTGGTCTAGCCGCTGCCGCAGACTGGGAAGCGCCTGACTAAAGGCAATCATGCGGGTGAACTTCGTTTGGTCCCGAACCGATCGCCATAGTGCATGATAGCGGTACTGTTTGCGACCTTTGGCGTCGCGTCCGGTTGCCTGCAAGTGTCCATTCGGCAAGGGGCAAATCCACACGTTCTGATAGGCGGGCGGAATCGCTAGTGAATCAATGCGCCGAATCTCTTCGGGATCGCGGATTCGCTCACCGTCAGGACCAATGTAGATAAAGCCTTTTTTGCCCGATCGCTTGCGCTGAATACCGGGACTTGTATCGTTGACGTATTGCAGTCCGATCGCTTCTGCTGCCTCGATCGGGTCTGCCGTTACAACTGCCTGAATATGCTTTTGAACCGATCGTTTGGGGACTCGAAGCTGCATGACGACTCGATGGTGTTCACCGTTACATGCAGCAACTCTATCGAATTTAGAACGTGACGAAATCTACACGAAAGTATAGACATAAGGAAAGAGCAGGTCAGTAAAGTATGGGCGCATAGGCAGCAGGATGGAGATTGATTGCAGGAGCATCGCTAGAGCTGTAGACCAAGCGTCGCAGTAGACGATCGATTTTGTATGACGACTGGAGGCGAGTTTATCGCGTTGCAGTTGAACAGATGGATAACGCATTCGAGCAAGGCGGCTTTGAGGCGTCAGCGATCGGTATTTTCTCTGAAGCCGTTGTCTTTTTTGTGGCAAACTTCTCCAATTGCGAATGTCTTGGTCTAGCAAGGGCTATTCATTGCGGTTGGACTCGGCGCTGCTCGATGGAACTTGCAAGGAAGAAACGAACGCAGCAAGATTAGACGCAGCGCGCGGCTCTAGATTCAATCGCGCGATCGCTTGATCAAACTCGTAGCCCTGCTGAACTAACTCACGGACAGCTTGCACTTCGCTCCACACAAGGTCGCTATTCAAGTATGCTTTGGCAAGCTCAATGACCCGATCGGCATACGGATTTCCCTCGGCTTGGGTCATCATGTTGTGCGGCACGTTTAACTCGCGATCGAAGTAGTAATACCAACAGCGAGGTTGAAACCGAAGCGCCGATTGAAACAGGTCTTGATGCTCCTGAATTCCCACGGCTTGATCGTTCTCGCTAGACACAATCAGCAGCGGTGCCGCTAGATTCGTTTCTGCCCGCTTCAGCACCTCTTTTCCCATTTCTAGAAACACCCGCAGCGCAGGTACTGCAAAACCTTTGTAGCCAAACGTTGCCACGTCCGGTCCCGACTGCCACTCAAAGTAAACATTCAGCCGATCGACGAACCAGTCTAGCAGTCGTTTGCTGTTGCTGAGGTACGGCGCAAACAGGAGCGCTCGATCGATCGTTTGCGGAGATTCCAGCGCCAGCCATGCCGCCAGCGTGCTGCCTCCAGACAGCCCACCGACAACGACGGCATCGCCGAGCGATGCAGCCTGTTCTAGCCAGTTCAAGCCGAATTCTTGATAAATCAATTCATTCTCTGGCAGCGGCGGTGGCGTGCTGCGGTCCCAGTCGCCTGCCTGTCCGTGCCCCGGCAGCAGCGGAATCAGCACGTTGTAGCCGTCCTGAAACAAGGCTTGGGCGATCGGCACAAACTGCTCTGGCACCGCTGTAAACCCGTGAAAAAACAGAATGACTTTTGCAGTAGGGGCAGGGTGCAGAAAGAAGCGGGAGTAGCAGGTGCTGTCTCGCAACCCAAGCGCCGCCTCACGCGCTCTTGTTCGAGTAATCAGGGTGTCAATCTGGGTGGCGTAGTCAGCAGTCCAGTTCATAGCATCCGTAGGTAGTACATAAAAAGACAACAGTTCTCAAGGGCGATCGCGCGTCGCTCGAGTATCTGCCTGTGTTTGAGCGATCGCGCTAATCCAGATCGCCCTGAATCACGTGGGCGATCGCGCCCTTTGCGTCTGCCTGAAACTCTGCGACATTCACCCGATTCAGCAACCCAACCGCCGCAATCATTCCCACGGCCTGTAGCGCGAACACCAGCCCATAAGCTAGTACAGGCGACGCGAACAGCCGAGTGCCCACATCCAACACCGTGCCGCCCGCTACGGTTGCCACTGCCCGCGCTAGCGTTTGTGCCAAGCCCCACGCTCCGATGAACGTTCCCGCCGTTTCTGCCGCCGTTAAGTCGAGCATCAGGCTCAAGGCTCCAGTCGTCGTAATGCCAGAGGCAAGCCCAAACAAAAACACTACACCTTTCAGCGCGGTTTCTCTGCCTGTAAAACCCGACAGAATCAGCAGTACAAAGCAGGTCGCCACGAGTAAGCAGCCCAGTTTTGCTGTGCGCTGTTTGCCAAGTCGGGGTGCAACAAAAAACCCGGCGCTGCTGATGCCAATTAGCGTGCCCGTGCCCCAAAAAGCGTTAAGCAGCGTCGTCTTCGAAAATTCCATGCCAAAGACCTTTGCGCCGTAGGGTTCCAGCACCGCATCCTGCATAAATAAACTGATTGTCATCACGAGCAGAAACGTGAAGAAGATTCCAGTTTGGCGACTCGCGGTTAGCACTCGTAGGGCTTGACCGAACGTAATTTTGTCTTCCCGATCGGCTAGCGACGATCGCGAGCGGTACAGCGAATGCTTACGCTCCACGCCCGCCGTCGCCAGCACCGCCAGCCCAAACACGATCGCCGGAACAATCACAAACACCCGATTAATTGACGCTTGCAGCACCTCGATCGGCGTGTCCAGCGTCAGTCGTCGCAGCAAGACGCTGATTAAAATTGCCCCAATGACAATCCCCACCATCAGCATCGACCAGACAACGCCCACGAGCTTCGGGCGATTTGTTTCATCGGACACGTCCACCAGCAGCGCCGCAAACGGCGTAGACCCCGCACTCAGCGCCAAACCGTACAGCGCAAACGCTGCCGCCAGAATTCCAACCCAACCGTAGGCTTGAGCCGTCCAACCAGCGACGCGGACCGCATTGCCCAACTGCCACATAATCTGCACGATCGCGAAGGCGATGAAGGCAAACATTCCGGCTCCGACCCAAACATAGCCCGTGCGATGAAATCCAAACAAAGGCTTGGCATCAGACATTTGCCCGAACCAGACGCGCGCGGGTGCGACAAGCTGATGCGCCGCGATCGCCCCTGCCGCGATCGTGGCAGGAATCGCCAGATTGCCGATCATCGCTCGGTTCAGCACGCCCAGAAACAGCACCGACATCATCCCCAAGCCCATTTGAAACAGGCCCAGACGAAACATCGTCAGGAGGGTGATCGTGGAAACTCTTCCAGTGTCTTGCTTTAGAGTGTCTGGTGCGTCAGAAAAATTGCTGCTTGGCATAAACGCATCCGCAATGTCGGTTGTTTAGTTCAAGCATAGGGTCCAATGGAGCTTCTCGGCTAGAAGCGCAATCGACCTTCAGATAGCAGCTTGTAGCCACTGATCAATGCACCAAAGGCGATCGCAAAATTCCACAGGCTGGTCGGCTTCAGAAAAACGCCGCCGCTTATAAACACCAGCACGATTCCCAAAATTAGCAGGAGCCATCCGAAACTGCCCGTCTGTCGAGGCAGTAGAAGCAGAGACACAACGCCCGCCATGACCAAAAGAACGGCTCCGACCGCTGGAAGGTTGCGCCAGAAAAACGGACTGTAGTAGGTCGAAAACATAATGTTCTGACCTAGAAAATAAAGTCCAGCGAGCAGCAGGATTAAACCTAACAATCGACTCATAGTGAATGGGTGCAATTAGAACGCAGAGGGTGGTCACAAGGTTAGATCACGATCGACCACAGCTATTCCGGAGTGCCAAGCGTCGGTTTAATATCAATTCGGAATTCGCAATTCGGAATACTCGCTGCGCGAGAAGCAAGCTACGGAATTGCGGAAGCTGGAGTGCGCCTACGATTTAGTGGTTTGATTGGTAGCTGGAGTTTAGAGAATTGGTTTAAGTTCCGCTTGCGAAATTGTGCTAAAAACTGCGCTAAACATCCGCCTTCAGTACCAAGGTTGTGGCTGTTATGAACGCTACACTCGGTATGTGTCGAATTATTAATGAAAATCTATGACGAACTCTCAGACGTTGCAAACCGCTACGCTAGGCAAAAATGGTCCCGTTGTGCCCGCGTTGGGCATTGGCACTTGGCAGTGGGGCGACAAGCTGTTTTGGAGCTACGGCAGAGACTACGGTGCAGACCAAGTGCGCGAAGCATTTCACGCTGCCGTTGAGTCCGGCATTACGTTCTTCGACACGGCTGAAATCTACGGTTCTGGCGACTCCGAGCGACTGATCGGGCAGTTCCTGCGGGAAACGAGTCAGCCGATTCAAATTGCTACAAAGTATTTCCCTTGGTTTTGGCGCTGGAATGCCGAAGCTGTCTCGGATGCGTTAACGGTCAGCTTAAATCGACTGGGGGTCGATCGCGTTGCCCTCTACCAAGTCCACATGCCGTTTGATTTTCTGATGGGCAAGCGAACGCTGATGAATGCGCTAGCCGATGAAGTAGAGCGGGGACGGATCGAGGCGATCGGCGTCAGCAACTATTCCGCCGATCAAATGCGCCGCGCCCACGACTATCTGGCGGCACGCGGCATTCCTCTAGCGGTGAATCAGGTGCGCTACTCGCTCATTACGCGCCAGATTGAAACCAATGGCATTCTTGACAGCGCACGGGAACTGGGCATTACGATTTTGGCCTATAGCCCGCTAGCTCAGGGTTTGCTGACCGGGAAGTACAGCGCCGATCGGGCAGAAAAAGCCGAAGGTGCTCGTCGTCTTGACAACCGCTTCAGCCGCGAAGGTCTGGAGAAAATTGCGCCCGTGATTAATGCACTGCAAGAAATCGGCAGTGCCCATCAGCGGACTCCTGCCCAAGTCGCACTCAACTGGCTGATGGCGCAAGGAGCCGTGCCGATCCCCGGTGCAAAGAACGCAAACCAAGCTAAGCAAAACGCGGGTGCGCTAGGCTGGAATTTGACACCAGAAGAAGTAGAACGGTTGAGTATTGTAGCGCAGCGTTGGCGATGAAACTTCTGACCAATTGGGGCTTTAGCACTCAAAGCTGGCAGGGACAGCGGGGCGAGTATTGGGTTCTGGTACAGGCAGTGCTGCTGATTGCGTTTGCGGTGCTGC
The DNA here is from genome assembly GCF_014695955.1 of Leptolyngbya sp. FACHB-36. Taxonomy (GTDB): domain Bacteria; phylum Cyanobacteriota; class Cyanobacteriia; order Leptolyngbyales; family Leptolyngbyaceae; genus FACHB-36. The sequence continues at coordinate 5,106 of NZ_JACJPG010000310.1, read as the reverse complement.
CTGTATATCGTCTGGATGGACTCGTACTTACCCCGTCTGAGCAGGTTGGCATCTGGATAGGGGCAGCCGTGCTGGGGCTGATTGCCTCGGTGCTGCTGCTAAAGTCGCTGCTTGATTTAGGACGTAATCTGACGCCGCTACCGCATCCCAGAGACGACGGAGAACTGGTGCAGTCTGGGGTCTACGGCGTCGTCAGGCATCCGCTCTACAGTGGCGTTGTGCTAGCGGCGCTAAGTTGGACGCTCTACCAGGTTAGCCTGTCACATTTGGTGGGGACGATCGTCCTGTTCCTTTTCTTTAATGCCAAGGCAAGCCGCGAGGAGCGCTGGCTACGCGATCGCCACCCAGAGTACGAGACTTACCAGAGCCAGGTAAAAAAGCTAATTCCGTGGCTGTATTAGAAGTGTTAGGATGCCTGCGGTGGGTCGATTCTGTTTCTAATCATATTGAGCATCAACTGACGGGTGTTGTTCTGTTGGAGCCGTAGCGTCTAAACAGGACTCCGAACCGCTAACGCTTCAAGTCGCTGAGCTTCTGGGAGTTATGAGTAAAGTTTTAATCGTTGATGATAGCCCCACTATGCGGGAGATGGTCTCGGAGCACCTGAGATACGAGGGCTACAGCGTAATTGAGGCGGCGGATGGGGAAGAAGCGATCGCCAAAATTCAAGTCAGTATTCCAGACTTAGTCGTGACGGACATTGTAATGCCGCGCAAGAATGGCTACGAACTCTGTCGCTGGCTAAAAAGTGAGCCCACGACTCGGAATGTCCCTGTCATTATGTGCACCAGCAAAGGGGAAGAGTTCGATGTCTACTGGGGCATGAAGCAGGGAGCCGACGCCTACATCACCAAACCTTACCACCCACCCGATCTGCTAGCAGCCGTGAAGCGCCTGCTTAACAAATGAGCGGCGAACCTCAACCCAGCTTAGGTTCAAGTAAGTCAGATGTCAGTGTCTGCATCGTGCGTTGAAAGGGAGTAGTGTTATCTAACCCTCGCGCTAACACCAAAGCACCTTGAATTCGCAAGATAGCATCTTCAGCACGGTGTCTGGCTAACTGAGTTTCCAATCCAGCTTCCTCAAGTACGGCTGTAATTGCATCAATCCATTGGGTTAACGCCAACTTAATTTGGCTGTGGAAGAGATCACTGCTCGATCGTTCTAAAGCTAAAACAGCCCATAGACAGGAGTTCTGTCCCTCGTTAAAGAATTTGATCACCTGATCGCACATCACCTGTAGCTTGTCGAGCGGCGCTGCCTTACTTCTGAGAGGCTGCAAAATGCAGGTCTCCAACCAGGTATTAACTCGCTCCAGTGCTGCCTTAGCCATTTCCTCCTTGCCTCCTGGGAAATAGTGATAAAGATTGGTTTTGCCCAACCCCGTCACCTTTGACAAACAGGACAAACTCGCACCGTCGTAGCCATACAACCGAAACGCATCGACTAACTGACTTACAAGTTCTTCTCTGAGCATTAATTGAAAGAGCGATCGCTACTGGTTGACATTCTAACGAACGTTCAGTATAAGAGGGGGTAGCTTATGACTCAGAAAATTGCAGGCTTTCGTTTGGGGATCTATGTTTTTAAGGATGCTGAAGTGATTGACTATGCGGCTCCCTACGGTGTGTTTTCTGTGGCGCGACGTTTTGACCCAGAGTTGGATGTCTTTCTCGTTGGCGAAACCCTACGCCCGACGCAAACGCAGGCAGGGTTGACTGTGTTACCGAACTATGGATTCATCGATCGCCCGTCGATGAATGCGTTTCTAATCCCCGGCGGGTTTGGAACTCGACAAGAGCTACACAATGGCAATCTGCATCACTTCATCCGTCAACTGCCAGAGTCTTGTCTGCTCACCAGCGTCTGCACAGGCTCCTGGATCTACGGCAAGATCGGCTTACTTGATGGACTGCCTGCCACCAATCGGAAAGAACCTGATCGCCTCGAAGCCTCTAATTTTGGCAAAGTTCCAATTGATCGGCTGGCAGAAATCGCCCCGGCTTGTCGCATTCGTCGATCGCGCCTCGTCGATGCTGGACGAATTATCACCGCAGGGGGGATCGCCTCAGGAATGGAAATGGGTTTCTACTTGCTTAAACGGGCTGGGTACGATGATGCGTTTGTGAATGAAGTTGCACGGACAATGGAATATCAAAAAGCCTATGACCTTTACCGCGCCGACATTGAAGTAGTTGGGCATGGGACGGTCGCAGCAGTTAGCAATGCTGCATAAACCTGAGCTTTTAGAAAATGGAAATTCTCCGCAGCACATTCCACTTCGCTACTCTAATACGGAATTTAGCAGCATGCTAATACCCCTGCGCGATCTCATTGCCCAACTGGAATAACAATTAGCGCAAATCGGCTTTTCTAGAAACAAACTAAACAAGGAATGAAGGCAGTGTCAACAAACCAGATGAATGAAATTGAAAAACGCAAAAATGACTTTTCCAATGAAGCATTTTTTACCGCCCGCACAAAAACATGGGAAGCAATTCAGAAAATATCAGAACAGATTAGTGTGGGGATGCTAGAGCAAGAAGCGAATGAGATAGCGAAGTCCACTTTACACGAGATGGGAACTCGACAAGGTTGGCATAAACCTTATGTTCACTTTGGTTGTAATACCGTAAAAACCTTGTTTGACACTCCAGAACCAAACGTTCGTTTAGAAGAAGATGACATTTACTTCATCGATATTGCTCCAGTTTGGCAGGGCTATGAGGGCGATGCAGGCAATACCTTCGTCACTGGAACTGATGCAGAAATGCTGCGTTGCTCTACGGATGTCAGGCGAGTGTTTGAGCAGGTGGCAGAAAAGTGGAAAGTGGATGAATTGACTGGCAATGAACTCTATCAGTTTGCTGAGCAGACGGCTCAAGAACTGGGTTGGCTTTTGAATTTGAGCATGAACGGGCATCGGCTGGCTGATTTTCCTCACACTGCTTATCACAGTGGGAAGTTAGCAGAAACCTCTTTTTGTCCTTCTCCTAATCTCTGGGTTCTGGAAATTCAAATCAAACATCCACAAAAACCGTTTGGAGCATTTTTTGAAGATCTTCTAGCATAAGTTCACTTAAGAGGACGTTAATCATGTTGCGCTTGGAAGTTTCACCAATTACTGGTATGTTCTTGTCTACTAAAAAGGCATAAACTTGAGCTTTCTTGTATGACTAGAATTATTACTTTTGCAGGACCTTCTCTGCCTAAATCACCGGATTTATCCTGGAAATTACTTCTAGAACAGGTGCAAATTCGACCCCCTGCTCAAGATGGTGACGTCACTGCTGCACTAGATGAGAAACCTGAAGTCCTAGTGTTGTTGGATGGCTACTACTTCGATGGTCGCGACCATCTTGTACCTGCTGTCAAGCCTCAAGAACTGCTTCTGGCGTTAAATGCTGGAGTGCAAATCATTGGCGCTGCTAGTATGGGAGCAGCATACGCGGCTGAACTCAGTCAATTTGGTGTTGTCGGAGTGGGTCAAGTTTTTGACTGGTTTCGAGCTGGCATCCTACAGGGAAATGATGAGCTTATTATTCTACATCTGCCGCAGGAATTTGGTTATCAAGGTATTACCGTTGCTGTCGTTGAAGTGCGATATGCTCTACAGCAGCTAGTAGGCGATCGAGTGTTATCTTCGACAAATGCTCAGTTACTGATTCAAGCGATTAAGGCACAACCTTTTACTGAACGGAGCCTGGATGTCATTCTACAATTGGCGTGCAGCATTTTAGATAAGACGACCAGTGAATTATTACGGCTTGCCTTGGCTTCTAACAGTGTTAAACACTCTGATGCTAAATTAGCGCTGCAGCTGGCTTGTCGTCTTTAAGGCTTCTATAAAACCGCAATTTTTAATTGCCCAAGGCTTGGTGGGATAGTTGAGAAGTACCCCACCATAAGAGTTAACCGCGCTCAGTTTCGTCCTGCGGTTACGCCACCATCGACAGGTAAAACAACGCCAGTAATCCAACTAGAGAAAGCATCATCTGCCAAAAACAAAATGGCGGCGGTTATGTCGTTGACTTGCCCATTCCGCCCTAATGGATGAAACGAATTGAAAGACGCGAGCTGTTCTGGTGTTAGTAGAGCGTCAAACAACGGCGTCTCGACAACCGCTGGCGCGATCGCGTTAACCCGAATCTGGTCAGGTGCAAATTCAATGGCGAGATTGCGCGTCAGGGCGTGGACCCCACCTTTAGCCGTTGAAGAACCACTACAGGGTGTTGCCGCGATCGCGTGGTTTGCCCACATCGAGCCAACATTGACGATCGCGCCACCGCTCCCTTGGCGCATTTGAGCGATCGCAGACTGTGACATAAAAAAGTAGCCTCGCAGTAAATTCAAATAGCCGTCAAGGTCCGCTTCAGTGTGTTCAAGAAAGGGTTTCGGTTGAAAAACGCCTGCATTGTTGAGCAGCACATCTACGCCACCAAATCGTTCGACTGCCAGCTTCACAATGCTTTGACTCGTCTCAGGCTGTCCAATATCACCTGCTACATAGATGACCGTTTCACCTGTTGGGTCGATCGTGTGGGCTGTCTGAGCCAGTAGCTCTTCACGCCGCCCATTGAGAACAATTTTTGCTCCTATCTTATGGAAAGCGTGCGCGGCATCAGCACCAATCCCACTACCGCCCCCGGTAATTACTACGACTTTGTTCTTCAGGCTCATGGCTCTCTCCTTAATTGCTTTAGGCGTGTTGCAATCAAGAGCATAGGAGGTGGCAGAAATGCTCACAAGCAGGCACAATTTTGTCAGGTAGGGTACTTTTATGAAAGAAATGCAGTCGTTCCAAGACGGAAAAGTTTCGGAAGAATTGCCAGATGTGGCAGAGATCGTGGAGGCTGTGTTTGGGTGTAAATGGTCACTGCGAATTTTGGGACTGATTCGTCGAGGAATTTGTCGTCCCGGCGCGATCGAGCGAGAATTGACTGGTTTAACCTCTAAAGTTCAGAATTACTATTTTCGCCGCATGACAGGATTAGGCATTCTAGAAAGGGTTGTGTATCCGTCGGTGCCGCCGCATGTGGAGTATCGGCTAACAGACTTTGGACTGCGTTTTATGCCGATATTGGATTCGATTGAAGAACTACAGCG
>NZ_JACJPG010000031.1 GCF_014695955.1 Leptolyngbya sp. FACHB-36 | reverse complement strand
TGGGTGTCGCGGCTCGTCAACAGTTCAACGCAGAAGTGGGCATCGCCTTGAATGCGGCTAACTGCGTTGAGACGGGGACCAATGCCAAACGAAATATCCGTGGGACGATCGCCACTGCGCTTGCACAGCTCCAGCAGTCGCAAAATTCCCGGACGAGTCGCTGTTGCCGAGGTTGCCTGCCGCTGGAGTTGCTCGATGCCGCGCTGTGCCAGATAGCGACAGTCTCCTTTAAGCTCTACCAGATCGGCAATTAGCCCGATCGCGACCAGATCAAGCAATTGCTCCAGTGGGGTTTGCGGCACATCGGGCAGCGTCTCGTACAGCGCCTCCACTAATTTGTACGCGACTGCAACGCCAGATAAGTGAGCGAGGGGATGCGCGGCGGGCAAGTAGCGAGGATTGATGATGGCAGTGACGGCAGGACGATCGCTGGGTAGCGTGTGATGATCCGTCACGATCACATCCATTCCCAGGCTACGAGCGTACTCAATCTCCTCTAAATTGGTGCTGCCCGTGTCGCACGTGACGATCAAGTGGCAGCCTTTCGCGTGCAGCGTATCGATGCCCGATCGTGACAGCCCATGTGACTCAGTAATACGGTTAGGAATGTAGTAGAGCAGCGTTTTCTGCTGAGTAAAAAATTGTCCTAGTCCGTCCCACAACACTGCCGTTGCTGTGACGCCATCCGCATCGAAGTCGCCCCAAATGCCCACGATCGAGCCGTCCCTGTAGGCCTGCTGCAACCGCTCGATCGCCCACTGCATTTCTTGCCCAAACGCAAAGGGACTGGTGGGCTGGTAGGCGCTGGGATTCAGAAATCCGGCAAGCTGGTCTACCTGCTGAATACCGCGCTGCCAAAGAAGCTGGGCGGCGTAAGCAACCAAGCTGTCAGGCGCGTGCTGAGCGATCGCCTGCACAAACCACTCTGGCGGCTCGACGATCGCGGGAATGCGCCATTGTAGGGAGGGTTCTGGCATCTTCGAGGTCTCAATTCGTTACGAATTTTGTACGACAGCTTGATAACTTAATGTATCGGTTACGTTGCTCGATTTACCAAATTCCTCAGGCTGAGTTGCGCTATGCACTGAAATCTCTGGATTTGAACACAGTAAGTATGAAAGTCGCGGTTTAATTTTCCCTGAAGTTGCTGGAGCATTTGCAATCACCCGATCGCTATCCGAACATCCTCACTATTCTTTACATCCTTGATTGGAAACCCTCGCCCCTCTAACCATTTATCTCTGTTGATTAAGTCCATAATAGATTTTCGGATCGCTGTGGAATCAAATTTTCTCACCACAAGATCTGGCAAGATGGCTACCTGTTCATCTACCCAATCAATCTTATTAAATTCTCGGCGAAAAAACTTCTCGCTCCAGACATTAAGACCAATTCTTGAACCATCAGCAAAGTGAATAATTACATTACAAAATTGATCATCGTCATAACTTTGTTCCTCCACAGTTTGATATTCGTCAAGCTCAATCCATATCTCAATTTCTTCTTCCATACTATCCATTGCCAGCCCTTCTTTTATTCTGAGCGTTTACCGGAAGTTTAATATTCTATGTGTAACTTTGTTGGTTTCTCGCGGCTGGGAATCATTGAAGAATTATGTACATCCCAGCCTGGAAGCATTAGAGCCTCTGCCATGCTGAGTTTCGGTTTAATTGAATCCTCTTAGAAAGGCTGGATGTATAGCAACGTGCATTGCGACAACTTCTTATATCTCGATGCCAAGCTTAGCCGTAGCATTCTCAGATTCTATGGGCGTTAAGATTGATGCTGTTACAACTTTCAATTCGCTTTCAATACATTGGACTACTCTCAATACAACTCTAACAACTTCGTTACTTCGTTTCTTCACGCTTTAACGAACTTGTTCTCCGCCTTGCGGTAGATGAGCAACCAGAAAATTTCAGCTGAATTCATTATCAGGCTAGGTAAAACGATCGACGATTAGACGTTGTACTGTGGAACCAACCCTGGCTGTCTGCGGATGACGCAGCCAGGATACTGGCAGACGTCTCCTGCTAAGGCAGCTAGGGTTTTGGCAGAGCCAAATGCGCTACTGTACTCTTAGAGAAACCCAAGACATGCGCGAATTCTGTGGTTGAGCCGACTAGCGGCGCTAGATTTCGACTGGCGATCGTCCTCCTCGCGATTATCAGTATCTCTTCCTGGCTGGCGTTCTTCAAATTTCGCCAAAGCAGCCAGTGGGTTAGTCATACATATCAGGTGCTTCAGGAAACTGAGGAACTGCTGTCGCATCTAAAAGACGCCGAAACCGGACAGCGCGGCTATTTGCTGACTGGGAGAAATAATTACCTCGCACCTTACGACACAGCAGTCCTTGAACTCGATCGAGACATGAGCGAGTTGCGCCGCTTGACCGCAGACAACTCGCGCCAGCAAGCGCGACTGCGAGATTTACAACCGCTCATTGACAGAAAGCTTGACGAGCTGAGAGCGACGATCGCACTGCGCAATCAACAAGGACTCAGCGCTGCCCTTGCCGTGGTCAAAACCGATGAAGGCAAGCAGCAAATGGACCAGATTCGGGGAGTTGTAGACCAAATTAAGCAGGAGGAAGTTGCCCTGCTGACTCAGCGATCGCTTCAGGCAAACCTCGACGGCGGACTCAGCATCGGGTTAGTCATTGTGCTAAGTGTGGTGGCGATCGGGCTCATATCAGCGGCAACCTCCGCCCTGCGGCGCTACCTCCTGACGCTGGAGCAGTCTGAAGCCGAGATGCGCACTTTACGCGACGGGCTAGAAGTCCAGGTGCAAGAGCGGACCACAACTTTACTCGAAACCCTGCGGAACTTACAGCAGCAAGTCCAGATCCGTGAGCAAACTGAGGCGGCTCTGTCCACCAGCGAAGACCGCTTCTACCGAGCTATTCTGTACGCGCCGCTGCCGATGATGCTCCATGTCGAAGACGGCGAAGTGCTGCAAGTCAATTACACCTGGACAGAACTCAGCGGGTACACGCTCCAAGACGTTCCCACGATCGCCCACTGGACAGAACTTGCCTATGGACAGCGCAGAGCCACTGTGCAGGCAGACATCAATCGCCTCTACGGCAGCGATCGCCGTATCTCCGAAGGCGAGTATATGGTTCGCACTCGCAGCGGATCGGCGCGCATCTGGGAATTTTTCTCGGCTCCACTGGGTCCGCTGCCGGATGGCAGACGCATGGTGATCAGCGCGGCGATCGACGTCACCGAGCGCAAGCAGGCAGAAGCTGACCGCCGCGAGAGCGAGGAGCAGTTCCGCCAGATTGCCGAAACGATTCGCGAAGTATTCTGGGTGACGGAGCCAGACCTGCATAAAGTCCTCTATGTCAGCCCAGCATACGAGGAGATTTGGGGACAGCCGCGAGATGAGCTTTACCAGGATGGCTCCGCGTGGCTGCGAGCCATTCACCCGGACGATCGCCCCCGCATTGAAGCCGCGCAGCCCAGCAAAGTGCTTCAGGGCAACTACGACGAAGAGTATCGCATTGTGCAGCCCAGCGGCGGCGTTCGCTGGATTCGCGATCGCGCGTTTTTAAGCGTGAACGACAACCGCGTTCAGCGCATTACGGGCATTGCTGAAGACATTACCGATCGCAAACGCGCCGAGGCGGAAATTC
>NZ_JACJPG010000309.1 GCF_014695955.1 Leptolyngbya sp. FACHB-36 | reverse complement strand
TTTATGGGAACGCTGGCATACTCGTCGCCAGAGCAAATGGAAGGTCGAGAACTGGATGCCCGATCGGACATTTACAGCCTCGGCATCATGATGTTTGAGATGCTGACTGGCAAAATGCCGCTGCAAGCCGAAACGCACTCGTTCGGCAGTTGGTATAAAGCGCACCATTACCAGTCGCCCCGATCGTTTATCTCTGCGAATCCCGCCGTGCGCTTGCCGAAGGCGCTGGAAAATTTGGTGATGGGGTGTTTAGAGAAATCGCCTAACCATCGTCCCCAATCGATCACCGAAGTCCTCAAAGCTCTAGAGCCACTGGCACAGCGGTACAGCGGCAATCAGGAAATTAGTCAGCGCTTAAGTGAGGTGCTATCGAAGGGGTTGCCCCCTGTGGAAGCAAAAGCCGTCGCCGTTGATGCCGTGACAGAGGCGCGTCGAGTTGCCCGCTGGCCCAAAAGTAAACCGATCGCCGAGATTGTCTTTCCTCAGCCGTTGGAGACCAGCCAAGGAGCCATCGCAACCCTCTGGGTCATGCTGCCTCAGAAGGAAATTGAGCATCTGCAAGTTAATAAACTCTACAACCGCATTTACAAAAACTTTCTTTGCTCAATGTCACCGCATCCAATGGTGCTGTGGATTACCGCATTCTACAATCCCCTACACAGTCAGGAAAAGGGACCTCGGTGGCTCCGCTGCTACCTAGATTTGAAGTCAGCGCACGGTCAAGAAATGGTGCGGCTGTTGGGAGATAAAAAAGAGTATCACGTTCTGCTGTTTGCGCTGGAAAATCCCGATCGCTGCGCTCACATCATGTCTATTCCAATCCAGTCATTTCAGTGTTCACAGTTGCAGGAGTGGGCGATCACCAGTCAGCCACGCGCCTCGCTTGGGCAGCCCAGCCTGAGTAAAACGCTGCTGCAAGCTGAACTGGAGAAGCTAAAACCCAAAGTCCTGGCGGCAATGGAAACCAGTCCCACCAACTTTTTGTAGTCCATCGAGTGAGGTAACTCGACCCACGCGAAATCGCTAGAAGTGAGTGCCTGCTGGCTCCTAATCAGCGTGTCGGGCTGGGCGGAAAGTAAATAATTGGATGCCAACTGCGCCTCAGCAGTTCGCTGGTAAAGCTGGGTATGGACCATTGTAGAAGCTTTCCGATGCTGCCTGATGAGGTAGCGATCGCGCTGACGTCTTGCATCTGAGCCGCTTCCAAAACTTCTAGTACAGGGTTACCCACCCGAACTTCTACCGGAGCCACCTGTACCTTCAGCACTTCTAATTCTGTTTTGACGCTTGCTAATGCCTCTTTCGCCGCTTCTACTTGATAGTCTTTTGGAAGCTCGCGCCGCCCAACATCGTCCACCACCCAACAGAGGTGCAATCGTTCCAGGCAGTTTGGTGAGCGATCGTGGGCAAGCTGTTTGAGGCGATCGAGCAAGTATTTTGATGCATTGCTGCCGTCGTAAGGCACTAGAAGACAGCGAAACAGATGACGACAGCGCAAATCAAATTCTTCAGCGGTGTAGGTCGAGACCAGTTGGGGACGGATGACCATTAGCGGCACGGTTGATCGTTGGCATAGTCCCATCGTGGTGCTGCCAAACAGCTTCTCAGTCAGTAGATTTCGCGTCGGCATTCCCAGCACGATCAGATCCGCTTGATGGGTTTGGGCAGCGGCTGAAATTGCATCGATCGCACGCCCTGATTCCACCATCACCGTGACATTCACACCAGATGAAGGACTCTTCAGTGCAACGTTCAAGCGCTGTTGAGCCGCGTCCACCTTCTCGGTGTCTACTCGTGGAATGCCGCCGATTTCTCGCAGTGGCACGCAATGCAAAAAGGTAAGCTGCTCAAGCCCCAAGGCTGCCAAGCTGGGAACGAAATGGGCGAAGCGATAAACGCCATCGGAAAAGTCAGTGCAAACGAGCAACCGCTTAAACATACCAAGGCCCAAACCTGAGAGTGGCTTGCTTTAACACTACCATCCTCAAGCCTGCCGATAAACTCAGAGCCACCAAATTGAGCAGCGCTAGTCATCCAGGTTTGGCTGTAAAAGAAATGAGCGGATAACTTCAACAGCGTCCACTGCGGTACGGTCTGCTAGCCAGTAGGATCTATCTTAATGACACTTGCCACTGTGCAAGCTACCCCTCAACGAAGCGAATGAGGACGTTAGCAGTGGAATAAATGACAATGTGCAGATGTACAACAAGTTGAAACGCTAGTTCGACTACTTAGTCTAGTCAGTCTTAGTCTAGTTAGTCTAGAGTGACGCCCCAGATCCCCAGCTTCTTTCCCATCAGAACAAAGCCAGAGAATGAGGTCGCCTGTCGATCAGCAACGTGTTAGAACTGAGGACCTGCTTCCAAGCCCCACTGATGCTTCAGGAAATGCTTGTACATATTTTCCCGCATGATCATTTGCTCATAGAGCTTGATTAGAAAGTCTTGAGCTTGTTCACGGCTCATCTTTTGCACTTGCGTTTCAAAGGAGCGAATACTGAATTGCTGCTCCAGAGTTAGTTCGGCAGGTTGGTTCATGGTAGTTGGACTCCAAATGAGAGAGAGTAGCTTTGCGAATGCTACCGAAGCGGCTAACCACATTCCGTAGCGTTTGACTCAGCAAGTGCTGAATCTGTTCAAAGTGCCCTGATGTCGAAACCAGGTGACTGCTTTGTATTACAGAATATAACAACTATTTGACAAACTGCCCATACCCCCCTTGAGGTAATCTTCTCAAACCTAGAGTACGTCTACAGAATTGTCTTTTGTAGAAGGTATCTCTCGAAAGCAGGATGAGCTGCTGAAACATACCCGACTTTTTTAGTCGGGTATGTTTGACTAGGTATATACCGCGTGCTAACATCAGGCAAACTGCATCGAAAACCCTGCTGACTGCTCAGAATTGAGGACATTCAAGCCATGACCCAAGCCACCCAACTGCTAGCAAAATCCACTGCAACCTTTCGAGCGCTGAAGTGTAAGGAGTGTGGCGAAGAGTATGAACTCAAAGCCATGCACGTTTGCGAGCTGTGCTTTGGTCCATTAGAGGTGGCATACGATCTCAATGAACTGCGGCGGACTGTTACTCGCGAAAGCATTCAAGCAGGACCGAATTCAATTTGGCGCTATCGTCCGTTTCTGCCCGTTGCGACTGAAACCCCGATCGATGTGGGAACGGGCATGACGCCGCTGGTACAAGCAAATCGGCTGGCACGGCGGCTGGGATTGAACAAGCTGTACATCAAGAATGATGCTGTCAACATGCCCACGCTTAGCTTTAAGGATCGCGTGGTTTCGGTAGCGCTGACTCGTGCGCGAGAACTGGGCTTCACGACGGTGTCCTGTGCTAGCACGGGCAACCTGGCAAACTCGACAGCGGCGATCGCGGCTCATGCAGGCTTAGACTGCTGTGTGTTTATTCCAGCAGATCTAGAAGCAGGCAAGGTCATGGGCACGCTGATTTATGGTCCGACCGTGATGGCAGTGCATGGCAATTATGATCAGGTCAACCGTCTCTGTTCGGAAGTGGCAAACACGCATGGATGGGGCTTCGTCAACATCAATTTGCGCCCTTACTACTCCGAAGGCTCTAAAACTCTAGGCTACGAAGTTGCGGAGCAGCTTGGCTGGCAACTGCCCGACCATGTTGTGGCTCCGTTAGCATCAGGGTCGCTGTTCACCAAAATCTACAAAGGCTTCCAGGAGTTTGTGCAAGTTGGGTTGGTGGATGAAAAGCCTGTGCGCTTTAGTGGTGCTCAGGCGGAAGGGTGCTCTCCGATCGCCCAAGCCTTCCGCGAGGGGCGAGACTTCATTGCGCCCGTGAAGCCTAACACGATTGCCAAATCAATTGCGATCGGCAATCCGGCTGACGGCGTTTATGCCGTGGACATCGCTCGTAAAACCAATGGCAATATCGAGTCTGTCACAGATGCCGAAATTGTGGCAGGCATTAAGCTGCTAGCGGAAACCGAAGGCATTTTTACCGAAACGGCTGGTGGAACGACCATTGCGGTCTTACAAAAGCTGGTGGAAGCAGGAAAGATTAACCCAGATGAAACCACCGTGGTTTACATTACAGGCAATGGCTTAAAAACTCAGGAAGCCGTTCAAGGTTACGTCGGCGAACCGCTGACCATTGAACCCAAGCTGGACAGCTTCGAGCGGGCGCTAGAGCGCTCCCGAACGCTCGATCGTCTGGAGTGGCAGCAGGTCCTCGTCTAAACAATTGAAAATTTTGAATGATGCATGTTGAGTTGAAAGCTCATCTTTGTCATTCAAAATTCAACGCTCAAAATTACAATGCAATCTCCCATGTCTGTCAAAGTTCTGATTCCAACTCCTCTGCAAAAATTAACGAATAACCAAGCCACGGTTGAGTGCAATGGCGGCACGATCGGTGAGTTGCTAAACTCGCTGGAGCAGTCCTGCCCTGGAATTAAAGCGCGTCTGTGCGATGACCAAGGTGAACTGCGGCGGTTCGTCAACTTCTACGTCAATAGCGAAGATATTCGCTTTTTGGAAGGTACAAACACACCCCTTAAAGATGGGGATGAGGTCAGCATCATTCCAGCGATCGCAGGCGGATGAGCCGCGCTAAAGGCAACCGGGTTAGTTAGATAAAAGCTAACTGGTCATGGGAATGGGTCTGCTTCGCTTTCCTACTCCCACCCAATTTTTAGTAAATCAAAATCACTACACCAACCTTTTTGGTGTAGTGATTTTGCTTGTTTTCTGAAATGACTAGTTTATTTCCGTTTCTTATCAAACACTGGCAGTTTTCAAGCGCTGCTTCTGCAAGGAGACTCGTTTGGCGATCGGGTGAATCGCTAAGACATTGTTAAAATCTATCTAAGGGTGTCTTTGTTCGGTTCTCCGCGGTTTGGTTGTTGCAGGAGTTCGCCCGTATGCCTAAGTTACTATGTCAACAAGGCTCTATCCATCGGCTACTACCAGCCGGACAGACCAGGTTCAAAAGCGCTGTGAGTTGGCTATTGCTGGCTGGGTCCTTGCTCCTCGTCTCTAGTTGCTCTCCAGAAAAAGAACGAGCGGGAGCAGAACCACAGCCATTTCCCGTCGGCAAGCAAGTGGCAACACCTGTGGAGGTGGCGGTTGCCAAACCTGCTGTGCTAAAACAGCCGATCGAATACACCGGAAAGGCTAGACCGCTACAAGAGTTGACGCTGCGTGCTCAGTCAGATGGACAGCTTCTGAAGCTAAACGCTAAGGTGGGCGATCGGATTCGGCAAGACCAGCCCTTGGTTCAGATTGATGATGCTGCTCTAAAGACAGCGATCAGCGATGCTCAATCGCAACTTGCAGCGCAGCGGTCACAGGTGACTCAGCTACAAGCGCGAGCGGCATTAAACCGTCAAGAGGCGGAACAGGCGCAAACTCGGTATCGGAATGCTCAGAACGAAGCGACTCGGCTGGATCGGCTTGCCAGAAACGGAACCATCAGTCGTCAGCGAGCAGAACAAGCCCGCGCCACTGCAAAAAGCGCTGCTGAAGCGCTGCGATCGATCCAACGAAGAAGTATTGACCAACAAACGGGGATTGCCGAGGCGCGGGGTCGTCTGTCAGCACAGCAAACGTCGGTTGTGCAAGCCCGTGAGCGGCAATCGTTTGCTGTTCTAACATCGCCCGTGAGTGGCTACGTGTTAGAGCAGTTAGCTAGCGTGGGTGATTCAGTGACATCAGGGACTGAACTACTGCGATTAGGGAACTTTAGCCGCGTTAAGCTGACTGTGCAGGTGTTAGAGCGAGAGCGAAAAACGCTTAGCGTTGGAGATAGCGTTGAGTTGCGTTTTAATGCGCTACCCAAGCAGGTATTTACGGGAGCAGTTGGGAGTATTTCCCCGGTTGCCGATGCGGCATCGCTGATCCCAGTTGAGATCACAGTGGCAAATGGCGATGGCAAAATTGGTATCGGCATGGTTGCGAAAGTGCGCTTAGAGCCATCCCGACCAGCGCGAGTGTTGGTGCCGATCGCTGCAGTGCAGGACGATCGTAATGCAGCCACAGCGAAGCAAGCAACTCCATCTAGTAAAGGGGTTGTGTACGTATTCAACGGCACTGGAAGCAGCGGCAGCGCTGAAGCGCGAGAGGTTGTGTTGGGTGATCGAGCGGATGGCAAGGTTGAGATTCTGTCTGGCTTGAAGGCAGGAGAACGCTTTGTCACTCGCAGCGGTACGCCGCTTAAGGGTGGCGATCCGGTTCGCGTCAGTTTGCTGCCATAGCCGTCCTCAGCTCCATCAAACAGGCTCCACTGTTCATCGTTCATCGTTCATAGATTCGAATTTACGCAGTTTGACCAAAACCTCCGAGGTTTAAGCCACTCTGTCGGTCACAATGCTTGGGTCTTGGTCAAAACCTCCGAGGTTTGCGTAAGTCCTAATAGACTCATGACTGCGTACTGACGCTGTGTCTGTGGCGAAGCGGTGGCTGTTGCCAGCACAGTTTGGACGATCGAGAGGCGTTATGCTTACCCACAGTGGAAAAACCCGATAGAGTAAAAGAATGTAACTAATTCTCAGCAAGGGACATCCATATTCATGCGTGTAATCCTCATGACGGGCAAAGGAGGCGTGGGAAAAACGTCAGTTGCTGCTGCAACCGGACTGCAATGTGCAGAACTCGGCTACAAAACCCTTGTCCTGAGTACTGATCCGGCTCACTCGCTGGCAGACAGCTTCGATATGGAACTGGGGCATGATCCCCGGCAGGTGCGATCGAACTTGTGGGGGGCAGAACTTGATGCGCTGATGGAGCTAGAAGGTAACTGGGGTGCAGTGAAGCGCTACATTACTCAAGTGCTGCAAGCGCGGGGATTGGACGGTGTCCAAGCCGAAGAGTTAGCGATTCTACCTGGAATGGACGAGATTTTCGGCTTGGTGCGGATGAAACGCCACTACGACGAAGGCGAATTCGAGGTGCTGATTATTGACTCTGCGCCCACTGGAACGGCCTTGCGTCTGTTAAGCCTGCCGGAAGTTGGTGGCTGGTACATGCGAAAGTTCTACAAGCCGTTTCGGGGGATCTCCGTAGCGCTGCGTCCCCTGGTCGAGCCAATCTTTCGTCCGATCGCAGGCTTCTCGCTACCCGACAAGGAAGTGATGGACGCACCTTATGAGTTTTACGAACAGATCGAAGCGCTAGAGAAAGTGCTGACTGACAACACCAAAACCTCGGTGCGACTGGTGATGAACCCCGAAAAAATGGTGATCAAAGAGTCGCTCCGCGCCCACGCCTATCTGAGTCTGTACAACGTGGCAACCGATCTGGTAGTGGCGAACCGGATTATTCCCGATTCCGTATCTGATCCCTTCTTCCAGCGCTGGAAAGAACTGCAGCAGCAGCACCGTCAGGAGATTCACGACAACTTCTCGCCGCTGCCGATTAAAGAAGTTCCGCTCTACTCTGAGGAGATGTGCGGGCTGGAGGCGCTCGATCGTCTGAAGACTACGCTTTACCCTGACGGTGAAGATCCCACTCAGGTCTACCACAAGGAAACAACGCTGCGAGTGGTACAAGACCAGCAGCAGTACAGCTTGGAGGTTTACCTTCCTGGGATCGCCAAGAGCCAAATTGAACTCACCAAAACGGGCGACGAGCTAAACATCCGGATTGGCAATCATCGGCGAAATCTAGTGCTGCCGCAGGCGCTAGCCGCGTTGCAGCCAGCAGGGGCAAAAATTGAGGAAGATTACCTTAAGATTCGATTCGCAGCGTAAGGCAAACTTAGGACCTACGCAAGCTTCGGAGGTTTTAACCAAGAATGAAGCATCGTGATCGGCAGAGTGGTTTAAACCTCCGAGGTTTTAGTCAAAGCGTATAAGTCCGCCTCTATTAAAAGCGGGTAGGAACTCTAGATGGCAACCTGTTCGTCTAGTCGATCGTCCTACCCGTTTTACTGCATCTACGGCTGAAGTAATCTAGTTAGCTAGTGTTACGACATGTTGCTATAACTACCAGCACTGCAAACTCTTGTAGTGATCCCTTAAGCAGGGATTAAATTTATCTAAAAGTTGCGGTTGAATCAGGTATGTTGCAATGAATTTCCGAGAGTTTGCTGAGAATTTCAGAAATTAGCGGTTTTAAGATCTAACTCTAGCCCCACTCAAGTCTCCCTGAAGATAGACGCGATCCCCATTTTTCTAGCCGTTTAGTTAGATTCGGCTCGATCCAGGAATCGGCTACATTGACGACTCGACCAAGCTTCCCCGTAAGAACTTCCTGATTAATTGCCCCACTCATCCCCATCACACGATGGACGCCAAGCGACTTGTATTCACAACTTGCTCTACAGTCGCTTGGTTGAGTGACGATCTCTTACCCTTTCAGAACCTTCTGCTATGACCTCTACGTCTGACGCCCGTCCGTCCAAACCGTCTTTGAATGGGAATCTGGCTAGCCGTGGCTCGACGGTTGATCCCGATCCCGCGCTGCTAGCCCCAGATTTGACTCATCAGAGCGGCGCGGCGATCGCAACCGATCCCCTTCGCACCGCGCAAGGTGTGTACATCACCGTTCACGGGCACTTCTACCAGCCCCCGCGTGAGAATCCGTATTTGGACGCGATCGAGCGCCAGCCCAGCGCAGCACCCTTCCACAACTGGAACGAGCGGATTCACCACGAGTGCTACCGTCCCAATGCCTTTGCCAGAGTGCTGAACGACCACGGCGATGTGGTAGGGATCGTCAACAACTACGAATACCTCAGCTTCAACATCGGTCCCACGTTGATGAACTGGCTAGAGCGGTACGATGTTGAGGTCTACCAGCGGATTCTGGATGCTGATCGCAAAAGCTGCGAGCGCCTGAATGGACATGGCAACGCGATCGCCCAAGCCTACAACCACATCATTCTGCCGCTGGCAAATCAGCGCGACAAACTGACTCAAATTCGCTGGGGCAAAGCAGACTTCCACTCTCGTTTTGGGCGCGATCCCAAAGGCATGTGGCTGGCAGAAACTGCTGTTGATTACTCAACTCTAGAGGCACTCGTCGCCGAAGGGATTCGCTTCATTGTCCTGGCACCCTCGCAGGCGCAGCGCTGTCGTACGCTCCCCACTGCCGACAATCCAAACCCTGACTGGCACGAAGTCGGCGGTAGCCAGATTGATCCAACTCGTCCCTACCGCTGCTTTTTGCAGAAGCCTGGGGAGCCGCCTTCTTCCCAGCCCCCATTCATTGACATTTTCTTCTACGACGGTCCCATCTCGCGGGATATGGGCTTTGACAGCGCGTTGAGCAGTTCCTACAACCTGGTAGGGCGACTGGGGCAAGCGGTGCGCGGAGATCATCGTCCATCGCAGCTAATTGCGGTAGCAACAGACGGCGAGACGTTTGGGCACCACAAGGGCGGCACCGAGAAATGTTTGGCGTATGCATTTGCGCATGAGTTTCCTGATCGCGGCTGGACCGTAACCAACTTTGCTCACTACCTATCCCTGCATCCACCCGCGTGGGAAGTTGAGTTGAAGCCAGTCACAGCGTGGAGTTGCGCTCATGGCGTCGATCGCTGGCAGGACGACTGCGGCTGCGGTGGGGGCGGTAGCTGGAACCAAAAATGGCGGCGTCCCCTGCGGGATGCGCTGGATTGGCTGCGGGATCAGTTAGTCAAAACCTATGACGATGCCGGACACAAGCTGTTTCGCGATCCCTGGCTGGCGCGCGATGAATACATTCAGGTGATCCGCGATCGCACCGTTACCAACGTCAACGCCTTTTTATCCCGTCATCAAGCGCGCAAGCTCAGCAATGCCGAGCGAATCGACGCTTTGCGGCTGCTGGAGATGCAGCGACACGCGCTGCTGATGTACACAAGCTGCGGCTGGTTTTTTGAAGAACTTTCTCGCCCGGAAGGGGTGCAAATTCTTCGCTATGCGGCAAGAGCGCTGGAACTGGCAGGCGACGTGACGGGCGTTCAACTGGAGGCGGCGTTCGTCAAGCGGCTGACGATCGCTCCTAGCAATGTCGATTGGTTTAAGCACGGCGGCGAAGTGTATCGGCAACTCGTCAAATCCGCGCAAATTAACTTAGAGCAAGTGGCGGCACACTACGCGATTAGCTCACTGTTCACCACCTACGCCAAAGAGCAACACCTCTACTGCTACAGCGCCAATCAGCTAGACTACCAACTCCAGCGCATGGGTCCCCTAACCCTTGCAGTCGGGCAATTGCAACTGGTTTCAGAAATCACCCGCGAAAGCGTGCATCTGGTGTTTGCGGTGCTGCATTTGGGCGGTTGGGATTTCCACTGCTGCATTCAGCCGTTTGGAGGACGCCGCAGCTACACGATGCTGAAGGATCGTCTGTTTGCGGCGCTGACGCAGGCAAGCGCTGCCCAAACCATTTTGGCAATGAGCCAGTGCTTTGGCAGCCAGTCCTACAGTCTGCAAAGCCTGTTCGCTGAAGAGCGCCATCGGATTATGCGGCTGCTGTCTCAGGAGACGCTAACGCGGCTCGACCAACTCTACACGCAGGTGTACCGTGACAACTACGGAGTCCTGATGGCGTTCCATCGAGACGAACTGGCTGTGCCGCAGGAACTTCAGGTTGCGGCGGAAGTTGCCTTGACTCAGCGAGTGCTGCTTTCCCTCCGCGCATTGGAGCAGGAAAGTGGAGAATCGACTCCAGCAGAGCTGAACCATCTCGTTGAGTTGGAGGCGATCGCTACCGAAGCTGCTCTGCTCCACTGCACACTCAATCTACCAGAGGCAAAGCAAACCCTGGAGCGGCTGATTCTGCGATCGCTGTGGACCCTGCTGCATACCCCTAATGGCAAAACCGTCGAGGCGGTGGTGGAGCAGTTAGAGCGACTGATTGAACTGGGCGATCGCATGAGTTTGAATCTGTCGCTGGCAAAGGCGCAGGAACTGTACTTCCAGCGGCTGCACCAATGGCTGATCCCAGAGTGCTCTAGCTGGCAGTCGGGTGAAGGGCGATCGGCAATCCCGGCAGCGGCTCTAAGGCGACTGCTGCAGCTTGGACAGCGCTTATCGGTAGACGTGTCGTACTGGCTGAGTCAGCTACCGTAATCACTCAACCATCACACTAGAAGCCACCAGCAATTAATCAATCGCTGGTGGCTTCTGCGTACCGAGCCGACAGGAATTTCAATTAGCGATAGTTCTGGTTTTGAATATCTCGCAAGCGAGCTTCAGGACGCAGGAACCGATCCATTTGCGCCTCAAAGAAGGCGCGGTTTGCCTTCAGGTGCTTAGGATTGGGATCATCTAATGGGTAGAGCAGAGCAGTCCGCAATGCCTGAATCACGGCGGAGGTGACGCAGTACATCGATCGCTGGAAGCTGACCGCTAGTTGAATCAGCATGTCGTCCTCGCCCCGACAGTACTGCTGGTAGTAATCGACGAGATATTGCGGCAGAAAGTGCAGCATGTCCTGTGCCAGCAGGGTCGGCGGGATGCCCGCGGTACCCACTGGAAATTTGTCAGCGTACAGGACGCCATAGTGAAAATCTTTTTGGTCGTCGGGCACTTGACCCGCTTGGGCGTTGTAAGACTTGGTGCCTCGGAACGGTGACGTGCGGTAGAACACCGCTTCCACGTAAGGCAGAGCCGCCTCATACAGCCAGGTAAAGCCCTTCGACTTGGGAATGATTTCGTAGCACTCACCCCGGATGTAAACGTGGTGGTAAATAGGACGCCCCGCGATCGCAAAGATGCCATTCACCAGAAAGTTCATCGCATCAGGGACGCTGGCGATTTTACCTTCGTCGTACAGGTCTGACATCTCGAAGAACACCGGAGCCATGACTTCCCAAAACAGTCCTAGATTGGAATAGTAGGACATCTGACGGCACTGCTCCAGGAACAGTTCTGGAAAGGCGTTGTGCAGCCCCAGCATCAGCGGGTTGCCCTTGAAATAGGCGCGAATGGCACGATCGGCATTTGCCTTGTACTCGTCGCTGTCCAGATAAGAATCGAACTGGTTGACCGACGTGGACATGCCTCGGTGCCACAGCATCGATCGCATGCACTCTTCCGCGAACTCCATGTTGATGCGATCGTGCCACCAGTGGTGGAAGATGCGCGGCAGCTTCATCTTGAGTTCGCCTTTCTCAATGAACTCCAGCAGCTCTGGGTGTGCTGTCGCTTCACCGCGCCAGATGCGGAGATCGGCGTCGTCACCCGCATAGTGGTTGTGCCGCTCTAGATACTCTTTGGGAATGAAGTACTTGAAGAACGGCAGTGGATCGAGGAATACCTGCTCCGCAATGTACAGCAGATCGCGCCAGTAGAAGTCCATCGGCACCGCGTATGCCTTGTACAAGCCGATGATCTGCATCAGGTTTTCAGGCGTGTCGGGGAGCATTGCGCCGCCTGCTTCGAGGCGATAAATGATGTTGGCGTAAGGATGCTGAGAAGGGGGAATTTTAGTGGCGGTTGCTGCCGTGTTCATG
>NZ_JACJPG010000308.1 GCF_014695955.1 Leptolyngbya sp. FACHB-36 | reverse complement strand
TAGGATTCAACTACCCCTCAACAATCGGGGCAGACTACTTCACGATCGCCCTCATGGTGCCCTCGCAGGGGCAAGGCGTTCAGTACGTAGATATGGTTCAAGACCAAACTCCAGCTAAGCTTCAGCAGGTGATTCAAGCTTGGAACCGCATCACGAATCCCGGCAGTCGCTAATTGTAGTCATACCAATTCGGAGTTCGGAGTTTGCAATTACGAACTCCGAACTCCGAATTGGTAATTCTCTAGATTTCAGCTACAGATCAAATCATTAAGACGCAGACAGATTCGAGTTTCTGCAATTCCGTAGCTTGCTGCGCGAGAAGCAAGTATTCCGAACTCCGAATTCCGAATTGGTATCACACCTCGATCCGACGGCCGCGCGATCGCCCACAGTATTGTGGGCGATCGCACGGTAAACAATCAGCATCTTGTGGGTACTGCGCTTAGACGTGAGCGGCACTCTGAGACAGCGACGACTGCTCGGCGTGTGCTGCGTACCACTCGATCGTGTTCTTGAGTCCCTGACGGAAATCTACCTGCGCTTTGAAGCCAAAGGCTTTTTCCGCCCGATCGATGTCCAAACAGCGACGAGGTTGACCATTGGGCTTGTCGGTTTCCCACACAAGCTCGCCCTCAAATTCCATCAGTTCGCAAATCAACTCGACCAAATCGCGAATCGAGATCTCAATGCCCGTTCCCAAATTGACGGGTTCCGAATCGCTGTAGAACTGCGTTGCCATCACAATTCCGCGTGCCGCGTCTTCAGAGTAGAGAAACTCGCGCGTCGGGCTACCGTCGCCCCATACAGGCAGAGAGGCATCGCCGCGCTGCTTCGCTTCGTAGACTTTGCGAATCAAAGCGGGAATCACGTGAGAACTGCGCGGGTCAAAGTTGTCTTCGGGACCGTACAGGTTTACCGGAAGCAGATAAATGCCATCGAAGTTGTATTGCTGCCGATATGCCTGAAGCTGCACCAGCAACGCTTTTTTGGCGATGCCATAGGGTGCGTTGGTTTCTTCGGGGTAGCCGATCCACAGATCGTCTTCTTTGAACGGAACAGGCGTAAATTTGGGATAGGCACAGATTGTGCCGACGCAAACGAACTTTTCGACTCCGGCTTCATAGGCAGCATGAATGAGCTGCGAACCCATAATTAAGTTGTCGTAGAACAGTTCGGCGGGTTTTTCGCGATTCAAGCCAATGCCGCCTACGTGAGCGGCTAAGTGAATGATGATGTCTTGCTGCTCAACAACGCGCTGGCAGCTTTCTAGTTTGCGGAGGTCGAAGGTCTGCGATCGAGGCACCGAAATTTTCTGGAAATCGGCTCCGGCTTGACACAGTTGCGCGATTACCTGCCGACCCAGAAATCCGGCTCCACCTGTGACTACAATTCGCTTGTCCTTGAGATCCAATGCTGCTGTCATAATACGGGTTGCCTATGGGAAAGGGTTGAGGGTTAGCTTATGGGAAAAGGTTGAGGGTTAGCTGTTAGCCAATCGGTATTAGCCAACCGCGATCGGTCATTCGTTTTTAGAGTGACATCATTAGTTCGGTGCCTCTAGGGGAGAGTCGATTCCGACTGACAGACAAACAGACAAATCGTTTGCTCGAATCGCTGAAGACCTCTCCCTAACCCTCTCCTGCGAGGAGAGGGAACTGGACGTTCATCTGACTCCCCTTTCCATATCGGAAAGGGGTTGGGGGAGAGGTCGTTCAAAGCTTTGTCAGTCAATGAGGATCGATCGCAGTCACTAACGACGCACTACTACCAACTGGCGATTAGCGAATCGTAGCTAAATCGCGGATTGGTTGTGGGCTATGTCCGTTGAGGGGAACCAGCCCCAGAGCTTGCAGATCCGCTTCTACCATCAGGTTAACCAACTGCTCAAACGTCACAGAGGGTTCCCAACCTAGCTGTTGCTTCGCTTTAGCCGGATCACCAATCAAGAGATCTACTTCCGTCGGACGCAGATAGCGCTCATCAAACTCCACATGGTCTTGCCAATTCAGGTTGACATAGCCAAATGCCACATCCAGGAATTCGCGAATGGAGTGGGTTTCGCCAGTTGCGACCACGTAATCGTCGGGCTGCTCTTGCTGGAGCATCAGCCACATTGCCCGCACATAGTCTTTGGCGTAGCCCCAGTCCCGCTTAGAATCCAGGTTGCCTAAGTACAGCTTTTTCTGCTTTCCAGCGACAATCCGAGCGACCGCGCGGGTAATTTTGCGGGTGACAAACGTCTCACCGCGTCGGGGCGACTCGTGGTTAAACAGAATGCCGTTGCAGGCAAACAGATTGTAGGATTCGCGGTAGTTGATCGTTATCCAGTGCCCAAATACTTTGGCGCAGGCGTAAGGACTACGGGGATAGAACGGTGTCGTTTCTTTTTGCGGAACTTCCTGCACTAATCCATACATTTCCGACGAGCCTGCTTGATAGAAGCGGACTTCGATTCCGGTACGGTGCTGGTAGTCGCGCACCGCTTCTAGCAGCCGCAGGGTACCCGTTCCAACGGTGTCTACTGTGTATTCCGGCGAGTCAAAGCTAACGCGAACGTGCGACTGAGCACCGAGATTGTAGATTTCAGTTGGCTTCACGTCTTCGAGGATGCGTCGCAACGTGGTGCCATCGGTGAGGTCGCCGTAGTGTAGAAACAACCGCACGCCCTCAGAGTGAGGATCTTCGTAGATGTGATCGATGCGATCGGTATTAAAGGTCGAAGTCCGACGAATAATTCCATGCACCTCGTAGCCCTGTTCTAGTAAGAACTCACTCAGGTAAGACCCATCCTGACCTGTAATTCCGGTAATGAGTGCTCGCTTCAACTGCGTCATGTTCAATAGTCCTTGATCCTAAGTAGACGGAAAACGGTTTAGCGGGGTAGTGCATCGACAAGGCAACTGCCTTGTCTCCTGAAAACTTTGCTCTGCGCAATAGCTCACGGCGACTCAAGTCGCTATCAGCCATTAGCTTATTCTCTTAGTTCTGCTGTCAGATGTGTGGCTACTTGTGGCTGGCCGCCTCAGACCAACGACGCGCAAATAAGCTCCTGACCCACTGCGTGAGGAAAAATATCACAAAGCGAGGGTTGTGCTTGGCGTAACGCTTCCACAACCGCCTCGGCTCCATCGCTAGGCGAAACGCCCACTCTAGGCACAGGGTTTGCATCCAGACGGGTGCCTGCTTCACACGACCCCCATGAAAATCAAAGGCGGCTCCCACGCCCAGCATCACTGCGGGAATTGCTCCGCGATGCACCTGCATCCACAACTCCTGCTTTGGGCAGCCTAGTCCCACAAAGAGAACCCGCGCTCCAGACTCGGCAATCTGTCGGGTGTATTCGGCATCTTCGGTGGGGGTAAGAGGGCGATAGGGCGGCGAGATAGAGCAGGCAACCTGAATGCCCGGAAAGCGATGGTGCAGAAATGCTTCAAACGTCGCTAGAGAGTCAGGACTGCCGCCATATAAGCCGATCGGAACTCCCTGCTGAGCTGCCGCTTCGCACACATGCAGCGTCAGACTGGGTCCGCGAACCTGTGAGGCAGTCCTCATGCCCAATGCCCGTAACGCTTGCACCAGCGGCTTACCATCGGGTGTTATGAGGTCAGCCTGGTTCACGACACGAGCAAACTCAGTTTTGTCGTAAGACTCCATCACCATGTGTACGTTTGCTGCACACACATAGCGGCTTTCACCCGCCTTCGCCCACGCCATTACTTGCTGGGTAGCGTCTGGATAACTGGTGACATCGACCCGCATTCCCAA
Organism: Leptolyngbya sp. FACHB-36; assembly: GCF_014695955.1. GTDB lineage: Bacteria > Cyanobacteriota > Cyanobacteriia > Leptolyngbyales > Leptolyngbyaceae > FACHB-36. Next base: position 440 of record NZ_JACJPG010000308.1, on the reverse strand, counting down.
GATATAGCAATGCTTGGTGGACGGTGGGTTGTGATGCTTGATTGTTGTTGCATCATCCGTTCCCATACAATCAGTTGTATACTTCACTTCAGCTACCTACCTATTCACAATGATTTGGCTTTAGCCATTTAGCCGTTTCGGGAGACGGATTCATCAGGTAGAGTTACCTATGGGTACGCACGATGCTCGCCAAGTACGGCTCCTCGAGATGATCGCAATTTCAGGGCATTGGCTGTGGTCTGGGTTGAACATGCATTAACAAACTGAGCAAAGTGTGCGCGATGAATCCGTGATGCAGTCCTTAAAACTGCTTACGGGATTTACACACTTCTTCCGGAGGAAGGGCTGCAAACCGTAGAAACACGGTGAGCCTTATACGAACCTCAAACAAGATTCAGTAACGCAAAGTTTATGTAAAGGTTAATGTAGTTATCAGCGAT
>NZ_JACJPG010000307.1 GCF_014695955.1 Leptolyngbya sp. FACHB-36 | reverse complement strand
AGGATGATGTCGGCGTTGCGAATCGTGCTGAGGCGGTGGGTGATAAAGAAGACGGTGCGCCCCTCGAAGGCATCGGCAAGGTTGAGGCAAACCTGACGCTCTGAGTCGTAATCCAGTGCGGAGGTGGCTTCGTCCAGAATCAGCAGGCGAGGGTTTTGCAGAATGGTGCGGGCGATCGCCACGCGCTGTCGTTGTCCACCCGATAGCGAGGAGCCTCGCTCTCCAACGCGGGTGTTGTACCCGTTGGGCAGGTTCATGATGAATTCGTGGGCGGCGGCAATTTTGGCGGCGGCGATAATTTCTTCCGCAGAGGCATCGGGCGCGTTGAGGGCAATATTCTCTTGCACGGTGCCTTCAAACAGCAGCGTGTCCTGCGGCACAATACCGACTTGCTGGCGCAGCGAGTAAAGTTCGACTTTGCTGATGTCGTAGCCGTCGATCAGAATGCGCCCCGACTCTAGCGGATACAGGCGCGGCAGCAGCTTCATCAAGGTGCTTTTACCGGAGCCGCTCTGACCCACGATGCCGACAAACACACCGCTGGGGAATTCCAACGTTACGTTATTGAGCTGCATTGGACCGCTGGGATTAAAGCGGAACGAGACGTTGTCGTATTTCACCGTGCCCTCAATCACGGGCATGGGAATATTCTGGCGATCGAGATCATCCGCTTCAGTCGGCGTGTCAATGATGTCGCCCAAGCGCTCTAGCGATAGAGCCGTCTCCTGGAAGTTCTGCCACAGTTGGGTCAGGCGCAGCAGCGGACTGGTGACATAGCCTGCGATGATGCGAAAGGCGATTAGCTGCCCCAGAGTTAGGGTGCCTTGCAGCACCAGATACGCCCCCACCCACAGCACCAGCAGCCCGGACAACTGATTGAGAAAATGGCTAGTAGAACTGGCAGTGGTCGAGGTGGCAACGGTTCTAAATCCGGCTGACACGTACTTGGCGTAGCGCTCTTGCCACTGCCAGCGCGATCGCAGTTCAATATTCTGCGCCTTAACGGTCTGAATCCCAGACAGCACTTCCACCAGATAAGACTGCGCTTCGGCGTTACGTTCAGCTTTGGTGCGGAGTTGGCGACGCACGATCGGCGACACCCCCGCCGTCAGCACCATGAACAGCGGCAGCGTTGCCAGCGCTACTAGCGCCAGCACCCAGCTATAGATAAACATGACCACGATGTAGATGACCGAGAACACGGCATCTAGCACCACAGTCAGGGCGGTACCCGTAAGGAACTGTCGAATATTCTCTAGCTCGTTAACTCGCGTTGCCAGCTCCCCCACAGGTCGCCGTTCGAAGTAGCGCAAGGGCAACCGCAGCAAATGGTCAATAATCTCCGATCCCAGCGCCAGATCGATCCGGTTGGTCGTGTCCACAAACAGGTACGTCCGGACGCTCGTCAGCACGGCTTCAAAAATAGCGATGACGACCAGAAAAATTCCCAGCACTTGCAGCGTGTTCGGGCTGTTTTGCACCAGCACTTTGTCGATGATCACCTGCGTAATCAGAGGGTTTGCCAGCCCGAACAACTGCACAAAAAACGAGGCAACGAACACTTCCAGCAGCACCCGTCGATATTTGTGCAGCGACGGCAGAAACCAATTTAAGCCAAACTTTTG
>NZ_JACJPG010000306.1 GCF_014695955.1 Leptolyngbya sp. FACHB-36 | reverse complement strand
GACACCTTTTTCATTGCCAGCCTTCATCCCACTCATGGAGCGGATGCGTCTCATCGCGGTGGCTATCCTGGCTTTGTTCAAGTGGACTCCGAGCGTTTGGTGTTTCCCGATTATTCCGGCAACAACATGTTTAACACGCTAGGAAATTTGCAGGTGAATCCAAGTGCAGGATTGCTGTTTATCGATTTTGAGCAAGGACATACGCTGCAACTCACGGGCAGTGCCACGATCGTCTGGGAGCCGGAGCGGATTGCTACCGTTGCTGGAGCCGAGCGTCTAGTCGAGTTTCAGGTGCAGCAGGTGCAGCAAACCTCTTGCGCTAGCCGATTGCGCTGGCAGTTTGTTGAATACTCACCTGCCAATCCTCTGCTGAGCGGTCCTTGATTGTTGCTATCAGACCTCGTCAAGCGGTGCCGGAACTGGCTTGTATCAGCGGGCAATTAATGCGATTTTGCTAGCCACGTGCTGCCAGCTAAGCCGCTGGCAGCCGAATTTGGCGATCGTGGTTGGCTTGGCGGCTGGTGCCGTTGTTGCCCTGTTCAATCTTTCATCCGGTAGGTTTATCCTCTGGGACGGCGTGATACTGTCTAAGCAGCTTATTTCGCGACAGATTCATGACTCGTTCTCCCGTAACTCAGGCTCCGGTAAAGCTCCATCGGGTCAGCGGTCTTTTGCTGCATCCTACCTCGTTTCCCGGTCGGTTTGGCATTGGCGATTTAGGACCGGAGGCTCGGCAGTTTATCGACTTTCTAGCAGACTCAGGACAGCAGCTTTGGCAGGTGCTGCCGCTAGGACCGACAGGATTTGGCAACTCGCCATACATGTGCTACTCGGCGCTAGCAGGCAACCCAATGCTGATCAGTCCAGAGCGGCTGCGGCATGATGGATTGCTGGATGACGGTGATTTGGCTAATTTCCCGGAATTCTCACCCGATCGCGTTGAGTACGATCGCGTGGTAGCTGCCAAGACACCGCTGCTGCAAACCGCCTGCGAGAACTTCAAGCAGCGGGCAACCTCAGAGCAGCGATCGCAGTTTCAGCAGTTCTGCGACAGTAAAGCGTACTGGCTCGACGACTATGCGCTGTTTATGGCACTGAAGCGAGACCAGCAGGGGTCAAGCTGGCACACGTGGGAACCGGATCTGGCTCATCGCAAGCCAGAGGTGCTGGAACAGTACAGCCGTCGCCTCACCGCAGAGATCTTCTACGAGAAATTTTTGCAGTTTGAGTTCTTCTACCAGTGGTCGGAACTCAGACGCTATGCCAACTCTAAAAATATTCAAATTATTGGTGACATTCCCATCTACGTTGCTCACGACAGTGCCGATGTGTGGGCAAACCCTGAGAATTTTTCCCTAGACGAGACTGGAAAACCCGCGCTGATGGCAGGCGTGCCGCCCGATTATTTTAGTGAAACGGGTCAGCTTTGGGGCAATCCCGTCTACGAGTGGGAGCATTTGCAAAAGTCTGAGTTTCACTGGTGGGTGCAGCGATTCCGGGCAATGCTGGACTACGTGGACTTAATTCGCATTGACCACTTCCGCGGCTTTGAAGCATTTTGGGCGGTGGACCAAGGCGAGGAAACCGCGATGAACGGCAGATGGATCAAAGCTCCGGGCATGGAGTTCTTTGAGGTGCTGCGAGAGAAGCTGGGCAAGCTGCCAATTTTGGCAGAGGATTTAGGCGTAATCACACCGGAAGTCGAAGAATTGCGCGATCGCTTCGAGTTTCCTGGCATGAAAATTCTGCAATTTGCCTTTGGTTCGGACCCTGGAAATCCCTATTTGCCGTTTAACTTCTCGCGCAACAGTGTTGTCTACACGGGCACCCACGACAACAACACAACCGTAGGCTGGTTCGAGAGCCTCTCGTCCCATGAGCGAGAGAACGTCCTGGGTTATCTGGGCTGTACCAGTCCCGAAGGCATTCACTGGGACTTGATTCGCCTTGCGCTGAGTTCGATCTCTAACACGGCTATTATTCCGGTGCAAGACCTACTTGGCTTTGGCAGCGACGCCCGCATGAACGTTCCTAGCAAAGCCGAAGGCAACTGGCAATGGCGCTATCACTCGCATGCTCTAACATCAGAAATCCGCGATCGGCTCTGCAAGCTGACAAAACTATGTGGGCGTGCACCAGCCCACTGGGGTCATTAGCTATTAGCGGCTAGTTTCCAGTAGGAGACACGAGCCAGAAGTCTTGTTTCTTGCGGGACAGCTTGCGGAGTAAATCAGGGGTAAATTCTGCGGCATAGCTATCCTACCTGTCTAAGACAGTCGAGACGGCTATGCCATTTGAAGTTATTGAGTCATCGTTCCAAGGCGAATCCAGTAGAAGTCGCTGCTGGTCAAGCGTGGGGAACGATCGTCTATTCTGAAAAAGACCCCAGATTAGACCGTATGCTCAACATTTCCCACCATCTGGCTGACGAGCTTTCCCTCCGACCTGCCCAGATTACGAACGCCCTAGAACTGTTTGCAGAAGGCGCAACCGTCCCTTTCATCGCCCGCTACCGCAAAGAGCGCACAGGCGAAATGACCGAAACCCAACTGCGCGAACTGCTCGATCGTCACACCTACCTGACCGAGTTAGAGGAGCGCAAGCAGACCGTTTTATCGGCGATCGAGCAGCAGGGCAAGCTGACGCCAGATTTGCGATCGCAGATCGAGGCTTGCTTGCTGAAGCCCGAACTAGAAGATCTGTACCTGCCGTATCGCCCTAAGCGCCGCACGCGGGCAACGATCGCTAAAGAAAAAGGACTGGAACCGCTGGCGACGTGGATTCGGCTACAGAATCTGCCGACTGCGAAGCCGCAGTCCTTGGAGAGCGAAGCCGCTCGGTATGTGTCGGCAGAAAACGGCGTCGAAACTGCAGAAGCCGCACTAAAAGGAGCGTCGGATATTCTGGCAGAATCGGTGGCGGAAAACGCAGAGCGACGTGCCTATCTGCGTGAGTTTTTGCTGGAGTCGGGCGTGTGGGTGTCGCACATTAGCGCGAAACACCCAGAAGGCTCGACAAAATTTGAGATGTACCGCCGCTATCGATCAAAGGTGAGCACGATCGCGTCCCACAATCTGCTGGCGCTGTATCGTGGGGAAGCCGAAGGGATTCTGGATGTCGAACTGGAGTTCGACGAGACGGCAGTGCTGGGCTACCTGGAGTCGCAGGAAATCCACACGAAAAACCCAGCGGTGC
>NZ_JACJPG010000305.1 GCF_014695955.1 Leptolyngbya sp. FACHB-36 | reverse complement strand
TAGAAGACATATCGCTGTTTTACAGTCGCTTCAGTTAAGCCTAGAGATAGACATTTTCTTATATAGAGATTGAAACAATAGGGCGGTAAACCTGTGCGTCTGGTACTAGGAAGCAGCCTCCGTGAATTTTAATTTCTTTGATTTGTTCTGGGTTTTTCTAGTCATCTCGTCGCTACAACCCTTGTGGCAGCGACGACAAACCGAGTCGCGCCGTGTTCAAGCCCTCACAGGTTTTGAACGACAGCGGCGCAGTCGCGTGATTCTACTGATCCATCGGCAAGAGTCCATTAGCCTATTGGGGATTCCGCTCTCGCGCTACATTACGATCGAAGACTCCGAGCAAGTGCTTCGGGCCATTCGCCTCACACCACCGGACGTGCCGATCGATCTGATTCTGCACACGCCAGGTGGTTTAGTGCTGGCGACGGAGCAAATCGCCCGCGCTCTGATTCGGCATCCCGCAAAAGTGACGGTGTTTGTACCGCACTACGCAATGAGCGGTGGAACAATGCTGGCGCTGGCGGCAGACGAGATCGTTATGGACGCGAATGCAGTGCTGGGTCCGGTTGATCCGCAATTGGGCAATTTCCCAGCGGCAAGCGTACTCAAGGTTGTGGAAGACAAGCCAATCAGCGAAATCGACGACGAGACGCTAATCATGGCAGACCTATCGCGCAAGGCAATCCAGCAGGTGCAACGCTTTGTTCGCACGCTGCTGCAGGACGAAATTCCTAACCCCAAAATTGCACCTGAGAAAGTTGAGCCCATTATTGAGGCTCTGACGACCGGAAGAGTGACGCACGACTATCCGGTGACGGTGGAAGAGGCATCGGAACTCGGTTTACCCATTACGGTAGGCTTGCCGCGCGTCATTTATGAGCTAATGGAATTGTATCCACAGTCGCAGGGCGGGCGTCCCTCGGTCCAGTACATTCCAATGCCCTACAAACCTGGTCCTGCACTGCCTGAGCCAAAAGGTAGACCTCTACCTGAGGGAGCGTCCTTAATGCGGCGGTAAACTGTACCGCGTCACCGCAGCAAGGTAGGCATTTTCTAAAGCAATTCCTCAAATAAGCTGCTTAGCTTCGTCTACCTCGCCTCTGGTTCAAAACTGCTGTACGTGGCTCGACCTATCTCTTCAGTCAGTCCTTTCTCTAGAACCGATCACAAACTGCTGAAAGTTTGGTACTAGTTAGAAAGCTTTGATGAGGACTCATGGCCGCAATCACAGACTCAGATATTGATCTTGCTCCGTTTATTGATCATGCTCTGCTGAGCGCTACAGCCACAGCAGAGCAGGTTGAGCAGTGGTGTGAGGATGCCGATCGGTTTAAATTTGCTGCTGTATGTGTTTATCCAGTTCATGTGCGTCAGGCAGTTGAACTGCTTCGAGGTAAACGTCCGCGCGTTTGCACGGTCATTGGCTTTCCTCACGGCGCAACGACCTCGGCGGTCAAGCTGTATGAGGCGCAGGAAGCAGCAGAAAACGGCGCAACCGAACTGGACGTGGTGATTAACCTTGGCTGGCTGAAGGCGGGCAAAACCGAGGATGTGCATCGGGAGATTGCCGAAATCTGCGATGAAACCGGACAGACCGTCAAGGCAATCCTGGAAATGTCGCTGCTAACGGATGCGGAAAAGCGGTTGGTGGCTGAACTCTGCATGGATGCTGGAGCATCTTTCCTGAAAACTAGCACAGGGCTACATGGTGGAGCGACGATCGCGGACGTTCGGCTACTTAAGGACCTTGCTAAAGACCGAGTGGGGATTAAGGCTTCTGGAGGAATTCGCACGGCAGAGCAGGCGCTAGAGTTAGTTATTGCAGGTGCAACCCGACTGGGCACGTCTCGCGGACCCGATCTTTTGCGTCAGCGCGATACCCTAGAAAAGGGCAAGGAGAATTCAAGATTATGAATTAGTAATTTTGAATTTGAACTGTTCATCTACTCGCTGCTTACTCCTTACTGTCTTCATGAGTCGCACCTACAAAGCCACAGGGATCAACCTGAAGAGTATGCCGCTGGGAGAGTCTGATCGCCTGCTGACGATCCTTACGCGGGAGTTTGGCTTAGTACGGGCAGTAGCGATGGGGGCGCGAAAGCATAACTCTCGATTAGGTGGACGGAGTGGACTGTTTGTGGTGAATGAATTGTTAATTGCGAAGGGGCGATCGCTCGACAAAGTGACTCAGGCGGAAACGCTGGAGTCTTATCCGGGTCTGGCACACGACCTAAAAAAGCTGACGGCAAGTCAGTATTTGGCGGAGCTTTGCTTGTGTCAGGCGCTGAGCGATCAGCCACAAGATGAATTGTTTTGTTTGCTGAATGATCACTTAGGGCGCTTAGAACACGCGTCTGCCGAACAGGTTTTAGCTCACCTAACGCATGCGGTGTTTCAGTTCCTCGTTCTAGCAGGCGTCGCGCCACAGGTTCATCTCTGCTGCCTGACCCAGCACGCGATCGTCCCTGACCTGCACGATCCCGCTTGGCAAGTTGGCTTTAGTATTCCAGCGGGTGGTACGGTAACGCTGGCAGCACTGACGCAGCTACAAACCCCCTCGCCTCGGCAGGCAAATTCAGATAGACCGCAAACGATCGTCCCTCGACAAGAACCTCACAACCGTGTAGCCGAGCCGCGCAGCCGTTACCAAACGGCACCCGCTGTCGGGCTAAACACTCGAATTTCCGCAAGCCAGCTTACAATTCTTCAGCAGTTGGCTCAAGAAAACCTACCCCAGTCAGTGGGTTCGACTCCCCCCAGTCGGACGCTTGTCGCACCACAAAGAGTGTGGACGACTGTTGAGCGACTGCTGCGCCAGTACGCAGAGTATCATTTCGATCGTCCTATTCGCTCCGCAACTCTGATTGACGCCTGCTTTCTTCCCCAAGCGATTACCCCCAACCCTCAGAATCATGATGCGACTGCCTGAATCCGACCTTGAAATCGCTACAATGCTGTCCTCGAACTACCCCGGTTCAGGCAGTCGTAGCCACAGGTCTCGCCAGTTTGACGCCCCTGCTGCGGGTGCCTATGTGAACAAAATGGCAGATTCTACTGACAAACCCGTCATGGCGAATGATGCGCTTGTGGGCGAAGGTGCTAGTACCGAGTCGAAGAATGGCGACTCAACTAACGGTTCTCACTCTCATGAGCTAGATGCGCCGAGTCAGCCACAGTCTACAGAGGCTTCAACCCCCACGGCGGAGCCAGAGCGCGGATTTTTGCCCGTGCTGAAAAACCGCAACTTTTTAACGCTGTGGAGCGGTCAGGTTTTTTCTCAGCTTGCAGATAAGGTCTATCTGGTGCTGATGATTTCGCTGATTGCCAGCCGCTTTCAGACTCAGGGACAGACGATCAGCGGCTGGGTAGCGTCGATTATGATTGCATTCACGATCCCGGCGGTGCTGTTTGGCTCAGTGGCAGGTGCCTATGTGGATCGCTGGTCCAAAAAAGCCGTGCTGGTGCTGACAAATCTACTGCGGGGTGGGCTGGTGTTTGCACTGCCGCCGCTGCTATGGATTTCTAAAGGCTGGACGCCCATTAGCGGCTTTCCGATCGGCTTCTGTATTCTCCTTGGCATCACGTTTTTGGTATCGACGCTGACGCAGTTCTTTGCTCCGGCAGAGCAAGTGGCAATTCCGCTAATTGTGGAGCGGCGGCACCTGCTGTCGGCTAACTCGCTTTACACCACAACCATGATGGCGTCGGTGATCATTGGGTTTGCGGTTGGGGAACCGCTGCTGGCGCTGGCGGATACGCTGGCAGCTCAGTTGGGTTGGACGGCAACAGGACTGGGTAAGGAACTGGTTGTGGGTGGTAGCTATGCGATCTCCGGGCTGCTGCTGCTGCTGCTGAACACCTCCGAGCAACAGCGACCCGTGATCACTCCGATCGAGGGCAGCGACGAAGCCGCAGAACCGCCGCACGTGCTGCAAGATATCCGTGATGGATGGCGCTATTTGAGTGAGCAAGCCCGTGTCCGCAGCGCCATGATTCAGCTCGTGGTTTTGTTTTCGGTGTTTGCATCGCTGGCGGTGCTATCTGTTCGTCTAGCCGAAATCATGCCTGCAATTAAGTCGTCGCAGTTTGGCTTTTTACTGGCGGCGGGCGGAGTCGGCATGGCGATCGGTGCAACCTGTTTGGGACACTTTGGGCAGCGGTTTTCTCACGCACGACTCGGACTGTACGGCTCGATCGGCATGGCATCCTCGCTGCTGGGACTGTCGATCTTTGCGGAACGGCTGGTGCCTGCACTGGTGCTGATTGCGCTTCTGGG
>NZ_JACJPG010000304.1 GCF_014695955.1 Leptolyngbya sp. FACHB-36 | reverse complement strand
GTATGCGAATGGAAATTGCACCTCACATTAACGTTGACCCGAATATTCATCACGGTAAGTCTGTGATTACCGGAACCCGTGTGCCTGTTTCAATCGCGATCGGCTCTCTAGCTGGCGGGATGACTGTGGAAGAAGTGATGCAGGAATATGGGCTAACCGCAGAGCAAATCCAAGCTGCCTTATCTTATGCCGCCCATCTCGTAGCGCAGATCGACGCAGTGCCGCTGGGAGCTTAACGATTGAATATCTTGATCGATGAAAACATGCCCCGTTTTCCTGCTCCTCAGCTTATGGCACTGGGCTTCAACGTTCAGGATGTTCGAAATATTGGACTTGAGGGACGCCCAGATCCAGAGGTTATGGCAGCAGATGCCATCATCATCACACGCGATCGAGGATTCACTAATATTAGAACCTGGAGTGAAAACTTTACGGCAGGAGTGATTTTTATCAACTTACCGGACGATATACCTGCTCGTGTTGTTAATGCCAGGATTGTGGAACTGCTGACTCAACGGCTATCCGTCTCTCTTCTAGGTGCAATCACCAGTGTAGAACTCCGTCGCGCTCTTTCTCGCACAGTTCGTCGTAGATCTTAGATCCTTGTTGTGCAATGTAACGCTTCGGCTGAGCAGGACTCGATGCGTCTACGTCTTCCGCTAGAATCGCAGTCACAAGCACGATCGGAGGCGACAATGGAATCCACAGAAGTTGTGTGGCTGCGACAGAACACTCCTTTGGGAGCGCTGTCCGATCCTGCTCTAGACGCGATCGCCGCTGCGATTCAAGCCGAACCCTTTCAAGAAAATCGCCGTCTCATTCTGGAAGATGCGCGTCCAGAAGCGCTGTATATTCTGCGATCGGGGCGGCTAGAGAGCTACCGCACCAGTCGCACTACGGCGGCGATCGCGCAGAGTCTACTGCCCGGAAGCGTGCTGCATTTAAAAGAACTGCTGCTCGACAAACCTGCCGAGCAAACCGTGATCACGCTAACCGATAGCGAACTCTGGCGCATCGAGCGTGACGCTTTTCTAGCGCTGGTGCAGGAGTATCCAGAGATTAGTCAAACTCTGTCGCAGCAGTTAGCGACCGAACTAGATCAGGTGTCAGCGCAGTTGGCGTACGAGCGCGATCGCCAAATCGCCCTGCGTCCCTATTTAGTGCCGAAGGTGAAGCGGGGCATTGTTGGGTCGAGTCGGTACGCCGTGCGGCAGCGACAGGAGATTAAAAAAGCAGCAGAAGATCGGCGATCGGTCCTGATATTTGGCGAACCGGGACTAGAGAAAGATAACACCGCCGCGCTGATTCACTTCGGGTCGCGCCACCGTCACGAGCCAATGGTCAAAGTCAACTGCGACACGCTGCAAGCTAGCGGAGCCGATTTATTCGGACGCGTCGGCGGCAAACTGGGATTGATTGAATGGACAGGCGAAGGAACGCTGCTGTTAAATAACCTGCAAGACCTTGGCCCAGAGTTGCAGAACAAGCTGGTGTCGCTGCTGGAAACCGGAGAGTACACGCCCGTTGAACGCGAAGGCGAGCCGCCAGCGAAGCCACGTCCCTGTCGCGCTCGGATTCTGATGACTTCAGAGAAGATTCTGCCTGCTCTGGAGCGCAAGAACCTAGTGGGACACAGTATTAAAGTGCCGCCGCTGCGGGTGCGAAAGGCAGACATTGTGGCGCAAGTGGAGTACTACCTCAGCCTGTTTTGTCGATCGCGCGGCATTCCGAAACCAAAGCTGACGCCTGAAGCGAGCCGGCGACTGCAAGGCTACGACTTTCCCGGCAACCTGACTGAACTCGAAGGACTGGTGGAGCGGGCGGTGATTCAGTCGAACGGCGCGGCAGAGCTAACTGAGGAAGTGTTCTGGTCTGCCAGTGAGAAGGCGCGGCAGTTCCGCTGGAATCTGCTGAACGCTTACCCGAAACTGCGATCGTTCCTTCGCAGTCCGTGGTATCCCGATCGAATCAACTACGGCTTCACATTCGGCTTCTTTGCCGTGGTGGTTGCCGTCCTAATGCTGGGACCGCAAAGCCGCGATGCCAATATTGCCTTGAATTTATTTTGGTCGTGGTGGTGGCTGGGGATTCTAATTGCGTTTCCGTTCGTCGGGCGGCTGTGGTGCGCCTTTTGTCCGTTTATGATCTACGGCGAACTGGCGCAGAAATTCTCACTGTGGGTCTACCCGCGAAAACTGCTGCCGTGGTCGCGTCAGGAGGCGGACAAATGGGGCGGCTGGTTTGTGTTTGGCCTGTTTGCGCTGATTCTGCTGTGGGAGGAACTGTGGGATCTGGAAAACACCGCGTACCTATCGGGCTGTCTACTGCTGCTAATTACGGCGGGTGCGGTGATTTTTTCGCTGCTGTTTGAGCGACGGTTTTGGTGTCGCTA
>NZ_JACJPG010000303.1 GCF_014695955.1 Leptolyngbya sp. FACHB-36 | reverse complement strand
CTGCAAACGCCATCGGCTCCTGGCACGTTAGAAGTTAGCTTTACGGAGTCTGCCGACCAAGATGCCGGACGAACGGCAATGGCGATCGAGGCAACCGGCAATATCTTTCTAGATTAGAAGTCTAGATTAGAAGCCAATCGCTTCTAGCTAGCAGCTAATCGGTATTAATGATCTTCGGCACCTTGAAGAAATCGGTATCTCGATCGGGCGCACCCTGCAAAATTTCCTCACGATTGGAAGCGGGCTGAAGCGCATCCTGACGCATGACGTTGCTGACCTCGAGCGCCCGTGTTGTAGGCGGCACGTCAGCCACATCTAGTTCGCTCAACTGCTCAAAGTAATTCAAAATATCGCTTAGCTGCGTCGTAAATTGCTCCTCTTCCTGCGGCGTTAACTCCAGTCGAGCGAGGTGAGCAACTTTGCGAACTTGGTCTCGATCAATTGCCATTGTGTCGTTGTTAGGTTGCTAGCTGTTAGTAATTGGCTTTCAGGGACTGCAATTAGCTGTTAGCAATTAGCTGAAGATTAAGCTCTACCAACTAACAGCTAACAGCTTATAACTAATCGCTAAAAATACACGTCCATCTGCGATCGACCGCTAGTCTTTAGCCAGTTCTGCGCCTCAATGTAGTTGTTGGGCGCTTGGCGGATGGCGCGTTTCCAGAAGTCTGCGGCTTGGTCATACAGCGCCTCAGCCGCTTCGTCGTTGCCTGCTTCCTTGGCTTGATCGCCCTGGTAGTGATAGATCACCGCAATGTTGTTGAGGGCTTGTGGCAAGCGGGCGTTGAGGTCGATCGCTTGGTGATAGTACTCCAGGGCGGTATCGTGATCGCCGTTGCTAGCGTGGATTAGCCCAATGTTGTAGAGGATGTAGCTGCGATCGTACGGATCTTCTTCCAGCGTCAGCGCCTCGTGGTAGTTCTCTAGCGCTTCAGCATATTCACCGTCCGCCTGGGCACACATCCCTTCGCGGTAGTAGGCAAACGCTTCTTTTTCTTTTTTGCTGGCAGGCAGAATCTTCAGAATCATGTCTGCCATGACCGTGAAGCTCTTGTCGATGAAGTTGTCGTTGCGTTGAGATCTAGGCATGACGGCTTATTAGCTTATTAACGAGAAGCTGAACGTGTAGTCGAATTGAATCGCTACTAGTTTAACGCTGACGATGACTTGTGGGATAGCCCTAACAATTCGCGCAGTTAACTAAGTAGAAAATTTGTCGGTGATAAGTATCACCGATCGCAGTGAGTCTAGTGGTTTTCACGGGTAATTCACCTCACACCTAAACCTGACGACGTTCACACCCTGATTCGATAATTATCACTGGTCAAATTCAATTGCTGCGTCACAATTTGCGCATTGGGCATTCATCGGTTGGAACTGCCCCTGCTATCGGAGTAGCGCACGTAGCTAATTTCACTGAATTGAATCCTTACACACGGAAAAGCCAGGGTCTCGGCTACCACACCACAACCCTGGCTTCACTCCCCAATTGAACGAGAGGAGCTAGTATCTCATGGTAAACAAAATGAACGTTGGTGTAGACCGAAATGGGGACGCTGCAAGATTACGTCTGCGAGTTGATAGCGATCGTCCCCGCAAGCCACCCTTCACGCACGACTATGCAGCAGCAGATATCATTCGCCTGTCAGCGTTCTTCCGCGACAACCCGGTGCCGATTTTGGTGTGCTGCCCGGATGGGACTTTAATTAAGCTGAATCCGGCAGCGGAGCGCTTGTTGAAGCGGTTCAAGATTGCTGCGACGGATCTATTTGCTGAGGAGCACAAACAACTTGTGCAGAGGAGCCTAGCGGGGCAAATCGCGGACTACACCCTTGAAGTGAGCGTCGGCAACTACCGATTTTCTGTGTCGTATCACGCCCTTCCCACATTCCGATTGGTTTACCTGTACGCGATCGACATGACGGAGTATCGACGAATTGAAGAACTGTTACAGGCAGCAACAGAAACGTTGGGAGTCGTTACACACGCCATTAAGCAACTGCAGGAATTCAGCTACTGGCAATCTCTCAATCTTGTCGAGCTACCCGATCGCTAAAACTAGGAGAACTCTTGCATGTGGGCAACGTTTCCCGCAAATCTATTTGTCGCCATGGACGGCTGCGCGTTCTCCGACGAGTCTGCTGTAGAGCGCCCAGTACGCTGTCCGTCATGTCTTTCAGCGGAGAGCGATCGCGCTCACCCTTGTATCTTGAGGACAGAGAGGAAGACCGTTCCCAAGCCCCTCTTCCAAAATCCTATACTGGAAGACAGATGAGCTAAGGGTTCCGACAAGGTATGACTCCAAATCCCCAAATTATGCGGGCGGTAGAGCGTCTAGACTACCGCGTCACCGTGGGTGATGTGGCGGCGCAGGCAGGGCTAGATGTAAATCTGGCGCAGCAAGGACTGTTGGCGCTTGCTTCCGAAGCAGGCGGACACCTACAAGTGGCTGAGTCTGGAGAAATTGTCTACCTGTTTCCCCAGGAGTTTCGCACCATTCTTCGCAACAAGCATTTCCGCTTGCAGCTTAAGGAGTGGTGGGAGAAAGTCTGGCGCGTCCTGTTTTACCTGATTCGAATTTCGTTTGGGATTGTGCTGATTGCCTCGATCGTCCTGATTCTGGTGTCGGTCGTTCTCATCCTGACGGCGCTTAACTCTAGCCGCGACAGCGACGATCGCGGCGACAGTGGCGCAATTTTTATGCCGAATTTCTGGTTTGGACCCGATATTTTCTGGTTCTTCTACCCAGACTACTACGATCGCCCTGAAGAGCGGCGTCGCGCCCGTGGTGAAGACCGCCAGATGAACTTTCTGGAGGCAGTATTCTCGTTTTTGTTTGGCGACGGCAACCCCAACGCAAATCTAGAAGAGCGCCGCTGGCAGACGATCGGCACCGTCATTCGCAACAGCAAAGGCGCAGTAGTGGCAGAGCAAATTGCTCCTTATCTGGACGACGTAGGGACAGGCTACGCCCAAGAGTACGAGGAGTATATGCTGCCCGTACTCACGCGCTTCAATGGCAGACCTGAAGTCAGCCCTGACGGCGACATCGTCTACCATTTTCCAGAACTGCAAACGTCGGCGGCTCAAACTCGTCCGCGTCCGGTTGCTGCGTATTTGCAGGAGCTTCTCTGGCGGTTTAGTCAGGCAAGCTCAGGGCAAGTTCTTTTGGCAGTGGGGCTAGGCGCAGTGAATTTTGTCGGGGCGCTGGTTCTGGGTCGGCTGCTAGCGGGAGGTTTGGTGGCAGCAAAGCTAGGAGGTTTGGTGGCCTTCGTGCAATCGATTTACTGGGTGCTCTTTGCCTACGGTGCCGGATTTTTGCTGATTCCGCTGGTGCGCTATTTCTGGGTTCAGTGGCGTAATCAGAAGGTGGCGGCTCGTAACGAGGTGCGTCAGGAGCGGGCAGTGCGCCTCAACCAAGCGGACGATCGCCTGCGAGATAAGCTCGCCTACGCAGAGCAGTTTGCCACTGAGACGATCATTGGCAGCAACGATCTGGTTTACACAACCGAGCGGGATTTGACCGAGCAGGACATTGAGCGATCGGCGCAGATCGACGCCGAGTGGCAGCGCCGCCTGAACCAGAGTTAGTGCTGTGCAGCAATTACCCATTGCTAAAACAGTGTTGAGTTCTACGATGGCTGAGTGCAGACTATAGGGGTCACGATCGCGGCTATGCTGCCCCAGCCATGAAAATTCTTGTCATCAACAATCTGTATCCACCGGATGCCCTCGGCGGGTATGAGCGCTCTATTGCAGACTATGCTCGCCTGCTTCAGCACCGGGGACACGATGTGCGGGTTCTGACATCTGGTGATTCACAGCAGTTTTCAGCTAGCCACATCAGCAAGTACGCAGATCCCGTTGTTGAGCGGTGTTTATCGTTAGGCGGAACGTATAGCCTCAACCAAGGCGCGGAGTGGCTCCCGCCTGACGTTCTCGGCGCCGTTGACAATCGCAATCGTCAAATCCTGGCTCAGCACCTGCAAGCCTTTCAACCCGATGTGTGTTTGGTTGGCAACTTGGACTTGCTAAACGTTGATCTGGTTGAGCAGGTTCTTGCAGCGCAGGTGCCCGTCGCGCACTACGTGATGAATAAGCACCCAGGCTATGTCGCTGAGGTGGCTCCCAAAAGTCCGCTCTACCGCTACCTTACCTGTAGCAATTGGGTGACGGAAAGCCTACGGCAGGCAGGCTATCCTGCTGACACCGCATTAACCGTGTATCCGGGTGCCGCGGTAGATGAGTTCTACCAAGCGGAACTGCCGCCCCACGATCGCCTGCGAATTGCCTATGCCAGTCTGGTCATGCATTACAAAGGAGCCGACGTGCTGCTTGAGGCGCTTTGGCTATTGAAAGCTGCCGGAGTCGAGTTTACGGCAACGATCGCGGGTGGAACCCTAATCCCCAGCTATGCTGACGCACTAAAGGAACACGTAGAGTCCGAAGGGCTTCAAGACTGCATCACGTTTCCAGGGGTGCTGTCGCGCCCAGAACTGATCCAGCTCTACAAAACACACAACGTGCTAGCGTTTCCATCGCGCTTTGAGGAGCCGTTTGGCATTAGCCAAGTAGAAGCAATGGCAGCAGGACTGACGCTGATCACCAGTGGCACTGGAGGTGCAGGAGAAATTGTCGAGCACGGACAAGACGGACTGCTATTTGAGTCCGAAAACCCGCTAGATTTAGCGGATGCTTTATCATTTTTGCCTGCAAATCCTGCTGAGTGGGACAGGCTAACTCGCTCTGGGCAACAGAAGGCGCTGACTCAATTCAGCCAAGCCAGCTCGCTAGAAACTCTAGAACGTGCACTGGTTGCTCTGGCAGAAACCAGCCCCAACGCTTCGACTCAATCGGTCCACAGTCGCTAGAACACCTCGATCGAGAGGCTATATTCTCCGGCTTGTGCAGTCGAGACTTCCAGGGTGTATTTACCATCTTGGGGGAGTCGCCCCTGCCAGTTTTTAGAATTCAGCGTGCTGCCGCCAAGTTGCTGTCCGTTCGGCGCGATGGTGTTAAATGTGACTGCTCCACGTAAAGTCCTGACTACTAGCCGCTGACCACGCTTAGCATCCAATTCATAGCGCCGTAGCTGGTTGGGCGATAGCCTGCCCATGACCGACGTGCCACTTGTTCCAGATGCAAATATAACCCGTTGGGTCTGGGGCACGATCGATCGCGCCAGAGTCACTTCCAGCGCATACCGACCAGACCCCGTCACCTGAATCTGGTACTGATCATCGGCGGGTAGCTGCCCGGTCCACTTGCGGGTGCGATACGCAGCCGTTTCGATCGCCTCGTTCGAGCGCAGCACTGTCATGACAACCCCACCCTCTAGGGTTGCTGTCATCAATTGTCCTTCCGACGCTTGTAACAGATAGGGTTGAACCTCACCCTCACGCACGCTGCCCTGCACGATCGTAGACGTACCTGACGCAAACTGAAGCCGCACCGAGGGTTTAGTTGCTTTTGGAGTAGTTGGAGCCGTGAGTAGCGAATTAACGGAGTTGGACGCTTGCGACTGCATCAATCGCGACGCCTCCGATTGAGGCAGCTTGGCACCCGATACCCACACCTCTCCGGCTGCTTCTGGTATCTGCGTCCGAGCGCGCCACAGGAGTGGCAAGGCGACTCCTACCCCCACTAGGGCAGCAGTGATGAGTCCAACACGTACCATAGAGCCTAAACCCAGAGCTTGATAGAAGCTAGACCGGACGGGTTCTGTCGAGGTCGAGATCGGCGACTCCGCTACCTGAGCAGTTGGCGGTGAGTCAGAGGTGATTGGCTTAGATAGCGTAGTGGGTAGAACCGAGATTGCCTGAAGGTCTGCCAGCACCTCCTGAGCCGAACGGTAGCGATCGCCCGGATACAGCGATAGCATTCGCCCTAAAATGTCTGCTAGTCCATCACTCATCGTGGCGTAGGGCTGCCACTGCCACGTCAGCGTTCGAGCGTCTAGCAGGGTCCTTGGCTCTCTGCCCGTCAGCAGCGCCAGACAGGTGGCAGCCAGGGCATACAAATCGCTGTTTGGGTAGACTTTACCTGTTTGCAGTTGCTCCGGCGGCGCATAGCCAACTTTCCCCACGCGCGTCATAGGAGCTGACAGCAGAGATGAGTGGCTGGTTGCTTCTTTTACAGCACCAAAGTCGATCAGCACTGGAAGCCCCTGCTCTGGAATCGGATATGTCATGCTGCTGTGGGGCTGCAAAATAATGTTTTCTGGTGAAATATCGCGGTGCACAATGTTGCGATCGTGAAGGTAGCCAAGCACCGGCAGCAGATACGTGAGCAAATGCAGCACTTCGGATTCTGTAAACACCTGCTTGTGATCGTGAAGCAAGTGACGGTAAGTCTGCCCCTCTACGTAACTCTGCACCAAAAACAGCCGCGCTTCGTCCTCAAAGGCTGCCCAAAAACGCGGCACCTGAGGATGCTGAATTTGGTAAAGAGCACTGGCTTCGCGCCGAAATAAAAGCTTCGATTTTTCGACTAAAGCACTGTCTTGGTAGGGAACGGTAAACTCTTTTAGAACGCATCTCTCTTGAAAGCGTTCTTGGTCGAGTGCTAAATAGGTACGACCAAATCCACCCTGACCGAGAATTTGCTGGATTTGGTAGCGCTGTCGAAGAACGGTTCCCAAAGGAACTGGAGGTAGCATGTGGGTCAAAGCTTTTTTGGGAACTGTTGCAAAACAGTAAAGACATGTTCCCTCACCCAGAAGTATGACCGATACGACGACCAAGCTCGTATGGAGCTAGACCCCCTCAGGGTTTAAGTCCTCAGTCTTGGTCGTAAGTAGTCTCACGGATAGCTACAGACGCAAGACGTAGTTGTGCTGCTAGTGTAACTGATTTGCGCGCAATTTTCTCTACAAAATATTTAGGACGCGCTTTACTTTGTGATCCCAGATCACTCTGTAGACAGACGATGACAAACCCCAGAGGTTTTATAAAGATTTATAAAGCTGAAGTTACACCCAATTCCTTAACTTGACTGCTGTGCAAAGTTAAGCGAAACTGTCAAATAATTGAGTCCCCACTCTAGCCAACTAAGATAATTTATTACGAATTATTCTTGTAGATTACATTAACTCAATTTTGATTTAGTGGATCTATGAGGGCGGCAGGTCAGTTACTGATTGGGCTGTTTCAGCGACGTCGCTGACCTTGGACGTGAGCGGTTTGACTCTAGAGTAAAGGTCGTTTGTTGAAAGCATGGAAACACTGGAGTTCATTATTTATCCCGACGGTCGGGTTCAGGAGAAGGTAACGGGTATCGTGGGTGCTTCCTGCGCTGAGGTTACAGCCGCGATCGAAGCTCAACTCGGTCAAGTCCTTGCCCAAGAGCCAACGTCGGAATACTTTGCCCAACAGGTTCATCAATCTTCTGTTGCAACTGCCCAAGCTACTTTCAGCGAATGGTAAGTTCCTCAGATTCTCGTCCAGCTTGTACTCGTTAAAAATCGCCATGTCACACTTTAGCCAAATTAAAACTCAAATTCGTAAGCTGTCTTCTTTGCAAGCTGCCCTCACTGACCTCGGGATTGACTGGAAGGCAGGTCCTCAGCCTGTCCGTGGCTATCGCGGACAAACTCGCACCGCTGAGGTGACGATCGAACAAGATAACGGATACGATGTCGGATTTAGCTGGAACGGCAATGAGTATGAGTTGGTTGCTGATCTACAATACTGGGCGCAGCCTTTGACCGTAGACCGCTTCCTGAGCAAAGTAACCCAGCGCTATGCTTACCACACCGTGCTGAGCGAAACGACACAGAAAGGCTTTCAGGTAGCTGAGCAGCAACAGAACGCTGATGGCTCGATTCGACTGGTCTTGCAACGCTGGAGCGCTTAGATTAAAGCGTTTAGTCGTCTGTAGCGAATTTCCGTCGTTTACGAGGTACCTTCATGGTTGCATCACCGGATGACATTAGCCGTACAGGTTTTGAGCCTGAGTTAGGCGGTCTGCTGCGCGATGCGCCTGAGCGATCGGGGTTGGAGCCTGAGTTAGGCGGTGCTCTGAGACAACGAGGCGTCTATGTAGATGAGATCACTTGCATCGGCTGTAAGCACTGTGCCCACGTTGCTCGCAATACGTTCTATATTGAACCGGACTACGGGCGATCGCGGGTTGTGCGACAAGATGGCGATTCGGAAGAGATCATCCAAGAGGCGATCGACACGTGTCCAGTTGACTGCATTCACTGGCTCAACTATGCCGAACTGAAGCGGATGGAAGAAGAGCGGAAGTACCAGGTAATTCCACCACCGGGCTTCCCGATCGACCACGCGGTGGTTACATCCAGCCAGCGGCGCGAGAAGCTGAAAGCACGCAGGCGAAAGCGAGTCTAATCGATAACATCGATAACTAAGTAAAAAGGGGCTGACCTACCAGCCCCTTTTTACTGTTTAACTGCTAGACACGGGCTGCTGAGGAAGCGATGCTTCGAAGTGTTCTGGTAGTGCCGGACGCAGCGCCAGATAAACTGCCGCTCCCAGCAGTGGTACAAGTGTCACTGCCCAGAAGAGGCGATCGTCCTTTAGCCCCCGTCGCGCCATATCGTCACCCAACAGGCTGGGAAACAGGCCGCACAGCAGACAGAAATCCAGGCTCATCACATGAATAAAGCGGCTGGTCTGCCACTGCTGCCCAAAATCACTCCAATTGCCCTGACTGATTCCGTAACCCAACAAGCCAGCTGCGCCGATGGTGAGCGCAATTCCGTACCATCGCGAATCTAAGAGCTTGAGCAGCCACGTTTTTTGACCGGAGAACGAAGGATTTGGCTGGCGAAGTGCCAGGTAGGGCAGAATGGCAAACGCCCCCACACCAAATGACAGCAGCGCAAAGACCCACGCGGGCACTTTCTGCCCTCTGCCGTCTGCGAACAGCACGCCGCTGTAGATCAGGGGAAACACACCCATCAGGTTGAACAGCGCGACGATGAGTGGATTAATTCCTTCAATTTGTCCAGTTGAAAGTCGCTGAATCAGATCTAGCGTATCCGGTTGATTCGGCGGTGCTAGTAAAAACGCATAGGTGACGAAGCCCAGCCAAAGCAGCCCAAATCCCAGTTTTCTAGCCATGCCTTGAATTACTCAGAATTTCCTCAACTTTAATTCAGAAGTTAACGTGGTGAACGCAACTATGAGCAATGTAGATAGATAGCAGACAACTATGGATATACCAGTCAAGTGAATAAAATGGCTCGTCTGGTGACGATCGCTCTGACCTCGTTGACCGTGGTGGTTTTGATGTCATCTGCCCTGACGCAGACGCCACGTATGCCAACGGTTTCACAGGTCCCAGCGGTTGAAAAACCGACCCAAATGGCTCGTCCCCTGTTCGCGATTCTCCAAAACAACAAAATTGGCTACATTGATCGCAGGGGCACGATCGCGATTAAACCGCAGTTTGGTACGCGGCTCTATCGCTCCTATTCCGTTAGCGATGCCGAGGAATTTGCCTTTCAGAACGGTTTGGCGTTAGTGAAAGTCGGTCGTCAGTTTGGCTACATCAACCCAGCAGGCAGGATTGCGATTAAACCGCAGTTTGCGGATGCCAAACCGTTCCACGAGAACTTAACCGCGGTAAAAGTCGGCGATCGCTGGGGCTTTATTGACGCCACAGGCAAGCGAGTGATTCCGCCAGCGTTCCAGTCCGTGGAGAATTTCTCCGAAGGCTTGGCGCAGGTTTGGTCGGGGGATAAGTATCGGTTTGCCGATCGCGCAGGCAGGGTGGTGATTGACCCAGGTTTTAGCGTTTTGAACAACTCCCATTTTTCTGACGGATTGGCAGTTGTCCTGACCGTCGAGCAAACGTCTGGTTTCATTGATAAAACAGGAACCTTTGTGATTCCGCCCAAGCTGGTGGGTGCTGGACACTTTTCGGAAGGGCTAGCATCCGTGATCGTTGGCAACAAACGCGGCTTTATCGACAAGACGGGTCGCGTTGCGATCGCCCCCACGTTCGACGAAGTTGGTCATGGGTTTTCGGAAGGATTAGCGACTGCGAGAGTGGACGGAAAATGGGGCTACATTGACAAAACAGGGACATGGACGATCGCGCCACAATTCCAGCAAGCCCAATCGTTTTCTCAAGGCTTGGCGCGAGTTGCCGTTAGCATAGATGAGAATAATCCGCTGGGTAAAATCGGCTATATCGATAAAACAGGCAAACGAGTAATCTCGCCGCAGTTTGCAGATGCGTCGGATTTCCGAGGTGATTTAGCCGCCGTTGTTACTGGCTTTGATAACGGTTGGAGCTACGTCGATCGTACAGGAAAATTAGTTTGGCAGCGACTTGCAGAGTATCGTCATGCTTCCAGAACTTTCTGGGGCTGTCTTAGCTGATTGATGACTTTTCTGCCCAACGAAATTCCCGGTTTTTCAATTAGGTGATAGGTGATTGTAGCGACTACAATAGTGCCTCCTACCGTTAGCATTAACCCTAGTCCATAATTATTAGAAGACCACTGTTTGACAAGTGGCATTACGGCTGCATGAGTTAGATAGGTGCTATAGCTGATGAGTCCGAGCAGTCCTAACCAGCGGGGCATTTTGACGTTAGATAGCATCCAAATGAGAACAACAAACAGACAGGCGGCAGCGAAACTGGGAGCCGCGTCTCGCAGTAGCAGCCCGATCGCAATCATAACAGCTACCACTGGAAAGACAGCAACCCCACTCAGATGGTATAGAACGAAGCCCAGTCCAAAGACTGGCAGTTGCGATGTAAACCAGTAATCAGTGAAGTAGGTGTTTTCAAATATCAACGTTACGATCGTGCCACTTATGAAGGTGATGCAAGTAAAGGCGATCGCGCTTGTCAAGCTATTAATCTTCTTAGCCAGTATTGGGAACATCAAATAGAACAAAATTTCGACGGAAATTGACCAGCTAAAGGGTACAACCCGCGTGTCAATAAAGAAGAATGCTAATAAAGTCTTCCAATGAAATAAGTGTGACCAGTTATAGAAAATGATGGCGCTGTAATAGAGCGGAGCAATCCTAAAAAATCGCTTGATTAAAAATGTTTTTGAGTCGTCGTAATTTCTCAGCAGCAATGTGTAGGCGCTCAGAACGTAAAATAACTGTACACCCCGCGCAGTAAACTCTACAGGAATGGGGGTAGGAGCAACAAAGCGAGAGACGTGAATTACGATCACCATTAGTGCAGCAATCCCTCGCAAAAAATCGAGGTAGACTAATCTTCCCCCAGCCTCGTTTCTCATAGTGCCTCTGAGTGTTTGTCTCAGCGTTAAGACATTGCTCAGACGCACAGGTTGACCACGTGCGATCGCCTTAACCCTGCTGCAAGCCAGTTTAAAACGACAAAACCCTCTCATTGAGAGGGTCTATGGCGATCGGAGCGGCGGGATTCGAACCCACGACCCCTACTACCCCAAAGTAGTGCGCTACCAAGCTGCGCTACGCCCCGACGCGCTTTCCAACTATAGCATACTGGCGCAATTGCTCAGGATTTACTTGGTGCAGGAATCGAAATGTCGATCGCCTGAACTGGTCCCAACGTAGTCAACGGCGGCTTAATTTGTGCCTTGTTGCCAACCACCAGCGTCACTAGATTTTCTGGCTTCAGATAGGTCTGGGCAACGCGCTGCACATCGGCGGTCGTGGTTGCTTCCACAGCTTTGCGATAGCGAAAAATAAAGTCGTCCGGATAGCCAAAGTACTCGTAGCGAAGCAGTCGAGAAAGCGTTTGAGCAGGGTCTTGGAAGTTGAAGATAAAGGCATTTAGGACGGAATCTTTGGCATAGGCAAGCTCGGCAGCAGTCACGGGTGCAGTGCGAATCTTCTGAATTTCAGCCTGCACGCTTTGAATGAAAGGAACTGTAGCATCCGATCGCGTTTGTCCGCCTGCCACAAACACGCCGGGGTAATCGTACTGGGGACTCCACGTGCCGTAGACCGAGTATGCCAACCCTTGGCGAGATCGTACTTCATTAAACAGCCGCCCCCCAAACCCATTTAGCACACCGTTCATCACAGATAGAGCTGCGTAGTCGGGACTGTTAATTTGCCCGCCTAGATGCCCCAGTTGAACACTGCTTTGGGTCAACTGCGGTTGGTCTACAAAAAACACACCGCTGAGCTTCGACTGGGACACTGCAGGCAGCGGAGGAGTTTTTGCCTCAGTTGCAGGCTGCCAATCGCCTAATTTCGCTTCGATTAGGCTCCTCATTCGACGGCTATCAAAATCGCCAACAATGCCTAACAGCAGATTGTTCGGATGATAGTACTGCCGGTAGAACCGAAGCAAATCTTCGCGCGAGATGTTGTCTAACGTCGCATATTCGATCGTCCACGCATAGGGACTGGTATCTCCGTAGAGTAATTTGCGGAACTCCCGGTTGGCAATACTCTCTGGTTCGTCGTTGCGGCGGGCAATGCCGCCTCGCTGCTGCGTTCTCTCCAAATCAAGTTTGTCGGCGGGAAAGGCAGGAGCGCGAAGCACTTCGGCAAACAGCCCAAAGACGTCCTCCAAATCTTCGCTCAAGGCGCTAAAGCTGGCATTGCCCGACACTTCTCCCACGCTAGTTTCCACAGAGGCGGCTCGCTGCTCTAGAAATTGATTGATCTCGTCAGCACTACGCTGCTGAGTGCCGCCCGATCGCATCACCGCGCCCATAACTCCTGCCAGCCCAACTTTATCGCCGGATTCCAAACGATCGCCCGTGCGAATCAGGGCAGTACCGCCAACCAGAGGCAATTCGTGGTCTTCCACCAAGTACACGGTCATGCCATTGGCAAGCTGGAAGCGGCTATACTTCGGCAGTTTAATCTCTGGCAGCGGCTTAAACGTCAGATCGGTGTAGTGCTTAGCGGTTGCCGCTGCTGCCGGACGCAGCGCCAGAAACAGCAGAATTAGTGGAATCACGATAAAAGAGACAGCCAGCGTCAGAATTTTTGCCGTTTGCTGTTTTCGGGTAAGTCGTTGCATCGGAGCGCTCCTTTGATCGTGCCTCTAAATCTATTGTCTAGCGTTATTTGCCGAAACGATCGTGGTAAATAAGAATCATTCTGTGCTATTCTGGAAAACGTTGCATAAGTAACGAAACATGGGTCGCTAGCTCAGCGGTAGAGCATTCGGCTTTTAACCGACTGGTCTCGGGTTCGAATCCCGGGCGACCCATAAACCC
>NZ_JACJPG010000302.1 GCF_014695955.1 Leptolyngbya sp. FACHB-36 | reverse complement strand
CTCAAGCAAGCGCAGGCATCTGCAAGCCGCGATCAAATTGCGGATGCGATGAACGGGATTTCTGGAATTCCTAAAAACAGTCGGCACTACGAGATGGCACAGCGACTCCAGGAAGATTGGTCGCGGGAGCTACTGCGTCAGGCAACGAATTACTGTCGGCAGGCTAAAGTTGAAACCGCAGTCTCAATGCTGAGCACGATTCCGGCAACTAGCCAACTGCACGATCGCGTGACAGAACTGAGGCAGCGCTGGAGCAAGCAAGCGAAGGTGTTGGATCAGGCGATCGCTGCCAAAGACGCAGAGGACTGGCAGCAGGCAATTTCAGCCATTAAGTCACTGGAAGGGTCGCCGATGTATCACAGCCTTCCGGTACAAGAGCTGTTGCAGCAAGCGATGACAAACCTTTATGAGCCAGAGGAATCGCTAACAGAGATTGCCACGTCAGACTTACCTGCTGTAGAGTTATCAGACGAATTGCAGCAACCCGATCAAGTCTTGGTAGAAATCGCTACGCAAGACTTACCCACCGTGCAGCCGTCGATTACCCCTCCGGAGAAGATATCCGTCTCGCCTGCACCCACCCAGCAAGCTTTCTAGAATCAATCACAAAGCGTTGTTAGATGGATAGAGTGGGCACTGCGCTATTGAGCGGTTTCCGCTTGTAGTAACACTGCCCACCCTACAGAAGCCGTAAAGCACGTCTCATAGTCTCTGCTCCCCAGCTTTCATGGTGAGATAGGGTTCCCAATCAAAGCGAGAATCTGCTGCGGCAAGAATTCCGCGAATGGTACGGCGCAGCGCGGCTTCATAGTGTTCACTGCCGAACGCTTTTTGAAGATTCATAATTCGGTCAGCCAGATACCGCATACGCCTGGGTAAGGCGCGGCGGTAACCTGTGTAAACCCAAAACCCCACGCACTTGTCATCATCCCAATCGTTCGTTTCCTGCCAGTGGCGAACGTGGCGATCGAGCAAGGCTTCATCCACTAGACCGTCCGGGACTGGGAGATACATGAAAACTGGCAAGCCGGGTTTTGGGCACCATTCATTAGGGATGGGTTCTAAACTGTTGTCTATTTTGCCGCGCCGATTCTTAAGAACAAAGATTGCCTCTGGAAAACGCCGAGATAGCTCCTTTGGGCTTTGAGTCAATAGATCAGCGCATCCACACCATCTCAACAGTTCAATACCCAAAGCGTTGCCCAATCGGGTGCGGATACTATCCAAGTCCACAGTCCCTTCTTGGGTGGTTTCTTCAAGAATGGCTCGAACCTCCGCGAGTTGATGCCCACGCGCAATCCCTAAGCGCTCTAGCTCACTTACCATAACGTCAAGAGCATTTTCAGAGGGACCTTGACGCTGTATATCGATAACACAGGACTCCTGAGAGCGGTCATAGATCCTTATCTCAAGTCCGTGGTCCTGAGCATACGAATAGTGCAGCAGTACACCAGAATTCTCCTCTACGACGACATCGATTGATTGAGCTGGATTCCAGGCTCCATCTACTAAGAAGGGGACATACTGTCCCATCTGAGGAAGCACTAAGCCGTAGCGACGAATCTTTTTAATCAGCGACACTGCATCCTCGGTGGTTGCATTGAAGAGATAATAGCAATCGCTAAACTCACTCATCTGAGCACACAACCTCTCACTACAGCCTCACGATCGCATTCAACATTACGCTCTGTCGTTCGAGGTTTTGGAGAAATCCACTCCAAATAGCTGTTTAAGAGCCACTAACGGGTCTTCTTGAGTCAGGCTCGTATCGACAAATAGATTGTGCGCCAGCTTTAGCTGAGCCGCGCTGTAGGGCTTCTGGTTAGGAGCCTGAGACACCGCTAAGCTTAGATCGTGAAACCACTTCATTAGAACAGGCAGCGGGTGTTCCAGCGTCACTGAGGCGCGATCGCTGGAGAACTTGAGAATCCGTCGCTTAAATCGGGCATTCAACAGCGTGTAAATGGCTCCGTCCTGGACAATTTCCCACCGCGATCGCGGCATTGCTTTTTCGCTCCAGGCAACCCACAGGCGCATTCGCTTTAGAATCGCGTCTGAACTCGTGCGGTCAGACAAATAAAAGGTGAGTCCGGTGGTCGCGGGCAGTTCCAGGATGCGACGGGTGGGTTGAGCCACCTGATTTGGAGGTGTCGGTAAACCACGATCGGGAGGAGAGCAATCAGTGGACGAAACCGGAGGTAAGGCGGCTGTGTCCAGCAGTGGTTCGGCAACTGAGGTTTGAACCAAATGGGGACGAGACAGGGACTGCTCCGGTGGAAGCGCTACCGTTGACACCTCCCAGCGATAGCGATCGAGCCGCCCTCCCTCATACATGCAGACGGGAAAGGGATATGTCTGCTTGGCAATGGGCTGATAGGTCTTTGGGTCCAGATACTCCAGATGCAAATGAATTGCTGGCGTATCGTTTTGCTGCTTGGTAAATGTGTAGTCTGGCGGCGGCGGCTCCAGACAGATCAGACGGACGATTTGAACAACGGCAGAATTAGTGCTGTCCCGCAGTTGAAACACGTTGTGCGGCGGGTTAAAAATAATTCGCCCTTCTGCGTCCAAAAAATAAGAGAGGACACAGCCTTGAGGAATATAAAATAGCGTGCCAATGTATCGGTCTAATTTAGGTTTACGCCGTCTCAGGTAGACGTAGTACTGCGTTGGTTCACTCAATCCCCGCGCGTGATAGCTATAGTCTTTCTTGAGCAGCAGGCGGGTATTGTGGCTAACCGTAGCAGACGGAGTGCTGCGACGATGGCGATCGCCAATTTCTCGCAACCCAAACTCTAAAACGGTTTGGATAGACTCCGTTTCCAGCTGAGAAATCAGCTTGCGAATTAACGCGACCTTAGCTTTTGGTTGAAGCTGAATCGCTTGATCGAGCAGATCAGCACGGCACTCTGAATCCTCCAGTGCGGCATCTGCTTCGGAAGGCGCATCACGAAAGTGCTCACTCACAGCTTCAACTGGTCCAATCGTAGTTTGAGCCAGCCTCTCATCCACGCCAGGGGCAGGAACTTCACAACTCATATCAGGAACATAACTGGAGGACCCACACACCACGTATCGCTACATCAAATCAACACGATTTAGTTGACTGAGTAGCAATAGGCTTATTCTATCCTAAAGCCTTTCTAACCCTGAGAACCTGATCAAACGATTACTCAATGCAATCCATAGAAAACGTATAGATTTAATGAAGAGCTGATGTAGAGAATTTCAGAGCAACCCTCATCAGGCATTCTCGGATGATTAGTCAGAGCACGATCTGGGTAGCATTTTAGGTCGATCGATCGCGTTCTCTGTGACAATACTTGCATCCTTGAGCGGCTGATTGTCCTGCAATTGATGTAACGCCACTTCGATTTGTTTGCGTTTACTGACATCGATTAGAACGCCATCAAACCATAACAACCTGCCGTTCTGATCAAATACGCCTTGCTTACGTTCGGCAACCCAGCGCACACTGCCATCGGCGTGAATAATTCGATACTCGATCGAGCAGCGATGGCGATCAAGAACACTTTGAATCAGCGAATCTTTAATCAGAAGAATGTCATCTGAGTGAACGATGCTGAGATAAGAGCGGACTTGATTGTTAACAAATACGGCCGATGGATAGCCTGTAATGTTTTCAATTTCATCACTAATAAAGTCCATTCTGTAGCTTGAATCGCATCGAAACACTGCGCCAGGAATGTTAAGAATCAAAGATCTAAACTTCTCTTCACTGGCTTGCAGTTCGACCTCTAAACATTTGCGATCGGTGATGTTGTGCCCACTAATCACGATTCCGTCGATTCCCAGCGCTAAAGGAAACCGCTGCCCCTGGAGATGTAAGGAAACCCAGCGACCAGACTTCATTCTCCACCAGCATTCGATGTCTGGTCGATCGCAATCACTATCGCTACCCCAGAGCTGCAAGACGAGTTCAAACTCATTAAAATTATTGGGGTGAATAAATTCTGTAATGTACTGCCCCAGCAGTTCTTCCTCCTTGTAGCCCAATATTCGCTCAATCGCAGGACTGACGTATAGAATCTGTCCCGTATTGCTGGCTTGAATAAACAAATAGGGGCTGTCCAAAACCAGCGTCTTCCATTTTTCCTCGGTCTTAATTAGCGCGCTGTAAGTTTTTTTGCTCTCCGTTATGTCCTCAAACAGAACTGCAAAATATTTCGTAAATCCGTGAACAGAGGTAGATAGCTCGATTAATGAAGCGCTGACATTCATCCAAACAATCTCACTCTGTCTAGAGACAAACCGCTTCTCAGCCGTGTAAGAGTTAATCTCTCCATTAAACAGCTTCTGCCTCAGCTTTGCATCTACAAGTCGATCGGTTGGATGAACAAACGCTTCAATGTTCAGGGTTTCACGATCGGTCGTTCCCAGCAGGTCATGCAGCCTCTGGTTACCCGTAACAATCGTTCCATTTGGGTCAATTAAAGCCGCCGCCAAACTGGAGTAGGCAGACCGAGCGATCGCTTGCTCATAGGCTGCTATCAGTTTGGTAATCCCTCCCACATCAGCTTTTTGAGCGGTTAGGAACATTAACTTTGCATCTGGGTTAAATTGCAGGGAACATTCAATGTCATCTTCGGCGTCTCTAGGTTTAGCAGAAAATCCAATGCGTTCGCCGTGTAGGGCACGCTCCCAAATCTCTGTTAGCCCTATTCGCCTGCTTAGCTGTGATGCAAAAAAGTCAAAGAATCCAATTGCGCGATCAATTCGTAATAACTCTAGGAAGCTCTGGGTGGCATAAATTGCCTGACCTCGATCGTCGTATACGCAGAGTGGATTGAGCAGTTGCTCCAGGAACTCCAATGCTTTTTCAGATTGAATCCCAGGAATATTCCAAAAAGAAGAAACCATCGTTGACTGTATACCTGCTTTGCGGATGGAGCAATACCAGAGTGGAGTTATCCGCTTCTAGAGTTTTGCACTGGTTGAAGCGGAGCGGCTCAAAGAAGCCAATGGAACTTGATAGCAGTGCTCATTGAACCGCTGTTTCAGTATCTTGAACGCTGTCGATTCAATCAAGGGCTGCTGACCCTCTGGTAGCTACACCCCTAGTGTTCAGCAAAGCGCATCCAGCTCGGACAAGAGATGGATGCATGCTCAGCTTCGCTAGGCTGACTCATCAAGTCATCGGTTTGTAAACTCTCAAGCGCCCTGATGGCTTCGAGACGACCGATGACTGCGACTATAGTTATTGATTTTGTGCCCCTAGAAATTCTGCTGTATGCTTGTTTGTAGATTGTCACAGCGCCGCGCATGCCAAAATAGGACGATTACAGGGGTCCTGTATGCTTGTTTAGAGAGTGTCACAGCACGTATGTCGTGTGACAGTTCGGCAGCACTGGCTTTTGTCGAAAATTAATTAGAACTGCTATGGAAAGTAGGTTCCAGTTAGTTTGGTTCTCCTGCCCAACCCGGTTCTGTCACAATTTGTAGCCAACAGCGATTTTGATCACTATAATCTACACAAGGCATCTAGCCAGGCTTACCACTGCGCGGTCATTAAGTAAGGGTAAGCGAGTTCATCTACCATTTTGACGCTATTTGTTTTGCAGACATATCCTGATTTGAGTCCTGCTCCCCTAATGCGAGGAAGTGGACCCAATTGCGACTGTGGTTTATGTTTGCAATGATTAGCACGCATAAGAACCCTCAGATTTTGAGGACATCGGGATGCTCTAAGCTTTGCTGCACGATCGATCCGTCCTTCAATTGACTTCGCATATTTTCAGTGATTCTAGATCCGCTGCATTGGCGGTAAAACCCGTGTAAGCATGACTGCACGAAAGGCTAAATTGGCATGATTGGGCAACTCTTAACTGGACGCTACCTCATCTTGGAGAAACTGGGAGCGGGTGGGTTTAGTGAAACATACCTGGCTCGCGACAAATATCTCCCGTATCATCCGCTGTGCGTGGTTAAACGTCTTAAATTGCCGCCTAGCGACACAATCTCGTTGGAGACTGCGCAGCGATTATTTGAGACAGAAGCGTGCGTTTTGGAACAGCTAGGGCGACAGCACGCCCAAATTCCAACGCTGTTTGCTTACTCTCATGCGCAGGACCCGATTTATCTGGTCGAGGAGTACATTGAGGGGATTAATTTAGGCGAATGGCTAGCCTCGGAAGAGCGTCTGCCCTCAAAGGCAGCGATCGGGCTGCTGTTTGACCTACTACCCGTACTGGACTACCTCCACTCCCACCGCGTGATTCACCGCGACATTACGCCGAGCAATTTGATTCGGCGACCGGATGGCAAAGTCGTTTTAATTGATTTTGGGGCAGCGTGCTTTTTACAGGAGAACGAAGCGAGTACCAAACCCGACAATGATGCCCCCATCACCATTGGCACCCCAGGCTACATGCCGAATGAGCAATACTTGGGCATGGCTCAGTTAAATAGTGACCTGTATGCGCTGGGAATCGTCGTGATCCACCTGCTGACAGGAGCAGACCCACGGCAGTTTAAACCAGACCTGATTTCAGGAGAACTAGACTGGCAGCGATATCTCGGTGAACACGCTGTTGAGCCGGAATTCATCGCTATTCTTAACCGGATGGTGCGCGAGCAGGTTGCCGATCGCTACCAACGGGCGATCGATGTTCTGACAGATCTTCAGACGTTGCCTGCTGCAAAACAGTTCCAGCGATGGAGCTCAATTTACACCTGGAAATCAATTAAATGGGGCAAGGCGATTCAAAAAAGAGCCATCCCCATTACCGCTGCCGTGATGCTGGTTGGAGTCGGAGGATGGTTTGCTCAGGCGCACAGTGAACACCTTGGCTCGCTTCTGAGCCAGGTAGGAAAGGCATTTCCTCGATCGAATGTGCACCTGACCATGCTGCACGATACCCCCGCTTCGGATGTTGAGCGGATGATAATTGCGCCAAACAACCGCCTTCTGGTAACGGCAGGGTCCGATCACAGTTTGCAGCTGTGGTCGCTGCCGGATGGTGCCCTGCTCAAATCTCTGCCCGGACAGCAGGGAAGTGTCAAAGCCTTGGCTATCAGCCAAGACAGCAACTTCCTAGTCAGCGGCGGCGAAGACGGCAGCGTTCGGCTGTGGGATACGGCTGGAACCTTCCGGCGAGCATTTCAGGGGCACACGAAGCCTGTCACGACGATCGCCATTAGTCCAGATTCCCGCACGCTAGTCAGCGGTAGCCAGGATGGAACGCTGCGCCAGTGGGATATCCAAACTGGAAAGCTGCTGCAAACCCTGAAGCTGCCAGCAGGAGAAGTGACAGCGCTTACCTACGGCACAACCTCGAATCAGATCATCAGTGCCAGCAGCACTGAGTCAACCCGTCAGCTTCAGGTCTGGGATCTGCGGGCTGGAGAATTGAGCCGGACGTTTACTGGGCACACGGACGCGATCGTCAGTTTACAAGTGGTAGATGACCACCTGTACAGCTTTGGCAAAGACCGAGGACTGGTCTGGGACCTCAAGCGTGAGGAATTAGTGCAGGTGCTTTCGGAAGAATCCGCGCACTCGATTACGGCTTCTTTGTGCGATCGTCACATCATGAGCATTCACGACGACGGCAAAATTCGCGTGTGGATTCCTAAGGCAGGACGGCTCGCCATGAAACAAGCGGGCGCGCTAGAGCGTAACGCAAACGCTGTCCTCAGCCCAAATCATCAATATTTGGTGAGTTGGAGTACCGATCGACATTTGCGCGTCTGGCAGATCCAGGACAGCTCGGTTTACTAGCTTGTTGGACCATTCAATTTTTTGCAGAACACCAAGGCGACTCCTATGCTGCACAACGTTTCAGAGAGAACCATGCACCGTGTTCGATGGCTGTTAGTCATCGGTTGGCTGCTGCTAATTGCGTCTCTGTTCTATGACCCAATTACCCCACTGTTTACGCAGGCAGACAATTGGACCAGTCCGTTCCGCATCAAGCCAGATGCATGCATCAGAATTCGAGAGGAATGTCTGCCGCAAACACCCTTTTCGATGAGCGCACTTATTTGGTGGGCAATGATTGTCCCCTCTGGAATTTTCATTCTATTGGTGTTGGGACATGAGTTTTGGCGACGCATTTGTCCGCTGTCGTTTCTGTCGCAAATTCCTCGCGCTTTGAAAATTCAACGGCGGCGTAAAGTCGTCGATCCAGTAACGGGCGAAGCGCGGATGGAACTAGTGACGATCGGCGAAAACTCCTGGCTGGGGCGTAATCACTTGTACGTTCAGTTTGGGTTATTTGTGCTGGGGTTGGGCATTCGGATTTTGTACATTAACTCCGATCGCATTTCTCTTGGCAGTTTTCTGATTGGCACAATTCTTTGCGCTATTCTGGTTGGCTATTTGTACGCGGGCAAAAGCTGGTGTCAATATTTCTGTCCGATGGCACCTGTGCAACTGGTCTACACAGGTCCACGATCACTATTGGGCAGCCAGAACTATCTCCAGAAAACGCCAATTACGCAGTCCATGTGTCGCACCGTTGATTCTAAAACGGGCATGGAACAAAGCGCCTGTGTAAGCTGCAAAGCGCCGTGTGTTGATATTGACGCAGAGAAAACCTACTGGATGGAACTCAATAAACCCGGTCGTCGCTTGGTGCAGTACGGCTACTTGGGTATGGTGATTGCGTTCTACCTATACTATTTTCTCTACGCGGGCAACTGGGACTATTACTTCACTGGGGCGTGGACCCACGAAGAGGATCAGGTTGCAAAAGTTCTGGACACGGGTTTCTACATTTACGGGCAGGCGATTCCGATTCCAAAGGTCGCAGCCGTGTACATCACCTTTGTGGTCCTTACTGCCATCACGTTTACGATCGGACTCATCACCGAAAAATTGTGTCGCCGCTATTTGAAATGGCGCGGTCGGTCGTTCTCCGCAGAACAAGCGCAGCACATTGTGTTTACCCTGTTTACGGTGATTTCGTTCTGGACGTTCTTTTCCTACGGAGCGCGTCCGTCGCTGAACCGGATGCCGCTCTACCCGCTGCTTGCTTTTAATGCGCTGATTGTTTTGGTTGGCTCGATGTGGGTATACCGCACCATGCGTCGCACCCGAGCGCAGTACGAGCGCGAAAACACGGCTAACAGCCTCAGAAAGCAACTGCAAAAGCTGCCGATCGATCCGGCACTGCTAGAGGGACGATCGTTCGATGAGCTATCGCCCGATGAGTTGTATACGCTGGTGAAGGTGTTGCAGGGCGTCTCGCAGCAGTTGCGAATGCAAACCTACACGGGAGTGGTGCAGGACTTGCTTACACAGCAAGCCGTGACTGCCTCTGGCAGTTTCGAGTTCTGCAAAAAGCTGCGACAGGATTTACAGCTCAAAGATTCAGACCACTTTGCCGCGATCGAAACGATCGCCACGAATAATCCAGAGTTGCTAGCGTCTCAGGCACAGGCAACCCCCGCGAAGATTCACAATGCGGTGACGTTGGCAAAGACGATCGCCAAGCCCGCGAGAAAAGGAACTCGTCGTAGTTAGGTATTAGTCGTCAGTTGTCAGTTGTCAGTTGTTAGCCGTTGATCGTTACTGAATTGCAGTGAGAAGGACTAGGGCGATCGAGCCTACCAGCTATTAACTAACAGCTACTTACTAATCGATATCCCCAAGGAGATTACCCGCATGTTGACCCTGAAGTCAGTAAACTTTGAGCAGCGACAATTTCAAAATCATCACCTCAAGCAGTCCCGATTAGGACAGGCAGAGTGGATTATTGGACGTAGCGCCACCTGCGATTTGGTTCTGACTAGCCCTGAGGTGAGCCGCGTACACGGGCGAATTGTCTACATTGACAACGCCTACCACTTTATGGACGCTGGCAGCGTCTCTGGATCACTACTCAACGGCGAGAGCGTTCCTGTGAACGAGGTGCGGCAACTTCGCGCTGGCGATCTGCTCCAGCTTGGGGAAACATTTTTGCACATTGAGGAATTAACCATTCCTTCGGCTTCGGCACCCGATCGCGCGTCCCAACCTCCCCTTGTGCTGCCCGAAACCGCGTGGACCAATGAAGATTTATTGTGTCGCTGCTCCCGGATTATTGACGAAACACCGGACGTGAAAACCTTTTGTCTCACAGCAGAACCACCCGTGCTGTTTGCCTACAAGCCAGGGCAATTTGTCAACCTGGAGCTGGAAATTGATGGCAAAACGGTGATTCGGTCCTACTCAATTTCATCGTCTCCCACGCGTCCGTACCATCTAAGCCTGACGGTGAAGCGGGTACCGAGCCCTCCCGATCAGCCCAATTCGCCTGCGGGTCTTGTCTCTAATTGGCTGCATGACCATCTTCAGGTGGGCGATCACATCAAGCTGCTGGGTGGTCCACTGGGACACTTCACCTTTTTGCCCAATTTACCTTCCAAGCTGCTGCTGATCTCCGCTGGAAGCGGCATTACACCAATGATGTCGATGTCGCGCTGGGTGCAGGACACGCTTGCCGACTGCGATGTCGTCTTTCTGCACTGCGCTCGCACACCAAACGATATTGTGTTCCGCACCGAACTGGAAGCGATCGCCGCTCAAATGCCCAATTTCCATCTAGCAATTACTCTGACGCAGTCCTCGAAGCACGGCTGGATGGGATTGACGGGGCGAATTTCTCAATCAATGCTGCAGCTGGTGGTGCCGGATCTGCTCGATCGCGCTGTTTTTGTCTGCGGTCCCGAAGGATTTATGCAAGGCATCCGCGCTCTGATGGAAACGCTGCAATTTCCGATGCAGAACTATAAGGAAGAAAGCTTCGGCAGCAAGAAATCAAAGCCCGCCCGATCGCAGCCTGAACTGGCCCGACCGCAGCCTGAACCGACTCGATCGCAGCCTGAATTGGTCCGATCGCAGCCTCAACTCGCAACAATTGCAGATTTGGATGCTCCACTCACCGTTGCCCAGAATGGGAATGGTAAGGGGCAACATTTAGAGACGCTGCTAAAAGATCTGCCACCACCTGTGAAGTCACCGCGTGGAACTGCAACTCCGGCAATTCACTTTATTAGCTCCGATCGCACCGTGCCCACCGACGCGAACAGCTCGATTCTGGAGGTTGCCGAGCAGGAGGGAATTCAAATCCGCAGTGGGTGTCGAGCAGGAGCCTGCGGAGTGTGCAAAGTTCGGGTACACAAGGGGCAAGTCCGCTACGACGCGCAACCTCCTGCCCTGACAGCCGCCGATCAGCAGGCAGGCTATGCGCTGAGCTGTGTAGCTTATCCGGTTAATCAACTGGCGATCGAAGCTTAATGTGTCGAGGTTTGCATGAGCTGACGCTCAAACCTATTGGTGAGAAGCTACCGTTTCGGCAACAAACCGAGATTTCTACCGATAAAGTTATCTAACCAGCGATCGGGCAGCGCTAGGGGAAGAATCCAGTTGCGAATTGGGTTAGGCACGATCGCATACCGCGCCTTTGGCGTTTGAGTCTCGAACACTTTCCTGATGAATCGTCCAACCACGTCTGGAGAGTACCCCTGCCTGCCAATGCCAGTGATGTACTGCTGAAATGCCTGTATTGGTTTTGCGTACTCTGTTTTGGCATAGCGACTCATGTCTTGAGCAGAGTCCTTATCCCAGATGGGCGTCCGGACGGCACCCGGTCCAATCAGAATCACATCAATGTCGTGAAGCTGCAATTCTCGTCTCAGGCTATGAGACATGCCCTCGATCGCGTGCTTACTGCCCACATATGCGCCAATGAAAGGAGACGCAATCTTACCGCCAACCGAGCTAATGTTGATGATCCGACTGGATTTTTCTGGCGATCGTCTAGCTTTCAACAACGGTAGAAACGCTTGAGTCACGGCAATAGGACCAATCACATTCACTTCAAACTGCCAGCGAATTTCATCGAGTGGTTGATAAGCTAGCGGACCACTCGTAGCAATTCCAGCATTGTTAATTAGCCCAGCCAATCCTCGATCGCCCACGGTTGCCTTCACTTCCTTAGCAGCAATCTGCAAGGCGTTTGAGTCGGTCACGTCAAAGACTAGCGGAATAAAGCTGGAACCAATTTCAGCCTTTAAGCGTTTGGCATCTTCCTGTTTGCGAACGCTACCAAACACCTGATAGCCACAACGAGCAAATTCCTTTGCTGCACCGTAGCCAATTCCCGAAGAGACTCCAGTAATTAAAATACTGTTCACGTTGCTTCCCTACGCTGATTTGCAGATTGATTTAATGCCACCTTAAACTATGGACTATACTCCAGAGTCAAGCGACCATGCTAATCGGCGAACTAGCAGAAAAATCGGGTCTTCCAGTTGATACGATCCGCTTTTACGAAAAGAAGGGATTGATTGGCTCTGCGCTGATTAGACGCAGGAGCAACAATTACAGGGAGTATTCAGACACTAGCCTGGAGAGATTGCTTTTAATTCAACAAGGCAAACGTCTTGGATTTACGCTCGCCGAGATCCAGGAATTGATCAAAGATTTGGAGAGCGATCAACTCACGGATACCAAAAAGAAGAGCATTATCCTCCAGAAGATCGAACAAATTGACGAACGAATCGAGCAGCTAAAGACAATGAGAGTTTATCTTTCGGAGAAGATGGAGCGCATCGGTCAGTGAGGAGCGATCGCAGCACTAGTCCTGCAGCCATCGCGATCGACGGCTACGCGTGCGACTGCGTTATCTCGTACTTACGGACGAGTCATTGCCTCAGTTGCACTACCAGCGGTAGAACTGCCGCACGCAATGTTTTCACCGATGGTAGAGGGGCGCTGTAAAAAATCTTATTACCATTCGTATTAATCAGCACCAGATTGAAGCATTGCCGGAGTGATCAGAACTGTCTGATCCATAGCACCGCTTTCAGTTCTGCGCCGATCGCAGTTAAACCCCTATTTAAAAATTTGCTTTCACAACCAATGAACACACCGCTCTGGACTGGAACTGTCTACCCGCTTGGAGCATACTGGGACGGCAACGGCACAAATTTTTCAATTTTCTCTGAGCACGCGACAGGGATTGATCTGTGTCTGTTTGACGAAACCGATCGCGAGACTCG
>NZ_JACJPG010000301.1 GCF_014695955.1 Leptolyngbya sp. FACHB-36 | reverse complement strand
GGCAGCAGGCGAAGCGGCTCCGGTTGCTCTGTCGGCTCCTTCCATCAACGGCTAGTTCTCGTCTTCTAGCGATTGATTGATTCTGCAAAGCGCCCCCGAGGGGGCGCTTTGTGTTTGTTTAGCACGATCGTGGGTTAAATTTTGCTGACCCGTTGAAAGGCTTTGCTCGACTTGGCTTGTCGTTACGAATTCTGGATGAGGCTGAACTGTTTGAAACCCCACGATTACCATGTTTGCCTCGACAAGCTCTCCTAATAGATAGTTAGGTGCGAGCATCAGTCTAGTTGCTTGAAAATCGTTGCTAAGAACCAAGTAAAATCAACGAGTGTCATGTAAGGAATTAAGCCGCTTTGTTAGCCGCAGTATTGTACGGAAAAGAAGATTTGCGCTTGGAGCAGGTTGATGACCTGACTCCAACCGCAGGAGAAGTTGTGATTCGGGTGGGAGCCGCAACGACCTGTGGCACGGACCTCAAGGTTTGGAGACGCGGTGGGCACGCTAAGATGCTAAAACCACCAACACTGTTTGGTCATGAAGCGGCTGGAGAAATTGTCGCTTTAGGTGAGGGTGTTACTGGCTGGAAGATTGGAGATCGTGTTGTTGCTAACAACTCTGCTCCCTGTATGACGTGCTTCTTCTGCAACAAGGAAGAATACTCGCTCTGTTCCAGTCTGACCTTTAATAATGGTACGTTTGCCGAGTATTTGAGAATTCCAGCGTCGAT
Source organism: Leptolyngbya sp. FACHB-36 (assembly GCF_014695955.1). GTDB lineage: Bacteria > Cyanobacteriota > Cyanobacteriia > Leptolyngbyales > Leptolyngbyaceae > FACHB-36. The sequence continues at coordinate 1,651 of NZ_JACJPG010000301.1, read as the reverse complement.
CGTTCAGCGCAATCTGTTACCTATTCCTAACGATCTACCATACGATCTTGCAGCGATGACCGAGCCGCTAGCGTGTGTTTTGCATGGTGCAGCGCGATCAACTGTGAAACCCAATGATCGGGTTGTTGTGCTCGGCGATGGGGCGATCGGGCTGATGTTTGTAGCGGCACTGGCTTCGGGTCACGGGGAGTGGGCAGACCCGAAGCTAGCCCACTCGCATCCCTATTCCAATGTTTTTCTGTTTGGTGGCAGCCCTCAACGACTGCAAGTGGGTGAAAAGTTTGGAGCGGTTAAAACCTTTAACTACCACGAGGTGGAAGACGTGCCGGGACTGGTGAGAGAACTCACTGACGGATGGGGAGCGGATGTTGTAATTGAGGCGACGGGCGTTCCCTCAGTTTGGGAAATGGCGATCGCCTGTGCTCGTCCCGGTGCTACGGTGAACTTGTTTGGTGGTTGCCCAAGAGACACGTCGATCAGCGTAAGCACTGAGCAACTTCACTACAGCGAACTGACGCTTAAAGGGGTATTTCACAACACTCCTAAATACGTTAGAGCCGCATTGTCATTACTAGCTAGTCGTGCGCTTCCGTTTGAGTTGCTGCTGAGTAAACAAGAACGGCTAAATCAATTAGAGAACGTGTTTGAAGCAATGAAGCAGCGCCAAGTTATTAAGGTGGCGATGGTGCCGTAGTCTTTGAAGCGATCGACCTTTAGGCGTGAAGCTAAGGGTGGTGACTGGATGTGCTACTCTAGACTAGACTTACTTGCGTGGCGGGATGTAGCGCAGCTTGGTAGCGCACTTCGTTCGGGACGAAGGGGCCGCTGGTTCGAATCCAGTCATCCCGATTTGTGTTTGTCGAATAATGTCTGTTGACTACGATTTGGTAATCATCGGCAGCAGTGCAGCAGGCGTCTTTGCTGCTAGCGTTGCAGCAAATTGGAATGCGCGGGTTGCTCTTGTGGAGCAGGGGCAGGGATGCTCGACCCACGTGATCGCGCATCAGACGATACTGGAAGTTGGGCGCACGCTTAATCAGGTGCAGCGGGCAAATCGCCTAGGACTGTGTGACACAGAGGCGCGATCGCAGACGTGGAAACCGCAGGTGTGGAAGCAGACACAGCGCTGGGTAGAGACCGCAGAGCGGGCGATCGCGGTCACGGATTCTGCAGCAGTGCTGGCCTCGCGCGGCGTCGAGGTCATTGCAGGCAGCGGCGAATTTCATCGCAAGCCTGCGCTGGGATTTCTTGTGAATGGTCGATCGCTGCGATCGCGAGCGTACCTATTGGCAATGGAGAATTTGCCCGTCATTGAGAAACTGTTGGTAAAGTTCTTCTCGGTCAATCCGCCTGCTTCTACGCTGGATATTCCTGGGCTTGAAGCAGCAGGCTACCAAACAGCGCGAACCGTGCTCCAGCAGGAGGCGATCGATCATCTGAACCGCGTCGTGATTCTTGGCTCAAATGCCACTGAAGTTGAACTGGCGCAAACTCTCCAACGGTTGGGGCGATCGGTAACGCTGGTTACGCCTGCAAAGCATATTCTGCACCTCGAAGACCCACAGGCCGCCTATCTAATCCAGGCACAGCTAGAGGCAGAAGGTGTGCAGATTTTGACCCAAACAGCCGTGACCCAAGTGCGGCAGATTAG
>NZ_JACJPG010000300.1 GCF_014695955.1 Leptolyngbya sp. FACHB-36 | reverse complement strand
GCGCAGGTGACGATCGCCCAGATTACTGGTCCAGATACCTCCTCCAGCGCGTATCGTGAAAATGGTGATCCTCATGGACTCACGCCTCCTATTGCCGCCTACATTCACCGGGAGCAACTCTATACATGCCAGGACGCTTCCAGAGAAAAACAGCCAATTCGGTAAGTTCACAAGCCCTAGCTGATTTTAAGGTCGGGGTGGATAACGTTATTTTTTCAGTGGATACCGCACAAAACCGGCTGTTGGTGCTACTGGTAATGCGGCAAGAGGAACCGTTTCTGGGGCAGTGGAGCTTTCCGGGAACGCTGGTGCGGCGGGGCGAATCTTTGGAAGATGCGGCGTATCGAATTTTGGCTGAGAAGATTCGCGTCAAAAATCTGTACCTAGAGCAGCTCTACACTTTTGGTGGTCCTAACCGTGATCCCCGTGAGTCTCCGGGCAGTTATGGCTCTCGCTATCTCTCGGTCAGCTATTTTGCCTTGGTGCGCTTCGCGGAAGCCGAACTCATTGCCGATCGCGTCAGCGGTATTGCCTGGTATCCGCTAGACCAAGTGCCTCAGCTCGCGTTTGACCACAACCAGATTTTGGAGTATGGGCACCGCCGCCTGCGAAACAAGCTGGAGTATAGCCCTGTTGCCTTTGAGGTGCTGCCGGAGCTGTTTACGCTCAGTGACTTGTATCAGCTTTACACGACGGTTTTAGGCGAAGGCTTTTCCGACTACTCAAATTTTCGATCGCGCCTGCTCAAGCTGGGCTTTCTCTCGGATACGGGGGTGAAAGTGTCCAGAGGAGCGGGACGACCCGCCTCGCTGTATCGCTTCGACGCTGAGGCGTTTGCGCCATTGAAAGATAAGCCGCTGGTGTTTATTTAGTAAGGCATGAGGGGATATAGCAGAATAAAGCAGAGATGAGGGTTCTCGTTTATGTCATTTGTGCCTCAGTTTGCTCCACTGTATCCGCTGATTTACCAAGCCCTGCATCCGCTGTTCCCCACTTGCCTTTGGGCAGGTAGCACTGCATCGCGAACGATCGCCCTCACATTTGATGATGGTCCTCATCCGCAGTACACGCCTCAACTGCTGGAGGTGTTAGACCACTACAACATTCCCGCCAGTTTCTTCTGGTTAGGGTTGTGCGTGGAACGAGCACCCACGATTGCCAGAGCCGTCTACGATCGCGGACACGGAATTGGAATTCATGGCTACGACCATCGTTTATTTACCTCACTGTCCGAACTGGAGTTGCGGCACACTCTAGAACAGACGCAGCGTGCGATCGCCCAAGCCTGCCGAGTTGAGTCAGACACTGTACGCGATGTCCGTCCGCCCTATGGGGTGTTCACGCCTCAAACCCTGAAGTTGCTACATCAGTGGCGCTACCGTCCAGTGATGTGGAGCGTAGTCCCAGAAGATTGGGTGCGTCCAGGTGTGGCAACGGTGATGCAGCGGGTGCTACAACAGGTGCGAAACGGCTCGCTCATTGTGCTACACGATGGGTACTCTGGTGGAGCCGATGTCGCAGAGACAACCGCACAGCTTGTGCCCTGTCTGCTGAAGCAGAACTACCGCTTTGTCAGCGTTAGCGAACTTTGGCAAACACACCGGGCTTCAGGGTAAGAGTTTAGTACAGTAATAAGAGAACCTCGATCGCTATCCAGCCAGTAGAGTCCTCAATAGCATTTGCTGATCGCTTATTCCCAGTTCTGAATAAAGACTAAGTTTGTCTGTTTAACCTCACAATTGGGTTAAACAATTCGCCAAGGAATGCACTTGCGCCACAAACTGTTCTGCAATTTCGCAAACTTTACTGTCTTAACTCTTCTGTCTATCCGTCTCCTACAGTCTCAAAAAACACAATTAGTTGAATAGTTTGATCTACTCTGACGCTACCTGTAGCTTTGAGAAGGTCTCAATTAAGAAAAAGGTTTCGGCCAAACTCTACACTGCTTTTCTAGGCAGCTATGGATAGCTTTTCTCGCAGCTTACCTTCGAGGCGATCAGGCACCAAGCGCAATTGTCTTAAATACGCATAGCTTATCTATACCTTCTTGCTAAATTAGAAATCACAATTTTCAGGCGAGATCGCTCATTCACAGGAGAAGAAAGCGCTTTGACCCTGCTTTAATTGGCGGAAACCCAGATCTGTAAGGGTTTTGCTGTTGAACGGTTTCTTACGATTTTGGCTGTATAAATGGCTGAGCTACCTCAGCTATTTGTCTAAGTCAATTGGATTTCTACCTTAAGTTACTTGGATTTAAAACCTAACTTTTATAAGTGTTTGTATCCAGATCTCGATAATCTAAGCTAACGTATCTATCAGAGGCAGGAGTTCACCTCTGCTACGACCTATGTAGCGGTAGCGCTGATTTTTAACTGTCTTCCAGCAAAAATGCCTTGATGCTGGATTGGTTTTATAAATTTGCTTGCCTTCTAGCTGCAAATTTGTTAAGCGTCCTAGTGATTCAATTCCACGATGCAAGTTGCCAACCGGGCGTTACCCTATGGACTTCTCAGTTTGTGATCAACAGAAAGCAAAAGGATGCAACTTTTGTCAGAAAAGTTACAATCAGAGGGGTCTGTAAAGATTTTGTTGTTCATCTAGAATAGTGCCTCTACCCAATGTCATGAATTTCGCTGTCATGAGTTGGTTCAAGAGTTACACTTTACAAATCAGCAGGTTTGGCTGCTAGTTTCATCCGGCATCTCGGTTGTTCAGCTAGCAGCTCAATTGATCATTTTCTGTAACTGTTTGCAGTTTGTTAGTTAAGGAGCATGAGGAACGCGGCATGACCCAGGCCAACGACGTACTCGAACTTGATCTGTTAACGGACGCCTCTGACGACCTACCAGAAGGTGAGTTAGGGATCTTCATTGATGAAGAGGACGATCGAGAAGAATCTTCGGACATTGTGAGTGAAGAGGAAGACGGTAAATCCGGCAAACGCTCTACCCGTCGTCGCACTCAAGTAAAGAAGAAGCATTACACCGAAGACTCTATTCGCCTATACCTGCAAGAAATTGGCCGCATTCGACTGCTGCGAGCCGACGAAGAAATTGAACTCGCTCGCAAAATTGCAGATTTGCTTGAATTAGAGCGGATTCGTGAAAGCTTGCAAGAGCAGCTAGACCGTGAGCCTCAAGACCGCGAGTGGGCAGAGAAAGTTAACATGACGCTTTCTGCCTTCCGTCATCGCCTTCATCTAGGTCGGCGGGCGAAAGACAAGATGGTGCAATCGAACCTGCGACTCGTCGTGTCGATCGCCAAGAAGTACATGAACCGGGGTCTGTCGTTCCAAGATTTGATTCAAGAAGGTAGTCTGGGCCTGATTCGAGCAGCCGAAAAGTTTGACCACGAGAAGGGCTATAAGTTCTCGACGTATGCAACCTGGTGGATTCGCCAAGCAATTACGCGAGCGATCGCTGACCAGTCCCGCACCATTCGCCTGCCCGTTCACCTCTACGAAACCATTTCACGGATTAAGAAAACAACGAAGCTTCTGTCTCAGGAAATGGGGCGCAAGCCAACTGAAGAAGAAATCGCCACCCGCATGGAGATGACGATCGAGAAGCTGCGCTTTATCGCTAAGTCAGCTCAGCTACCCATTTCACTGGAAACGCCGATCGGTAAAGAAGAAGACTCCCGACTGGGTGACTTTATTGAATCGGATGGTGAGACGCCGGAGGACCAAGTTTCTAAGAACTTGCTGCGTGAAGACTTAGAAAGCGTGCTTGACACCCTTAGCCCACGCGAACGTGACGTGCTGCGTTTGCGTTATGGACTGGACGATGGACGAATGAAAACGCTTGAAGAGATTGGGCAGATTTTCAACGTCACTCGTGAGCGAATTCGTCAGATTGAAGCAAAAGCGCTTCGCAAGCTGCGCCATCCAAATCGTAACAGCGTGCTGAAAGAGTACATCCGCTAGCATTGACAGTTGGGTTACGTTCTTTAAGAATGTTCTCACCTGCTGATGTTGAAATTGCCCCTGTAGAATGATGCTCTACAGGGGCTTTTGGTGGGTGAGTGGACAAGCAGCGCAGCAAACTGAAGCTCTTTCTTCTTCAAAACAGGGCAAAAGCCTTGACAAATAATTCTGTAAATAGTGACACAACTTCTCGAAATGCCCGTCACGGGGGCGATCCCCGTCCTCGGAAAGATGGGCATTTGAGTATCCATGGGCTATATTGTCAAAAGATTGAGCGAGGAAGTAGCGCCGCCGTAGAATTGTTAACTTCTGTTTAAGAGATAACCGTTCTGTATGGCTGGTCAGTTTAAAGTAGCTGTAGCGTGTTCTGTTTAACCGCTTGGTTGCAGAAGCTTCTGTTCCGTTCGATCGTGTGGGTAGCCTAATCTGAATCAATACGCAGCGATCGCGCTGTTGACACTTGATTCACAGCGGAGGAACCAGTTCCTAGGGGCGAATCTCAGACGGCTGAGAGAGACACCTTCCAGTCTTAGCCCGTCAGCTAACTCCGTCGGCAATGGGAGGAGTGCCCAAAACTATTGCTGTGTAAGCCATGGTTATTGGAGTCTCCTAGCAGATGCAAGTTGAATTAACTGTGTCTGTTGCCTAACCCACCTCTCACAAACCATACCCAGAGAGGTCCAAAGCCATGAATATTCTATCTACGCTGGCGCGTCTAGAAGATGCGCTAGGCTGCACAGATCTGACAAAACAAATGGTGTTGCTGCCGAAGCCCCCCAGTGCTGAGACGCAGGCAGCGCAGGTGATGAATTTAGTTGTCGGTTATAACGGCTCTCCAGGTAGCCAAACCGCGTTGGATTTGACGCTGTGGATTGCTCACCAAACTCGATTGGCGACGCGCAAGCAGGTCACTGTGCAAGTCGTCTATGTAGTCGATCTACAGAATGACTGCGGAACAGGCTCAGTTTTCTCAGGACCCACCTCGTCGCAAATTTCCCGCTATGGTCGCAAACGATCGCGATCGCAAGCTGCTGGACTGAAGCACGCTCCTGCTACCGCAGGCAGCGCAGTTCTCCTAGAGAAGCGCTCCGATGCCGCTGTGTCTGACTCCACACTACAGTCTTGTCAACTCAATCAATTTGAGCACGCCGATCGGATTCTTTGGCAGGCGCGAAACCTTGCTGATGAGTGGCGCGGTTCCTTGAAAACTCATTTGCGGTTTGGTTCTGTCGCCGAACAACTGCGACAGGTTGTTCAGGCGGAGTCAGCGGCAGTGCTGCTGCTGGGTTGTCATTCGGTAGACAATGCGATCGTGCAGCAGTTGAGTGGGCTTTCTTGTCCAGTCCTGGGGATTCCGGCTGCCCTGTAGAGGAGTAAGGCATGGGAAGCTTAAACTTAAATTTCCCGTGCCTTACTCGCTAATGTTTATCGTCCTTGTCATCATCGGGTTTGGCGAGCTCCACAGAGCTGCGAAACCAAAGTGGCTGCTGCGGCACACCGATCGCGATGCCTTCAGCATCCAGTGCCTGTTTTAGGCGACGGCGAAACTCTCGTGCTACGAGCCACTGCTTTAGCGGTAGGGTTTTAATCCAGACGCGAATGGTAATACCCGCGTTGTTAATTTCATCGATGCCCAGAACTTCAGGTGGTTCTGGAATACTTGGTTGCCAGCCTGAGTCCTGACACATGGCGTCTCCGACGCGTCGAATTACCTCGATCGCCTTGTCTACGTCGGCGTCATAGGCGATTGTAATGGCTAGATCAACCCGCGACCAATCTTTAGAAAGGTTTTCGACGATCGTAATTGCGCTGTTTGGAATCGTGATCAGTCGTCCTTCGGCATTGCGAAGCTGAGTGATGCGGAGGTTCAGCGATTCCACAAATCCAGACACTTTGCCGACCTGAATCACATCGCCAACCGCAAACTGATCCTCATAAAGAATCAGCATGCCGTTGATAACATCCTTGATTAGGTTTTGGGACGCGAAGGATACTGCCAGTCCCAGAATGCCTGCGCCCGCCAGCACCGGACCCAACTCAACTCCAAGCAGGGACAGCGCAGTCAGGACTGCCGTACCAACGCAGAGCACACCCACAACGCTACGGAGCACCCGCGAAAATGTGGAAACCCGTAGCGCTAGCCGCTGAGATGTATCTGACCCTAGCAGCTCCTGCGGCGTCAGCGCGCTAAAAAAGCGATCGATCAGCACATCGCTGATTCGAATCGCCAGATACGTTACTAGAACAATACCAAGCAGCTTTAGTGGACCGGAGAACAGGAACGGCTGGAGCGATCGCGTGTAGGGAAACAGTTCTAAAATCACAAAACTGCCGCCGCTCCAAATGCCTACCTGAAGCAACTGCGACAGTCGCCTTTGAACATCATTGACGTTGCGCTGCTGTCGCTGGCTCATCTGCTGCTGCACAGCTGTCATCACCATCGCATCGGATGCGTTCAATGTATTGGGTGAAACCGTTGGAGTTAACTGCTGCTGAATTTGCTCTTTTCGTAATTTAAGATGCTGCTGCACACGAGAAACCGTCCAGCTTGCCACGATCATCGCCAGCAGAATTTGTCCAGCTAGAATTGCCTGCCGAGTTAAGTACTCTGGCTGTCGCTCTTTGCGAGCAGTGATTAGGGCATCCCGAATAATTGGCACTAGTTCGTTTGCCCGTCGCTCTGGATCTTGTCCTTGCAGTTGAGCATCTAGTGCCGTCACCGTCATAAGGTAGCGATCGCCAATTGAGATAACTGGCTGATTACTCTGCGAGTCAACGGCGACTGTAACCTGTAAGTCGTTGGGGTTAACGGCGCTATTTGCCACTCGGTTCAAGGTGGTTTCAACCGTGCTCACGCGCTCTCGAATTGGCACCGTACCTGAGCTTTGGTTCGGCTGGGGACGCACCGCTGGGACCGCGATCACAAATAGCCGTCGCCCGTCGAGATGCACATCAGCCGTATTTGCGTTACTGACATCCGACGATGGGGAAACGGTCGGCACGATCGAGTTAGGTAGCGACAGCTTAGGTGTCGGAGTTTGTGCCGCTGCACCTGAAGTGATGAGCACAATGGCAATTACTGCCGCGATTGTGCTGTTGCCGATCGTGCTGTTACGTCGTCTACTAATACGCTGAAGCCTTGTAGATTTCTGCTTATACCCTGGAAATGGTAAAGGCGCTGCTTGATGAGCGATCGAAGTCCACAGCTTTAAAATTGCTTGGTAAATCGGCAACACGTTGAATCACTCCAACTTGCTGGTCAGTTTAAAAGATAGTATTTTTTCTAACGAAACTTTCTATTGAAGTAGATTGATTGCATTCCTGAATCCAATGCCAGAGTAAATCTAAAAACTCTAAAGCTGCTTTGTAATTTCTGTAGTTTCTCAGTATTAAAATCTCGGGAATCTATATTCACTTCCCTAAAAGCTGCTGTGTGCTTTTCACTCGGTTCACCTCCAATTATTTTCAATAAAAAGGCAGTCCGCTACCCGGTACGGACTGCCATTTCAAGATGATGATGAGCTTCTCAACCCTTATATTGCCTTAGTGACCTAAATTGTCCGTCTACCTAATGGCATATTCCAGCGAGCAATCTTTTCCGTCCCCACGCTCGTTTTTAGGACACTGGAGAAACCGTCACACTAAGCACGACGATTTGCCCCCTCCTTCGCGAAACTAATAACCAAGCGTTTAACTGTATATCTTTGCCTCACGGAGACTCGGCTGTGAGGCATTTTTATTGGAACTAAATCAGGCGAAAAATAAACGGATAGCGGAAGGGTTGATCAGGGTTTCCGAGGCAGTGTGAAATTGCCCAAACCGTTAACCCCCAGTGCAGCAGAAATCCTGCGGCAACGATTGGAAAAAGGACGACGCCAAGCAGTCCTAACGTAATAAACGACAGCACGCCAACAACTCCACCGATGATGGCTGCCCAGAACCAAACGTTGAAGTGAAAATTAATGGATTCTTTTGCGTTTTCTTTGACAACGGGGTCATCGGACAAGAATGAAACCGCGATCGGAACGCCAACAGATAGCAGTGTAGTGCTGAAGAAGATTGAGCCGTGCGCTATTGAGGATAGGAATTTGCGCTTGTCTGGATCAAAGGCTTTGGGCGTGTCTTGCATCTCTAAAATCTCCTGGATGGGCGCTTACTTCGCACTATACAGCGATTTCCTTTTGCTGGAGTTCCGGGAAACCTGAAATCTACAGCACGGATGACCGAACGCCTGCTAGCCCAGAGTTTTTGCTACCCTAGGTCTAAACCAACCGGAGGATGAGCGGGTAGCGGTAAGGCTGCTCTGGCTTCGTAATCGAGTGGACGATCGCCACAATTGGCATAATAATGCTGACGGCAAACAGAATAATCAGCAGCGGAATTCCGATCGCTACCAGCACTAGCAGCCCAAAGATGACGCCGTAAATGTAAAGATTGATGTGAAAATTGATCGATTCTCTAGCATTTTGTTTGATCACCGGATCGTCAGATACCAGCAGTATTGCGATCGGAATGCCAATTGAGACGATCGTCGAACTAAAGAAAATCGCTCCATGAGACAGAGCTGATAGCAGTTTGCGTCGATCTGAGTCTAACATTGCTGAAATCCTCTCCAGATTGGGAGTTCTGCTTCATTCTAGAAGTGGAGCGTGAGCGATTGTCGCTATCCTTAAAGTATTGCTATGTTCTGTCGGAGTCATCTCCATCCATGTCCATCGAAATCCAGACCGAGCTAGAGGCTGCTGTCGATCGTCGTCGAAACTTTGCCATCATCTCCCACCCGGACGCTGGGAAAACTACCCTGACGGAAAAGTTGCTGCTGTACGGAGGTGCCATTCACGAAGCCGGAGCCGTCAAAGCACGACGGGCGCAGCGCCACGCAACCTCAGACTGGATGGAGATGGAGCAGCAGCGGGGGATTTCAATTACCTCAACGGTATTGCAGTTCGACTACCACGGCTGTCAGGTAAACCTGCTAGACACACCGGGACACCAAGACTTTAGCGAAGACACCTATCGCACGCTTGCTGCCGCCGACAATGCCGTGATGCTGATTGACGCGGCAAAAGGTCTGGAGCCACAGACGCGAAAGCTGTTTGAGGTTTGTCGAATGCGCGGTCTGCCCATCTTTACCTTCGTAAACAAGCTCGATCGCCCCGGACGTGAGCCGCTAGAGCTACTAGACGAGATCGAGCAAGAGTTGGGCTTGCAGACCTATGCGGTCAATTTTCCGATTGGCATGGGCGATCGCTTCAAGGGCGTGTATGACCGCCGCCGCCAGCAGGTGCACTTGTTTGAGCGTAGCGCTCATGGCAGACGCGAGGCGATCGACACCGTTGTGGATTTGGGCGACCCGCGCATCGAAGACCTGCTGGAGCAGGAATTGTTCTACCAGTTCAAAGACGAGTTAGAGCTACTAGAAGGATTAGGACCCGAACTGGATTTGGATCTGGTGCATCAGGGCAAAATGACGCCCGTGTTTTTTGGCAGCGCCATGACCAATTTCGGCGTCGAACTCTTCCTCAATGCCTTTTTGGACTATGCCCTCAAACCGGGAACGCACGAGAGCACACGAGGCGAAATTGCGCCGACCTATCCCGAATTCTCTGGGTTTGTGTTCAAGCTCCAAGCAAACATGGACCCGAAGCACCGCGATCGCGTTGCCTTTGTTCGCGTTTGCTCTGGCAAATTCGAGAAAGACATGACCGTGCAGCACGCCCGCACCGGAAAGGTCGTGCGTTTGTCGCGCCCCCAGAAGCTGTTTGCCCAAGACCGCGAAGTGATCGAAGAGGCGTATCCCGGCGACGTGATCGGTTTGAACAATCCGGGAGTCTTCGCGATCGGTGACACCATCTACATCGGTCCAAAGCTGGAATATGCAGGTATTCCCTGTTTTTCCCCAGAGCTGTTTGCCTACCTGAAAAACCCGAACCCATCGAAGTTTAAGCAGTTTCGCAAAGGTGTGTCGGAGCTACAGGAAGAAGGCGCGGTGCAGATTATGTACTCTGCTGATGAGGCAAAGCGCGACCCGATTCTGGCAGCGGTGGGACAACTTCAGTTTGAGGTGGTACAGTTCCGGATGCAGAGCGAATATGGCGTAGAAACCCTGCTGGAGCCGCTTCCCTACAGCGTTGCTCGCTGGGCTGAAGACGGTTGGGAAGCACTCGAGAAAGTTGGTCGCTTGTTTAACACGGTTACGGTGAAAGACCTCTGGGGTCGCCCAGTGCTGCTATTCCGCAACGAGTGGAATTTAAACCAGGTACAGGCGGACCACCCAGATTTGAAACTGAGTTCGATCGCGCCCGTACTTTCCGGCACAGCTCCCAGCACTAGCAGTTAGTGATTATGCAACCTCAGATACCTGACTCAGTTGATATCTGGCAACTCAAGCCTTGGTGGTGTCAGCCTTGGTCGATCGTCCTAACAGGCACTGGCTTGATTCTAGGCAGTTGGCTACTCATCCACACGGTGTGGGTGACGCTTCTGGTTGCGATTCCCGTTCTAATCTGGATGAACTATTTTGTGTTGGTCTACCCAAAACTAATCGCTCAAAGCATTGCAGCCCAGCTCAAAATTGAGGAACGAGAGGACGAAACCAATCTTTAACGGCTGCTAGCTACTCCTATCCGCACAATTTCTGAGAAAGCCACTGCCCTATGAAGGATTCTTCATCTTCAAGGGTATTCTAGAAAAGCTGTGAGCTAGGAGAACAGCCATGCCTCCTGTTCCGGGATCGTCATCTACCCCGAACCCTCAGACTACTGCTGACCTCGAAGCCGGACTTGCCGCTGTCAAACAAGGCGACTACGTACGGGCGATCGAACTGCTAGAAGCCGCACCATCCGGTCACCCACTGTACACGCGCGTCCAGATGGGCTTAGCTGTAGCGTATGCCAAAAGCGGCGAACCTCTGCAAGCCTTGACGCTCTGCCAGTCCCTTGTAGAAAGCGACGCGCCCCAAGTCCGCGAATGGGCAATGCGTACTCAGTCCAGCCTGGTCAAGCGCTATCCCGACCTTTCACGTGAGCTTCACACCTCCACACCGCAACCCCGCCTAGAAATGGGTAGCGACACAATTCCTGATCTGACTGGCTTCATGCCATTCACTGATTCTCCTGCATCCCAAGCGATCGACACCACAGGCTTTGCTCCGCTCCCAGAGCCTCTACAGGCCAATGGTGTCCGAAGGGTAGACGAGATAACTGAGGTGGCGGAGAAAGCCTCGATTCCCCAGCCACCCTCTCCTTCACCCCCTCCCTCTGCTCCTCATTCCTGGCAACACGCGGGACGATTGCCGCGTGGGCAATCTCTTGGCAAGCTCAATCTTGCGCCGCTGCTGCTGGCTCAGGTAGGGACTGCGATCGTCCTCTTTTGGATGGTGCAGCAGATTCTGTATCGCAGCAATTTGATGTTCCGCCACAGTTGGAATTTAATCCCGTTTGTGTTCGATCTGCGGGTGCTGATTCCGCCACCTGTGTGGTCGATCGTCATTTTGCTAGGAGTTTTGTTTGTCGGGTCACGCTGGCTGCTGGATGGCCTGCTAATGGCGCTGTATGGACTGGAGCCGCTGTCGCTCAGCAAGCTAGGGACCTACAGTCCAGAAACGACAAAATCTCTCTCAGTCTTCTGCCGCCAGCGCAAAATTCCGCTGCCTGCACTCGGCGTCTTGCCGATTGCAGCACCTGTCTCCTTCAGCTACGGCGTCATTCCACATGTTACGCGAGTAGTTGTTAGTCAGGGCTTGCTAGAGCAGCTTGCCGATGACGAAATTGCTGCGGTCTACGCCAGCGAGATTGGACAGATTTCTGGTTGGACGGTGCCGCTGATGTCCCTGGCGACGATCGCCATGCAGATTCCGTACACGCTCTACTGGCAACTGTCGGAGTTGGGCAACCGTCAGGCGAGTATTCCCCTGATTCGCTCGGCGATCGCGCTGGTTGCGTCGGTGTTCTACGGCATCTACGCGCTGATTCGCTGGACGGCTCTGTGGCTATCGCGGCAGCGGGTGTATTTTAGCGATCGGGCGGCGACTGAACTCACGGGAAATCCTAACGGCTTGACTCGTGCGTTAGTAAAGAGTGCGATCGGCATCGCAAAGGACGTGCAGCAGCAGCGACAGACGCGCTATCTGCTGGAAGGCTTCGATCTGCTGATGCCACTGGGACATCGCATGGCAACGACGCTGGGCATCCTTGCCGCTCATACTGCATTGGAACCATTACTGGAATGGGACCGCAGCAGCCCCTATCGCCACTGGCTATCGCTCAACAACTCGCATCCGCCTACGGGCGATCGCCTAAACCTGCTTACCCTGTATGCCCGCCACTGGAAGCTTGATGCCGAGCTAAGTTTTGCCTCCAGCGGGCGATCGCTCAATCGAGCACCCGCTCAGGCACTCACGTCGCGCCAGTGGCGGACCCTGCTGCTTCAAGGCGCGCCCTTTGTTGGATTGGGCGTAGGGCTTCTGCTGGTTGGGCTGCTGTCGCTGGCGGGCTGGATTGGATTACGAACGGACATCGACTTCTTAGCCTGGATGTATCGAGATGTGTCAATTTCTAGAGCCTTGCCCGTCATCGGTTTCAGCATTGGCACGCTGATTCGCCTGAATGCCTACTTTCCCAACATTCAGCCGTCTAGTTCCGCCGATGCCGTCTCGCCTACTCTGCCAGAGCTGCTGAAAACCCCAACCGCAACGCCGATCGCTAGCTCATCGATTCAGCTACAGGGAACGCTGTTGGGTCGCGCTGGATTAAGCAGCGTCCTCAGTCAAGATCTGCTACTGCAAACCGCTGCCGGAATCATTCGACTGCACTGCGTGTCGCCGTGGGGACCGATCGGCAACCTACTGCCCCAGCCGACGCCGTTCACGGCTCTGATTGGTCAGGAAGTCACGGTAACTGGCTGGTTCCGACGGGGCGCGACGCCCTGGATTGATGTAGAAACGCTGCGGACTTCCGGCGGTCGCACTCATCGCAGTCAGCACCCGGTCTGGTCTACCGTTTTTGCGGTACTCGCGGCGCTGTGGGGTGCCTACACGATCGCCCGTGGCGGAATCTACTATTGAGTGCCAGCAGATAGAATGGTTTTAGTCGCATTTGGTTTAGTGCACCTATCGAAACGATTTACGGCAACCTGCAAGGGTTAAAAACCAGCCAGATTAAGCAGCTACAGCGGCTTTATCACCAGCGATTACCAGGCGATCGATTGGCAACCTCGGAATTCGCTCAGCGCCTTGCCGCCATTAGCACCGACTTAAACCAGCCCGTGTGTGTCTACGTCAACCGTCGCGGTCAGGTGATTCGAGTCGGCGTGGGAACGCCACGTCAGACCCAGATTCCCCCGCTGGAACTGCCCCGCTACGGTGCCGAACGGCTCAGCGGCATTCGCTGTATCGCAACGCAGCTAAAGCTCGACCCGCCGAGCGAATCGACCCTGACAGCAATGGCAATTCAGCGCTTGGATGCGCTCGTGGCGCTGACGCTAACGGGTGGTGGATTTGAGCGGCGCGGCGGTGGCGCAACGGGCTATGTTAAGGAAACGTATCTGGCGCATCTGGTGCCTCATCCCGAAACCGCGTGGACGGTTTCACCGCCGCTGAGTTTGGATGTGGTGACGAATCAGGACTTTTCCAGCCTGGTTGAAGGGCTAGAGGAAGAGTTCCGTCGCGAGTATACCGCTCGGCAGGTCGATCGCGCCCAAGACCAAGTGTTGATTGTGGGACTGATGACCGACAACACAACTGCAGCACGGTTTCAAAGCGATTTGGCGGAG
>NZ_JACJPG010000030.1 GCF_014695955.1 Leptolyngbya sp. FACHB-36 | reverse complement strand
TTCAGCAGGTGCCGCCCAACTACAGTGCCATTCAGGTGCAGGGCAAGCGCCTATACGACTTGGCGCGATCGGGACACGCCATTACGGTGCCCGCTCGAACCGTGGAGGTGTCCCGTTTGGAGGTGCTGGACTGGAGATCGGGCGACTTTCCAGAACTGGATCTGGCAATTGCGTGCGGTCCGGGCACCTACATTCGGTCGATCGCCCGTGACCTCGGTGACGTCCTTCAGGTTGGAGGAACGCTGGTGTCGCTCGTTCGCACCCACAGCAGCGGCTTCGACCTGACCGACAGCCTGACGCTGGAGCAACTAGACGAGCAGCTTCAACAGGGCTTTCAGCCGATCGCTCCAGAAATTGCCTTGACTCACCTAAACGCGATCGTGCTCCCCGCCGATCTGGCTAAACGCTGGTGCCAGGGACAGCGCGTGGCGATCGACCCAATCTCTGCTAAGCAGAAATCGCTGGCAGCCTCTACCAAACCTGCAGTTCGAGTCCACCATGAGACAAACACGTTTCTTGGCATCGGCACGTTGACCACCTGGGAAACCGACACTGTGCTCCTTCCTCAGGTGGTGTTTGACGCATAGCCGTGCAATTTGCAATAGGAGTGCGCCACTTCTGCAAATTACAGCTATCGTGGGCTTCATGGAGTTGACACAAAGGGGTTTCATCATGAAACGACGATCGCAGCTTGTGTATCTGGGAGCAGCGCTGCTGCTGGCAAGTTGCTCTGGGGTGCGGACGGCTAACTCACCTTCCCAAGCGCGATCGCAGCCGTCTCCGGTCGTCGCTGCAAATCCTCAGGCAGCAAATGCAAATCCCCAAGCCTTTCCCCAGCCGATCGTCAGCCCCACAGCGGTTGTCACCGTTCCGGCTGTCCCCGGACTGCTGCGCCCCACGAATATTCCGGGACGCCTTCAGACGATCTCTCCCGGTCGCTCCGATCCCTTCGCGGCTGTTCCCGCTCGATCGATCTCGTTCTCGGCTACCAGTCGTCCTGCCGCTTCACCGGCGTCTTCTGGCAAGCCGTCAGCCATTAGTCTAGCGCCGCTGCCAGTGGCACCCGTCACTGGATTGCCTTCCGTAGCTCCGCTTCCGCTACCTGCACCCAATTCTGCCCTACCGTCGCTGCCTGTTCCGACGGCGCCAGCGCCGTCTCCCACTGCGCTAGCAGATGCCGTTGAGGTTTCCGGCGCGATTCGCGTCAAGGGTCGGTGGCAGGTGATCGTTAAAGAGTCCAGCGTCGAGACCAGTCGCTATGTCGGTGTCGGCGACTACCTCGAAGGCGGACAGGTCCTCGTCAAAAAGATTATTGCGGACGGCGGAGCCGATCCAACCGTTGTTCTACAGCAGAATGGAAGAGAGGTGACGAAATCGATCGGGTCTACCTCGATCGCTCGTCGCCAGTAACGCGCCTGCCGCTATCGTCCAACCTTCCTTATGATTGAATCTTCCAAGTCTGCTGCTCGATCGTCTGAATGGCGCAGCCTCAACTATCAGGAAACCTACATCTGTCCCGTGTGTCGACATGGGCACATTTTGCCGCTTACCCTGATGGATGCCTTCGCCTGCGATTTTTGCCGCCACATCTTCACGGCGAATCTGCGCGACCAAACGCTGCGTGTCGAGGACAGTTCTCAACCCACCACGTGGCGATGGACCGGACGGATGTGGCAAGCGGCACATCAGCTTAACTTAGATCTAACCATCACAATTTGGTTGGCAAGTATTGCTCTGGTCGTGCTGCCTCCGTCGCTGATTTGGCTCTCGTCCTACACCTTCCCACCTCTGGAAGGAAGCCGTTGGTCCTGGTTTCCCACCGTTTGGGTGTCGCTGGCGTTTACGCTGCACTTTCTGTTTGTGACGTGGCTGCTAGTAGAGCATTATCAGGTGCCGCTGTATGTCGCGGGCAAAGTTCGGCTGCGGCAGTGGTTTGGGCAGCGGTAGGAATTATTTTCTCTGTCCTGTCGTTAGACTTTGCATTCGCAATCTGTGACTAAGGGGTAGGTCGCTCACCTTAAACCAGGCTGGAGGATTGAACAAGATAGACACTGCACCGTCTGCTGCCACTTGGTAAGCCCAGCATAAATCAGGACAAACCGAAGACGCCTCAATACCAGAAATCGCTGGTGGAAAGTATCCCCTCTGGTTTGCGACGACCTGTTCTGCCACTGAGGAGTCAGGAGTATTCTCGATCGTCATATGGCTTTCTCGGGTTAGCGTTGCACATCTAAGATACTTTAATCTCTAGAAATCCCTTATTCAAACCGTTTGCGTGTAGTAGACCAGCGGAGCGATCGGTAGCTGTTGGGACTGTCTGCTATCACGGCGGGGACCCCGTCGCCGAGATCCGCGATCGCCAGCACTCGGTAATCCGCTTCGGTCGAGAGTTCGCTGTAGAGTAAGGTGCCCGTAGGCGAGAAGATTAGCGTGCGGGGCGATCGGGACGCCGGATAAACCGTCAGTACGGCGTCTGGCTGGCTGCCCGTCAGCGGCACCTGCTGCACAGACCAGTCTCCTGCCCCTACCTGATTCAACGCATCCCACGCTGATTTTTTCGCTGGAAGATTTCCGCTTCGCTTCAGTTCCGCTGCCAGAGCGGGAATTGCGCGGGTTGCCCAAGCGGGCTGCTGCTGCGCTAGCTCCGATAGCGTCGTGGTGCTGGGCGTTAGCCACTGCAATGCAGAATCGGTAAACGCAAGGGGTCGCAGTTGAGAACGGCTCGGTACAATCGCGTCTCCGATCGCAAGCAGCTGCAATCCGCTGGACGATCGGCGCACCGCTTTGATGCTGGCGTAGACCGTTTGCTCCTGTCCATCTGGGGTCCAGAACACAATCTGCAACGGTGGATCTGCGGTGAAGCCCAACTGCTGCCAAACCGCGTCTGCCGACGTTGCCGCAGGTAAATCGCCAAACCGCCAACGTTTGCCGTCGTGAAAGCCCGTAACTTGCACGGTGTACCATGCCTGCTGCTCCTCTAGCTTTAGCGGTGGAGCCTGTTTTGGCGTTAACCACTCCGCAGGATTCAGCGTCGGCAGGAGGCGACCAGACCCAATCACCCGACCTGCGGGAGCGTTAATGGTTGGATCGGCATCGGCGATCGGGGTATCCAATCGCGCCAGCAGCGACGCGATTTGCGATCGCTCTGCGGCAGTTGTTTTGGACTGCTGTTTCAGCCAGGCCATCGCCTTGGCAGTGTTTTGCCGCGACGCAATCAGCAGCGCCATCCACGCCTTTACGTCAGTTGATTTTGGGTTGACTGCTAACGCTGTCTCGATGCGATTCTCCACCCGATCGGAGGCGCCTTTCAGCATCGCCGCCGTTTCCTGACCCGTCTCCGCACTGGCAGCAAACACCGTCAGCGCTCGTGCCCAGCGACCATCCATCAAATTCGCCAAGACTTGCTGCCCCGGACTGGACCAAGACTTTTCTGCTTGCGCCTGGGTTGCCACCGCGTGGAGACGAATCACGTCTAGCTGCGCCTGCGCTTGCGCCGACCACTTGCCGCGCCGCTTCAGCGACTGGAGCCACTGCTCGCTAGGCGACCACAGCCCGCTGCGAGCAAGCAAAAGCGCCGTATCGTAAGCGGGCAGATTCAAGGCAGACTCTAGCAGCGC
>NZ_JACJPG010000003.1 GCF_014695955.1 Leptolyngbya sp. FACHB-36 | reverse complement strand
AGCAGCCGTCGCCCAATCAGCACCGAGGTTTGCCACAGTTCTTGCCAGTTCAGCGAGACGCCCGTGAGAAACGTCAGCGGCAAGAACAGCGCCCCAACCAGGTTTTGCAGCGTGATCACCTGAAATACTCTGCCAACGCCTTGCAGGAGCACGTTCTTGCTGACGGCGAGCGATGCGAGATTAGCAAAGAAGAGGTTCACCAGCGCAACCAGACCCAAAACCGCGATCAGCAACGCCGCGATCGCCACGGCCAACTTTACGCCGTCCAGCGCGCCCACCACCAAGCTTTCCATCGGACCGATGCGGGTAGGTTCTGGATCGGTAGTTGTAGCAGCTTCTTCCACAACGCGATCGCGCGTTTTCGGCTCCTCGGTTTCCGGCACCAGGATCTTTGCCATCACAAAACAGGCTGGAATTGCCATAATCGACGCCGACACCAGATGCCCGGTGATGTTTGGGAACACCGGACGCAGTAAGCCCACGTACAGTGCCAGCACCGTTGAAGCAATGCTGCCAAAACAAGACGCCAAAATGGCACACAGTTCGCTGCGAGTCATTTCCGCCAGATACGGACGCACAACTAGGGTGGCTTCAATTCCAACGAAAATATTGGCGGCACCGCTCAGCGCCTCGGCACCGCTGATCCGCATCGTGCGGCGAAACAGACGGGCAAACAGGTTGACGATCGGCTGAATTAGCCCCAACGCATAGCCCAGCGACATTAGCGCTGAGAAGAAAATCACGCTCGGCAGTGCCCGAAACGCAAAGATGTAACCGAGGTTGAGATTATCAGGACTGAGACGATCGCCTGGAACCGGAGCATAAGGCGGCGCGATCGCTCTGGCAATCCAGCGTCCTGCCAGCACGGGACCGGGCACGATCATCGGATCGGGCACCAGCAGTGGACCAAACACAAAGCGCGCTCCTGCTTCGGTGGCGTCTAGCACGGCGTTGACGCCATCATTCACGCCAACCACGATTAAACGCGTGAAGGGCACCAGAAACACCAAGAATCCCAGCGCGAGTTGCAGCCCGACGCCCCACAGAATCACTCTCCAGGGAATCAGGCGGCGCTGCTCCGACCCCAGCCATGCGATGCCGCACAGCCCGACCATGCCCAGCAAAGAAAGCAGGTTTAACCAGGGCATGGTGCAGTCCTCAAGCGGCTAGATCAATGTGCAGATGCGAGATATTGTACCGCCCAGCCGGTTTGTCAGAACACGCTTACTTCCCAGTCGAGAGCGTCCAGAGTAGAAACTGTACTTCTAAGAAACGCGATCGACGATCGCCCCCAACTCTTTACGATATTGCGTCCAATTAGCCAGCGCAGTTGCATCAGATGCAACGCCTTTTTGCAGCAGCACCACGCCATCTTCCACAGCACGCAGTCCGTAGCTTGAATCCGCGATCGTCTGCTCGATCAGCGGTACCAAGCGGCGGAGAGTATCGCGCTCCTCCTTAAACGCGACCTGATACTGCTGCAACTGCCACAAATCGGCAGCGAGATAGTCCACCGTGCGGACCTCGCCCCGATCGTCCTTAAATTGCAGCAGCGGCAGGCGAATAATGGCATGCCGACTCGACAACGGCGGAATCAGATACGTCGTCGCAGACACACTTGCGTCCGGCGGCACGGTGCGAATCACTTGTTGAGCCGCACTAGAGTGCTGCCATTGGCGCGGCAGCGACACATGCACCCATGGCACAAACGAGTCAGGAATCAGAAAGTACAGCGTCCGATTGGGATTAGCACTAATCGCAAACACGATCGACAGCGCCATGCAGCTCACCCAAAGGCGGCGGAATTTTGGCGTGAAGCGCTTGGCGTTGTAGGACCACCAAACGATCGCCCCATAAAACACACCCGGCACGACCGCCAGCGCATACCGCACCGTAATTGACAGCGCGGTTTGCCCCGTCTGCACCATCAGTGCCAGCAGCGGCACCCCCGACACCACCCACGCCGTTCCCGACACCGCAGGCACAAACGCCAGCGGCAGCCAGTGGCGGAA
>NZ_JACJPG010000299.1 GCF_014695955.1 Leptolyngbya sp. FACHB-36 | reverse complement strand
TGTAGCAGCCATTACAGCGATCGCAGTCCAGCCGATTGCAGCGCCTCAAACGTGGTATCCATCGTGGCATCGGGTGGAACAAACACGACAAACCCATCGCGACCGCGCGTTAGCAAAACGCGGTAGCTGTTGAGTCGTAGTCGAAGCGGGTCGCGGACGTTCTTCTGTCGTGAACGGGTCATCCAGGTCGATCGCCACAGGAGATCATCGCCCCAGCCAACGATCGGATAATCCAGTTCTAAGCCCTGACAGCCAAACTCCGTCACCACGCTATCGAGCGCGCAGCACGACAGGGGCGAGTTTGGTGGATCGATGTACCACGGTCCCATTTTGACTCGCTGCGTTGCCATGTACTCGTTGGCAATGCCGTGCTGGGATAGATTATGGGCGCGAGACGAGGCAAGCAGCCCATAGCGCTTATCCGGTTGGTCCTGATAGCGATCGCGGCAGTATGCCATCGCCTGCTCTAAATCGCGCGTTAGGTATGGATCGTAGCCAGCGGCAAGTAGTGAAGGCATAAGCATTGCCGCCGCGTCGAACTCACCCAGCAGCACGTGCGCCACCCAAGTTTGCACATCCTTAGCGAGGTGAGTCCGCAGCGAAGTCGTGAGGTTAAATACATCATTGGTATGCAGGCGATCGCCCGACACGGCTGTAAAGTAGCTGGCTTGCTCTGGCGAACAGTGGACGTGCCAATCCGCGCTTGCCTGCTCTAGTCCTACGTTCCACTGCTCGGTGCCATCTTCTTCGCCTACGTGAATTTCTTGACCCTCGCCGATCAAGCCGAGCAGCACGCACCAATCTGGCGAACGTTCCGCGATTCGCACGACGGCTCCCGCCGCGGCACTGTTGATGCCGTACTTCTCTGCCATGCGATCGGCGTCCCAAGCTCGCTGCGCTTCATCGAACACAATTAGATGTTCGCGAGGCGCTTTTTGGCGGCGAACTTCGTGATCGATGTAAAAGTTGCGGACGGCTTGCACAAAGACACGACTTTTGAGGGCGTACTGCAACACGGTGATCAGGGGTCCGTTACCCGACAGAAACACCGCCGCTTGATCGCTCAAATCCTGCGGCGTCTGATGCACAAACTGAAGTCCGATTAGCGTCTTTCCGGCTCCAGGCACGCCAGTAATCAGGACTAGATGCCGCTCCTGAGCTGCCTGTGCGCGTTCGACGAGTCGATCGAGATACGCCAGCACATCCGGAATTCCAGCACTGCGAGCACGTTTGAGGTCGGGAAGCGGTTCCTGCTGGAAAATGCGGCGGGCGGCTTGGACGATCGTCGGCAGCGGCGCATAGTCTGCATTCACCCAGATTTGTGGATCGATCGCGGGAAGTTCCGACTCCAGCTTGCTCAAGTAATCTGCAATAGCGTGAGGGCTTAGAACCTGTACACCATCGCGGACCTCGCTGTAAGTAGTGCGGCGCGTCGGGACGACGATCGCGGTGATCGGCTGCTGGGCAGATGCGGCATGGTACTCGCTTAAATCGCGCGCATAGGCAGCAACCTGATCCAGATCTGCCGCACTGGGCGTCGGTTTCTGCTTGAACTCGAAGACGAGAATCTGACCCGCCGCCAACAGCACCAAGTCCGGACGTCGCCCGCCTTCTCGCGGCAGTTCATATTCAAAAATTAGCGTCCACTCAGCACTATCCGAGCGGTACTGCGTCAGTTGGACAAACTGCGATCGCAGAACCGTTGCACAATCCAGCCACGCTTGCTGTTGCGTTCCGGTCGAACGCTGGCGATAAAGCTGCTGGTAGTGAGTGCTGAGTGTGTCGAGCCAGTCGGAGTCATTGGTAGCAAGAAACTGAGCGATCGTGCCCATCCAGCCGTAGTTGAGCGTTTGCTCCGGTGGTTCAAACAAATCAAGCTGGCCCGTCATGCAATTAACTCGTTATGCCATCAACGCGCGAGGCGATCGGCTTGCTAGGCGATCGTGCTTACTACGCGATCATGCCGCGCTGCTTCGCCTCATAGAAGCGGCACGCTGCATAGCCCAAGGAATACAGGAGTGCTGCGTCGCTTGACGCTCCCACAACCGCACCAACACCTGGAATCAGTTCCACTAAGCCCAATCCCACTTTTAGCACGCTTGAACCGCCCAGCGATAAGCCAAAAATTGCCAGCACTTCGCCTCGACGAGCCGGATCATTCAGCGGAAACCCGTAAGCAGCCGCAATGCGATACACCATTTCGGCTTGCAGCGTCGTGACTGCGATGATATCCACCGCAAACAGCGCCAGTGCCAGTGGTGGAATAAAATTAGCCAGCAAGCCGATGCCGCCGCCTTTGAGAGACGTATCAACCATAATTCGGTGGGCAAGCTGTTCCGACGTTTCTAGCGGATAGGTCTGCCGCAGTTGATCGACTTCTGCCTGAGCCTTCTGAACATCAACCTGTCCCAGCGCAGTTGCTAACAAGTTGATCCCAGGAAATCGTCCAGCAAATCGAATCAGCGGATGCTCGGCGATCGGCGCCACAAATTTACCCACCGTTTCTGTACTTTGCTCCAGCAATTTCTGCATGGCGGGGGCAAGAGTCGCGATCGTTTGCTCTAGAGACTGAGCTGTAGAATTTGGTTTATTTTGTACGGTCATAGGGTTAGGGCGATTAGTAATTAGCGTTTAGTGATGAGTGGTTAATTGTTAATGGTTAGCCTTTGGCGTTTCGCTATTTTGTTCTGTTGAAACGTGCCAACGAATACTGAACAACTCACTACAGCACGTCAGCAATGTTGCAGCGACTAAACCACTGATTCACCCTAACGTTTAGTCCTTCAATCAACCTCTATCGGACGTTCGATCGTGCAGTGCTGCCAAATCTGCCTGTAGTTGGGCGATCGAGTGATATTCGGATTGCAGCCGCTCCAGCAGACCAGCGTAAACCGGGACAATTTTCTGGTAAACGGCAACGTTCTCTGGATTTGGCTGGTAGTCCTTGCTTGCGCCCAGCGTTGCCGTACCCGCCTCCAACGAGGAAAGCCGCCCTAGCGCGTAGAGTCCAACGATCGCGGCTCCCCAACAGGAACTGCCGTAACTAGTGGGAACTTGAACGGGGTGAGCTGTCACATCTGCCAAGAGCTGTCGCCACAAGGGCGATCGTGCCATTCCACCCGTCGCCACAATAAACGTAGGTTCGCCAATAACTTGTTTGAGCGCTTGCAGTACCAAATTGAGGTTCAACGCAATCCCTTCCAGCAGCGATCGTACGAGGTGCGCTTTGGAGTGCCGCAGCGTTAACCCAATAAATGAGCCGCTAGCATTCGCGGTCCAAATCGGGGCGCGCTCGCCAGCTAGGTAGGGATGAAACAGAACGCCATTGGCACCGGGCGCAACGCTATTGGCAAGATTCCACAAGCCTTCGTAGGGATCGCCTCCTGATTGAGGAGTCCCTTTAACGTCGCTGAATTGCTCCCGCGCCCACTGCCAGACAATTCCACCGCTGTTGACCGATCCTCCAACCAGCCAGTAATCGTCCATTAGCGCATAGCAAAACAGCCGCTGCTGTGGATCGGTCCACGGCTGTTTTACGATCGCCCGCACCGCACCGCTGGTTCCCACGGTCACGGTTACTCGATCAGGCGTCATCGCTCCGACGCTCAAGTTCGCCAGTGCCCCATCGCTCGCGCCCACTACGATCGCGGTGTCGGTTGCCAGTCCAAGCTGGGCGGCTACTCCAGGATCAAACGGGTGAACCACATGCGTCACGGGCACCAGTTGCGATAGCTGCTGGTCGCTGATGCTTGCCAGTTCTAGCGCTTCTGCGTCCCATGCCAGATTCTTCAGATTCAGCAGTCCCGTTGCCGAAGCGATCGCATAATCCACCACGTACTGCTGGCACAACCGAAACAGCACAAATTCTTTAATCGAAATGAACTTGGCAGCGCGATGAAAAATGTCGGGCTGCTCGTGCCGCAGCCACAGCAGCTTGGTCAGCGGCGACATGGAATGAATCGGCACTCCTGTGCGGTGATAGAGGTTTGATCCACGCGGATCGCGTCTCAGCCTCTCTGCCCATTCGGCACTGCGATTGTCTGCCCAGGTGAGGCTATTTGTTAGCAAGTTTCCAGCCGCATCCACTGCAATAATGCTGTGCATCGCGGACCCCAGCGCCAAACACAGTATTTGGGCTGGCTCAATTTGGCTGCGATCCATGAGCGATCGCACGGCTGTCACCACAGCGCTCCAAATTTCCTCTGGTTTCTGCTCAGCTACATCAGGCGTCGGAGTGTAGAGCGGATAGGCGTGTGTCACCTCTGCGACCGTCGTTCCATCTTCTTGAAACAACACAGCTTTCGTGCTAGTCGTGCCGATATCAATGCCAATTAGATAAGAGCGATCGGGCATAGAGGTTGCTCGCTAGTTGTTAGTTAAGCGGGTCAATTTTGAGCTTGAGCTTAA
>NZ_JACJPG010000298.1 GCF_014695955.1 Leptolyngbya sp. FACHB-36 | reverse complement strand
CACTACGGCGAAGTGCAGGACTGGGAAGACGACTGGCAGGTGCAAAATTGTGAGTTGGCGGGTCTGGCAACGTTTAACGAAAACAACAACGAGTATCGCCAGTACATCAAAGCGGCAATTAAACAATGGCTCGATCGTGGCGTCGATGCCTTGCGGGTAGATACCGTAAAGCACATGCCCATCTGGTTCTGGCAGGAGTTTACGGGCGATATGTACCTGCATCGCCCGGACGTATTTATTTTTGGCGAGTGGATTTGGAGCCATCCTAGCGACGATCGCTCCGTCGAATTTGCCAACCACTCCGGCATGACGATTCTGGATTTTGGCTTGTGTCAAGCAGTGCGGGCAGCACTGGGGCAAGGCGCAGAGTCTGGATTTCACTTGGTAAGCGAAATTCTGGAGCAGGACCACCGCTACAACAGTGCCACGGAACTGATCACGTTTATCGACAACCACGACATGCCGCGCTTTCAGTCGCTTAATCCCGACTCGGACATGCTGAAGGTGGCGATCGCGCTGATTATGACGACGCGCGGCATTCCCTGCCTCTACTACGGCACCGAACAGTACCTCCACGACGACACCGACGGCGGCAACGACCCCTACAACCGTCCGATGATGCAGTCGTGGGACACCGACACCGAGGTTTACCGCTACGCGCGGCTGCTGTCGGGGCTGCGACGCTTGAATCCTGCGGTGTCAATGGGTAGCCAGTGGCAGAAGTACCTGACGCCCGATGTGCTCTGCTACGTGCGCCGCTACCGCGATTCGGTTTGCTTTGTTGTGCTAAATCGCGGCGGCGAAACCACCATTCCCGAAGTCGATACGGAACTGCCGGACGGTGAACACACCTGCGTCGTTACGCGCAACAAGTACGAAGTCAAAGACGGCAAGCTGCTCGACCTACACCTAGACGCGCGGAGCGTCATCGTCATTAGTCGCGTTGGAGAACGAGTGAAGGCACAAACGATCGTCCGCGCCCAGCTCAATGGGGTGCAAACCCTGCCGGGAGAGACGATCGTGGTTACAGGAGATTGTCCAGAGCTGGGCAATTGGGATATCAGCAAAGCCTACCCGCTGGAATACATCAACTCCAACACGTGGTTTGGCGAAATTCCATTCAACGAGAGCACTGGCAAGATGATCAGCTACAAGTACGCGCTGTGGCGAGAAGGACAGTCGCCGCTGCGGGAAAATTTTGTGCCGCGTCGCTGGGTCATTGCTAGCGAAGGCACCGTCAAATGGCGCGATATGTGGGTTACAGGACCCGAATCCTAGGGAAATTTGGAACGCAGCACATGATGATCGACCCACCTACCAAGGCTCTGCGTATGTAAAGAAACATGAACGTACTATTCAGGTATGGCGCAGGAAGCAGGGTAAACTGATGGAGACAGTTGCCTGATTATCTCTGAGCTAACATAATCCGCACGATCGCACCCAGACAACAGCGCATAGGCTGCGTACCAGGCGGATTCGGAAATAATCAAACCGATTTATTAAGGACCTTTGGGAGATAGAGTGACATGCGGGATGCCGTAACGAGCCTGATTAGAAACTACGACGTTACCGGGCGCTACCTCGATCGCAATGCGATCGACAGCCTCAAATCCTATTTCGACACTGGAATGGCGCGGGTGCAAGCGGCGGCGGCAAT
>NZ_JACJPG010000297.1 GCF_014695955.1 Leptolyngbya sp. FACHB-36 | reverse complement strand
AGGATTATCTGCATAAATGGTGTCACCGCTGTGCACAAAGAAGTCCGGTTGAAGCTGCCGCATGGTTTCATAAAGCTTCATGCCGCCAAAGTCTGGATTAATGCCCCAACCCTGTCCCGCTGTGTCGCCTGACCAAACAAATTTAATGTCTTCTCCAGCCTTCGGAACTGTGCGAAACGTTCCAGTCACAGGTTCACTGTAAACGGTCGAATCAGCTAAATCTTGAAAGCTGACACGATAGAAAATTTGTCGTCCATTCGGTAAGCCTTTGAGGTTTACCCGCGCTGTAAAGTCTGTAGTTTCGATCGCTGCTGGACCCACAATCCGTTTGGCTCGCCGGAACGACTCATCCAGCGAGTATTCCAGAATTAGACGCGCTGGACGATCGCTGCGGCTCCAGACGATCGCGCTTCCTGCCGTTACGTCTCCAGTGGCAACGCCATAGGGAATAGCAGGACGCAGCTTATCTGAGGTAATAATTCCGGGAGCAGATTGAGCGATCCCTTTCGAGAGATAACTTGCAGAAATCACGCTGCCGCCCGTCAACGCTGAAGTGATGAGAAACTGACGGCGGTTCATCTTGCTTCCGTTTCGCTGCATCTGCACCTCCAATTTTATCTGGTGATTGGATAACAGACATACAGTATCAGAAACAGCTTATTGAGGGATTAAGAGAAGACTATCAGTTACAAAGTTAGAGATACGATCGTCGGAATTGTCAAAAAAATTTATGAACCTTTGTAAATTAAAAGAGCTTATCGTTCTATTGCACTCGCTATATGTTCAAAATTTGGTTCATTGTTAAGGTCAGTTCTGGAAAGGTGCGAGAGAGAATACGATCGTCCTCCTTAAATGCAGTGAATTGATAGGCACCTTCGTCATCTAACAAATAAACAAAAACGGTGGGTGTTTTAGGATTGCCGAGATAAGTTCTGCTGCCAATGGCAAGATAGTCTACAATCCAGTACTCAGTGATTCCCAAACGTTGGTATTCTTCAAGCTTGTCAATGTAATCATCTTCCCAGTTAGTTGAAACCACTTCTACCGCTAGCTGAATCGGTTGATCTAAAGCCGCATAAGCAAATCGGTTTGAGTGCCAGACAGTACGGTCAACCACGCTGACATCAGGATGACGACCTTGTTTCTGACCGTTTGAAGAATGAGTTTCAAGCACTAATCTTCCAGTAACTCGGTAATTCATACTTAGTCGTTCAACTTCTTGATCGAACTTTCGGATCACAAAATCGGCAATATCATCGTGCCATCTGATTGCTCTCATCTCAACTATTTCTCCATCAACCAGCTCATATCGCCCATCTTCGGGATACTGCTCAAGAAATTGATCAAAGGTTAGTTTTTGCTTGGTAACTGTAGTCATTGCAAATCTCGCTCTGTTTTTAAGCTCTTTACCACTTGGACATTTAACTTCGTACTGTCCTTTACTATAGTAATTTTGTAGAGAACATACCCCTTGCCCCCTCCCAGCACGGGAAGGGAAAAATTTTGCTCCCTCTCCGTTTTGGGGAAAGTTGAAGAGGGGTTGAGTGTGCCTCAACGGAGTGAGAGCCACCATAAATTGTCAGATGTTTATTCCCACGCAAATTGCCGTCAGGATTTCTGTAACGACTATTCATCGCTTCTTGGTGTCTATTCACTTGAAATAGGAGTAAAACCTACGTCGCCAAGCGAACAGATGGGAAGCAGGATTTCACGAACGATCGATCCCAAGCAAAACCAATAAAGAAGCGATCGCCGACAAGCCGCGATCGCCCCTCAATTCAGCTAGCTTCTTGGTTAAGTCGCTGTTAGCAGCAATTCCGGTTTGGATTTCTCGATCGCCGCCGTCAGCGCTTCCTCCAAAGGTGCCCGTCCGAACCGCTGCTCCAGAAGGTTCATTACCTCGCGTCCAAAGTCGTTCGGATTTTGCTTCCAGGCTTGCAAACAGACTTCTCCAAACAGCGACCCCAACGGCTCCGGATTCCACAGCAGCTTCTTCGCCACCCAGGGCAAGTGGATCGCCAGTGGATCATAGCCCGGCTTCAGAATGCCGTTTTTGAACGCATACTCTTCCAGATGCGTGTGCGGCTGCAAGCCAATGAAGAAGATTGCGGGTTCGACTTTATCAACCCCAAAGATTTCTTCGAGCGCTCGGTGGTAGGCGATCGTCTGGCGAATTGTTTCTGGTCGCTCGTCGATCACATTAAACGAATAGTTGACTGAAACCAGATCATTAAATCCGGCAGCTTTCAGATCGCGGCAATTTTGCAGCACGGTCCGCAAGTTGTAGCCCATCCGCATCTTGCGAACTAACTCCTGCGATCCGCTAGTAATGCCGATCTCAAAGTAATTCATTCCCGTCTTCACCATCAGGTCGCACAGTTCCGGCGTCAAATTGTCAGCGCGGATGTAGGCTGCCCAGTGAATATCGGTCATGCCAGAATCAACGATTTTTTGCAGCAGTTCCACCACATCGTCGATGTATTTGCGGGCGGGAATGAGCTGCGCGTCAGTGAACCAGAAGTTGCGGACGCCCCGATCGTAGAGCTGCCGCATTTCCGCCACGACTTCGTCCGCCGGATTTACGCGCACCTGCTTGCCTTCCACAACCGTATAAATGCAGTAGCAGCAGTTGTGCGGACAGCCGCGCTTGGTCTGCACCCCAACGTAGAAATCCTGCGCCTGTAAGTAGTACTCAAACTCGGTCCAGATGCCCTGGATGTAGTCGTAGTTGCAGGCGGTTTTTTCGATCGGCGTCGGCTCCTCGTGGATCAGCTTCGGACGCGGCGTCGTTTCGCCCACGACATAGCAGCGCTCAGTGTGAATGTCCTGACCGCGCAGCAGTTTTTCCAGCAGCGTTTCGCCTTCGCCAACCGAGACGATCGCGCCCTTCGGTAGGGTCTTGCCCAACTGCTCGTAGAACACGCTTACCGCGCCGCCACCAACGACTACCTGAGCCTCTGGATGGTGCTGCTTCGCTCGACGCGTGCCGCGCTGAATCAAATTCTGATTTTGCCAAAGTTCCGCCAGGTAGGACGTGACCATCCGCAGTCCCCCAAATGCACCCCGCAGTTTTAGCAGCGGATTGCGGGCGTATTGATACTCAAAGGCATTTTGCAGCGGATTGCCGCCGCGCCCACCCACTGGCGCGTAGATTTGAATATCGCGCCAGGAGAACACTAGCAGCGTTGGCTTGAACTCGTCCACACAGGCATCTAGAGCCGAGGCGTAGTCCAGTGGTGGCACTGTGCCGAGGTCAAAAATCTTTTGCTCTACAGTCGGAAACTGCTTGTGAATGTGGTCTGCGAGATAGATGACGCCGATCGGAAAAATCGGGTTGCAGGGGAGACGGACATAAAGAACACGACTTTCCATTGCTTAAATAGCTCGTTAGACGGGGCGGTTCAGATTCAGAGCGACCAAGGATCACGTCCACAAGAACCGCGATCGCTCCCAGTCGAGGTGCACGTAAACCAGCATTTCTGAAATCAATTGTTATATATCTTTACGATACCACTCCCGCTCGATTGCTGCATGACTGGCTCTGAACAACGATCCCACTAAAGATCCCACTTTTGAGGTAGACAGTTGTAATCGGATTTACAGCTAGTCCGGATAAGAGAGTGTTAGGTTCGATAGCATCCTTATCGTTTCGCTCTAGAGTCTCCAGTATGCCTCAGACATTTGATCCCCTGCCTTCGGATAGCGCTGGCTCGATCGTTTGCTGCTACGTCAATGCCACTAGTCGGATTCAAATTGCCCGCATTGCGAATGTACCAAATTGGTACTTCGAGCGGGTTGTATTTCCAGGACAGCGGCTCGTGTTTGAAACGGTTTCTGATGCCATGTTGGAGATCCACAGCGGCGCGATGGCAAGCGCGATTCTCTCAGATACCATTGCCTGCACGCGTTTGCGAGTTCACGACGACCTTAACCCCGCTCCAAACCCTGTTGAACAGCAGCAAATTGAAGAGCGCAACGACAGTCTAGACACTAAACCCGCGACGCCTGCTGCGGTGACCCTGTAGCGGCAAGCCGTCCTAAAACGATGCGTTAACAAATCAGCTTAATATAGCAGTCCGTTTAACTAGAGAGTTTGACTCAGCCGCTTAACGTGTCTCCCAGCGCTCACCGTCTAGCGTCCCCCCCGCTCGACAGTGAACTGGGAAGATTTTACGACTGAAGCCCTTACGAACGCAGCGCCCCTAAGCGATCGTTTAGTGCCGCCTGCGCTTGTTCGCGATCGTCAAAGTGGATCTTCTCAGTGCCTAAAATCTGGTAGTCTTCATGTCCTTTTCCAGCAATTAGCACGCCGTCTCCGGGTTCGGCTTGTA
>NZ_JACJPG010000296.1 GCF_014695955.1 Leptolyngbya sp. FACHB-36 | reverse complement strand
CAGTGAGTTCTGCATGATGAGTTTGGAATTTAGCCACTCAACTCAACATTCATGATTCAAACTCGATAATTTCCCTTACGTTGGCACCAGTTCACCCGGACGCAAGCGCGACCATTTGCCCATCTCAGCCTTGAAGCTGAGGCAGCCAACGACATCCCATTCCATCTCAATATAGTCTTGGCGATCGCGGATATTGACGTTGATGGTCGGTTCCGTCGCTTCAAAGGTGGGGTTTTCAGTTAAATGGGGCTGCTCATGCTGAGTTTCGACGGCATGATAGGTCGTGCAGCGATCGACGTAGTGGCAGTTGACGCAAATACACATGGGACAATCTCCGTGCGTTCACAGTCTGGACCCACAAAATCCAGATGCTTTTCTGCTACTCTAGCTCAGGCGAGTCAACGAATGAGTAGCTGCTGGGTAGATTTTCATTGCGCTGGGCAGGAGTTTGTTGACAACGTTAGGCTTGTGATGAATGAAGTTGGGTGGAAGATTGAATCATCGGTTAGACGAACCAAAAACGGCGATCGCCGTGCCCTCGGCGCTGTCTCCCAAAACATGGCCCTTCAGCCTGGAGTGGTTGCCATCGTCTGCTTGCTTAGTGGGTGGCACGGTTCGAGATGCGCTACTAGGGCGGCACAGCGAGTATCTTGATTTAGATTTTGTGTTGCCTGTAGGGTCGGTGGAAACCGCGCAGGCAATTGCCCGCCACTATAAAGCAGGATTCGTGCTGCTGGATGCCGATCGTCAAATTGCCCGCGTTGTGTTCAGGCAGGGAACCGCCGATTTTGCCCAGCAGGTAGGATCGAGCTTAGAAGCGGATTTACGGCGGCGGGATTTTACGGTGAACGCGATCGCCTACAATCCGCACACCGATCAAATTCTTGACCCACTGCACGGTTACGCAGACCTGCAAAAGCACGTCATTCGCATGGTGTCAGCCGAGAACCTGCGGGAAGATCCCCTGCGGCTGCTGCGAGCGTATCGGCAAGCAGCTCAGCTTAGCTTTTCGCTGGAAACTGACACTCGCGCCCTCGTGCCGCAGCTGGCACCGCTGCTGAGTCGGATTGCTGCCGAGCGGGTGCAGTCGGAGTTGAACTATTTACTTAGCACCTTCAAAGGAACGGCGTGGTTGACGGCAGCGTGGCAGGACTGTTTGCTGAAAGACTGGTTTCCCGATGCAATGGCAGAAAGCTTGAATCGCGTAGCAGTCATCGATCAGGCTGCTGCGAGAATTCACGAAACGCTGCCTGCATTCGCTAGCCAACTTGCGAGCCGTCTTCGCAGCAGCACCAAAGCCACTGAGTCTGCGCAACCGATCGACACCAGCGCCTCTGGGTCAGCTCGATCGTGGCTAACGGTAGCAAAACTAGCGAGCCTCTTACCCATCACACCCGCGCGGGCAGAGCTTCAGCTGCGCCACTTAAAATACAGTCGCACGGAGATTCAAGCAGTAAGCACCGTGCTCAAGTTTTTGCCGTCGCTTTGTGCAGCGGTGCAGGTTTCGGGCAGCGGACATCCCACGATCGCGCTGTCGCTGCGGGAGCAGTTTCGCTTTTTCCAGGACGTTGGAGCAACCTTTCCTGCTGTAGCGGTGCTGGCGATCGCGTCTGGGGTGCCGTTTGAGGCGATCGTGCCGCTGATGCATCGCTTTCTAACGCCCGACGATCCGGTAGCTCATCCTACACCACTGCTCACAGGTAAAGATCTGATGGTGGCGCTGAGGATTCCTGCCGGACCGCACATCGGCTACTTACTGTCTGAGATTCAGCTTGCGAGAGCCGAAGGCAGCATCACATCTGCCACGGAAGCGTTGCAGCTAGCAAGAGTGCTGAGTGCTGAGAACCCAACGCTGCGATCGTCAAAGTAAGCAACTGTCTGTAGAAAAGCCGACATATGTCGGCTTTTCTACAGACAGTTCTCATCACGGGTTGATACTGTCAAAATTCTGCTTTCTGTTACGGATGGTTCGGCTTACAGACAGTTTGCAGAATCGTATGATCGTAAAATCCTCTTGCTCTTTACCCTTGACCTATCACTTATTGTCTTTGCATCCGTACAATGATAGATTCAACGTCTATCTAGGGAGTAATTAACAACAGACACCTGGGAAAACTAACGGAATGAATCCTGCCTTCATGGGTCTACGGATATTAATCGTGGATGACGATCATGACTCTAGAGACCTGCTGACGTATGTACTGCAGAGCGAAGGAGCCAGCGTTGTTGCCGTGGAATCGGTACAAGCGGCACTCGTAGTAATCAAGCAGCAGTCGCTCGATATTCTTGTAAGTGACATTACCTTACCCGATGCCGACGGCTATTTTCTGATTCAGGAAGTAAGACGTCAAGAGACTGAGCGAGGCGGGCATCTACCTGCGATCGCAGTGACAGCGGGTGCGCGACCGGAAGACCGCGCGAATGCACTGGCAGCGGGATTTCAGAAATACCTGTCAAAACCCGTGGACTTAGATGAGCTGATTGCAGAAATTACAGACCTAATCCCGCAGTCGTTGGAGGTTCAGCAAAGCGCTGGGGACGGGAATTAGGCGGTTTAGCATCGCTCCACACGCTAACGCAGCACTAGCTCAGCAACCACAGCCGCATGGTCTGCATTCCCGTGACTGATCGTGCGAAGAGTTGAGACTCTAACCTGTTTGCTAACAAGGCAATGGTCGATCGGAATTCGAACCAGCGGAATCAGCCATTTGGGTGTTTTGACTAGCGTTGAAGGGCTGGGATACGTGGGTAGAACTCCAAATCCCAGACTGGCATTGTGCAGGCGCGTTTGCTGAATAAAGCGGCGATAGTAGGGCGACCAAGGCGTCAGATTAAAATCACCGATGACGATCGTGGGCGCGTCGAGCGTTTTCACGTAGCGGCTCAGTTTGTCTAGCTGCTGATTGCGTCTGTGAAATAGGGTTCTGCGAACAGGCACGATCGGATGCGTGCCAATGAACTGAACGGGCTTGCCGCCGATCTGTAACAGTGTGGGCAAGCTAGCGTCGAGGGGCGGGTTGACCTGTACCTGCGACAGCGGCTGACGACTCATGAGCAATAAGCCGCCCGATTGACCCGGCAATCTATAGGGCAGCAGATCGCTTAAGCCTGCGTTCAGCTCATTCACCCAGTCGGGATTCATTTCGATAAATAGCGCCACGTCGGGTTTTTCATCGCGCACCATTTGAATGGTTGGGGCGTAGCGATCGTTATTCCCGTTCACGTTCGCCACCAAGATTCGGACAGAAGTAAGCGCTGCTTGCTTAATTGCAACCTTGCTAATTTGCTGCGAGTGCGGCAAATACCACGGCACTACTTCCACAGCATTCAGCCCAACCAGCACAAACGCTAACAGCAGCAGTGCTTTTGGTCTCAACCATCCCACCCGCCACAGCGCCAGACTCGCTAAACACAGCAGCACGGAAGCTACAAAATATTGAACCCGGAAGTGGCTCAGCAACTCCCAAGGAAAGCCCCAAGCAACATAGCTGCCCAAGCTGACCAATAGCAGCCCGCTTAGGGCGAGAAGAACGCCGATCGAGCCAACGATCGAGCTAGCGAGTTTCAGCATGATGAAACGAAACAATTTAGGGGACTGTCCCTAAACCCCGATTTCTGTCGCTGCCACTCCGGTTTCTTTGCGGTTTCTTAACCTAACTTGGGGATCTCTGCAGAATGAATTTAAATTCCGACTTATTTTATAAACAATGTTTATCTAACTATACAGAATAACTGAAGTTGCGCTTATGACAATCCTGATATTATTTTTAAGAACCCGTCCTACGCATCAAGGGTAAGCCAATCGCGATGTATGGACTCCGTCAGGAGCCGTTGTAGCAACTTTCCCCCACTGACATAGGGCATTTTTCGAAGGTTTAGATTAATGCAGGGAAGCTCTCTGGGGCAATCTGAACAGGCTTCGATCGCAAAGTTTCGACGCATTACAAAGGAAGGGAGACATGTCATACGCTCAAACTCGAACCCAGACCAAAGCTGGGTATCAAGCCGGGGTCAAAGAGTACAAGTTGACGTACTACACCCCCGACTACACACCGAAGGACACGGACATTTTGGCGGCGTTCCGCGTGACGCCACAGCCCGGTGTGCCACCAGAAGAAGCCGGAGCAGCGGTAGCAGCCGAGTCTTCGACTGGAACCTGGACTACGGTGTGGACAGACCTGCTGACCGACCTCGATCGCTACAAGGGTCGCTGCTACGACATCGAACCCGTTCCCGGTGAAGACAATCAATACATCTGCTTCATTGCCTATCCCCTGGATCTGTTCGAGGAAGGCTCTGTCACGAACATGCTGACCTCGATCGTGGGTAACGTGTTCGGCTTCAAAGCCCTGAAAGCTCTGCGTCTGGAAGACCTTCGGATTCCCATTGCCTACCTGAAGACCTTCCAGGGTCCGCCGCACGGCATCCAAGTTGAGCGCGACAAGATCAACAAGTATGGTCGTCCGCTGCTGGGCTGCACGATTAAGCCAAAGCTCGGTCTGTCTGCGAAGAACTACGGTCGCGCCGTGTATGAGTGTCTGCGTGGCGGTCTAGACTTCACCAAGGACGACGAGAACATTAACTCTCAGCCGTTCCAGCGCTGGCGCGATCGCTTCCTGTTCGTTGCAGACGCGATTCATAAGTCTCAGGCTGAAACGGGCGAAATCAAAGGGCACTACCTCAACTGTACAGCGGCAACCTGTGAGGACATGCTGGAGCGGGCAGCGTTCGCTAAAGAGCTGGAAATGCCCATCATCATGCACGACTTCCTGACCGCGGGCTATACCGCCAACACGACGCTGGCAAAATGGTGCCGCGCTAACGGCGTTCTGCTGCACATTCACCGTGCAATGCACGCGGTGATTGACCGTCAGAAAAACCACGGTATCCACTTCCGCGTGTTGGCAAAAACGCTGCGGATGTCGGGCGGCGACCACATCCATACAGGAACGGTCGTGGGCAAACTGGAAGGCGACAAAGCAATCACCCTTGGTTTCATCGATCTGCTGCGCGAAAACTACATCGAAGAAGACCGCTCTCGCGGTATCTACTTCACGCAAGACTGGGCGTCGATGCCTGGCGTAATGGCAGTTGCATCGGGTGGTATCCACGTATGGCACATGCCTGCACTCGTGGACATCTTTGGCGATGACTCCGTGCTGCAATTTGGTGGCGGCACCCTTGGACACCCCTGGGGTAACGCTCCGGGCGCAACCGCAAACCGTGTAGCGCTAGAAGCCTGCGTCCAAGCCCGCAACGAAGGTCGTAACCTGATGCGCGAAGGTGGCGACATCATCCGCGAAGCGGCTCGCTGGTCGCCTGAACTGGCTGCTGCTTGCGAACTGTGGAAGGAAATCAAGTTCGAGTTCGAGGCTGTGGATACGGTTTGATAAGGAGTTATGGGTTTTGAGTTTTGAGTTTGGCTAGCTGTTAGCCGTTAGCTGTTGGCTGCTAGATGATTAAAGTTGGTTGTCAAGAGCTAACAGCTAATAGCCGGACCAAAATTCAGAATTCAAAATTCAGAGTTCAAAACTCCTATGGATCTGAAGCAGATTGCCAAAGATACAACCAAAACGCTGACGAGCTACGTGACGTATCAAGCGTTGCGAGTGGTGCTAGCGCAGCTGGATGAGACGGAACCGAAACGGGCTTATTGGCTACGTCAATTCTCGTATCGGGTCAGCATTCAGGATGGAGAAGCGTTTTTGCAAGCTCTATTTCAGGAAGAGCAGCGACTCGCGTTTCGACTCTTGACGGTGAGGGAGCATATTGCGGAGCAGATTGCAGATTTTCTGCCGGAAATGCTCCGCACCGGAATTCAGCAAGCGAACCTACAGCAGCGCAGTCAGCAGCTAGAGCGAATGACGCAGCTCGATTTGACAACGCCTAGTGCAGAGTCTCAATCGGAAACAAATTTGGATGAAAGCGATTAGTTCTTAGTCGTCTTTCAGCTAGAAACTATTGGCTACTAGCTAATAGCTTTTCCCAGTCAACTATCAGACACACCGAGGATATCAATGAAAACCCTACCCAAAGAGCGCCGTTACGAAACGTTTTCATATTTGCCTCCGCTTAGCGATGCGCAAATTGCTCGGCAGATTCAATACACGATCGAGAACGGCTATTTCCCCTGTGTTGAGTTTAACGAAGACTCTGCAGCAGAAACCTACTACTGGACCATGTGGAAATTGCCTCTGTTCAACGTCAGCAGCCCTCAAGAAGTGCTGAACGAAGTGCAGCAGTGCCGTTCTGAGTATGGTCACTGCTACATCCGCGTTGTTGCATTTGACAACGTGAAGCAGTGCCAAGTCATGAGCTTCATTGTTCACAAGCCTAACCAAGGCGGCAGTAACTACCGATACTAGTTCTTAGCCTTTTAGGTTGTAGTAGGGTGAGCTTTAGGGCTCACCCTATTTTTTGTGAATTCAAATGTATAGAGTGAACGGCTAAATTGTTTAGGACTAATAAGACCTTTAGGGTTTTTTATAGTCAGCGATCGCTTATGGAGCTGCTTTCCTAAGCAATGCTAAGTAATTTCAACTCATCTTAATCGTGTTTAGTTTTATTACTAAATCCTTCAATTATCTCATCTAAGATGGCTCTAGAGGAAGATGTTTCTCAGGAATTCTGGAGAGTAGGCTGAAACTTACTCTCGGTGTCTCTAGCTGTGATCCTCTGGCAGTAGAGCTACTGAATTTAACTCAGCATTGATGTGGATAGCCGACGTTCCTTCTAGTCAATGGCTGAGCCTTACTAAACTCGGTTTCATCTGTGTTTAACTTGGCTGTGCGCGATCGTACAGCCAACCCTGCGGCATTGTTTTTCTGACTCAAGCCATGAAATTTTTCTCGCCTTTTAAACAAACCTGGAGCGCTTGGTGGCGACGGTCTAAGCTCTTTCGATACCTCAGCTTATTCGGTGCATTTGCTGCTGCGGCGCTCCTCATAATTCTGCCTGCTCTGTCCCAACCTGTAACGCTACGGATCTTAATGCTGGCACCGGACGTTGCCTCATTTAAAGACACATTAGTCAAAGAGTTTGAGCAGCAAAACCCTGGCATTCGAGTGGAGATTTTGGAAGGACCCAACGCCGCCAATGCGGTCGAGGACTTATACTCCTCTGCCTTCCTCTTGGGCAACTCGCCCTATGACCTGATCAACATGGACGTTGTTTGGACGCCCAAATTTGCAGCGGCAGGCTGGCTCATGGACCTGACGGGTCAGGTTCCTCAGCAAGAGCTAACTGGATTTTCTCAGAACGATTTAGAGAGCGGGCGATATCAGGACAAACTGTATCGCTTGCCAACGCGATCGGACGCGGGCGTGCTCTACTATCGCAAAGATCTTTTGGAAGCAGCGGGCTTAGAGCCACCCAAAACCTTTGAAGACATCGTGACAATCTCTAAGACGCTTCAGGACAAAAACGCTGCTCGCTGGGGCTACGTTTGGCAGGGTCGCCAATACGAAGGGCTTGCTACCGTGTTCGTCGAAGCGCTGAAAGGCTTTGGTGGATACTGGGTCAATCCAGACACGCTTGAAGTTGGGTTAGATAAACCGGAAGCAATCCGCGCTGCTGAGTTTCTTCGCAGCACGATTACCGAAGGCATCTCGCCTCCTGGCGTCACAACGTACATCGAAGAAGACACACGCCGAATTTTCCAAGCGGGCGAAGCTGTTTTCCTGCGGAACTGGCCCTATGTGTGGCCTCTGGCGAATGCAGACGATTCTCCTTTGAAGGGAAAAGTTGGCATTATGCCGATGGTTCCAGCCGTTGGGCGAACCGATGGTGGCTCCTGTTTGGGCGGCTGGGGTTTAGGAATTGCCAAAACAACCCGTCATCCCAAAGAGGCGCTGCAAGCCATTCGCTTCATGACGAGTCAGGAGCCGCAGAAGCGATTTATTACAGAGGCGGGCTTTGTCCCCAGTCGTCGATCGCTGTTTACCGATCCTGATGTGACGGCAAAATATAGCCACTACCCGCAACTGCTGGAAATCTCGGATAATGCGGTGCTGCGTCCCTCGATCGCCCAATATGCGCAAGCCTCCGACATTCTGCAACGCTACCTGAGCGCGGCACTGACAAATCAGCGATCGCCAGAGCAAGCAATGCAAGCGGCTGCTCAAGAAACTCGCCGCTTATTAGAAGCTGGAAAGGCAGCAAAACGAGCATAGCTATTAGTGGTTTGCAATTTTGAATTGCGAATTCCGAATTGGTCTAACACTCTTCACTCCTCACTGTTTCAGTCATGCACGCTACAAAGGTCGATACCATTCGCTCTCGTGAACGCCGCATTGGATTATTTCTACTCTTGCCTGCGGTGCTGGTACTGCTGCTGGTGTTTGCTTACCCGATCGGACGCTCCATTTGGCTGAGCCTGTTTGCTCAAAATTTGGGAACCGAGTTGCAGCCGGTGTTTGTGGGGCTGGAGAACTACGGGCGGATTCTGGGTGATGGACGCTTCTGGCAGACCCTCCGCACGACAACGGTGTTTACCGTCGTGTCTGTGGTGGTGGAATTAGCATTGGGGTTGGCGATCGCGCTGGTGCTGAACCGCTCATTTCCAGGACGCAACTTTGTGCGGACGATCGCCATTATTCCCTGGGCGTTGCCGACGGCGCTGATTGCCCTGGGCTGGACCTGGATTTTTAACGACCAGTACGGCATTGCCAATGACATTCTGCTGCGGTTAAATCTTGCAGACACAGGTGTTAACTGGCTCGGACAGCCATTTACCGCAATGCTTGCCGCGATTTTCGCCGACGTATGGAAAACGACGCCGTTTATCAGCATTCTGCTGCTGGCGGGGCTACAGTCGATTTCCCAAGACTTGTACGAAGCCTACTCTCTAGAGGGCGCAACGCCGTGGCAGAGCTTCTACCGAATTACGCTGCCAATGCTGCTGCCGCAAATTATCATTGCGGCGCTGTTCCGCTTTGCTCAAGCCTTTGGCATTTTCGACCTGATTCAGGTGATGACGGGCGGCGGTCCCGGTGGCGCAACTGAGGTAGTGTCGCTCTACATCTACTCCAACGCCATGCGCTATCTGGACTTTGGCTACGCCTCCGCTCTCATCGTCGTCACCTTCCTACTGCTTGCTCTTGTCGTTATCCTGTGCAGCATTCTGCTGATGCGATCGCGCCGCCACAAAGCCGCTGACGTTTAATCAATTTTGAATTATGAATTTTGAATGACAAATTAATTCCGAATTCAAAATTCATAATTTCTAATTCAAAATTAACCCTCCCCTGCCATGACCACTCTCTCCGAACCCCGCCTCGTTCAACCCGCTCCTGCCAAACGATCGCGCTTCTCTGTGAAGCAAATTCTGTTTTGGCTCGGTGTGGTGGCGATCGTTCTGTTCTGCCTCGCGCCGATTCTGTGGCAGCTTTTGACCTCGTTTAAGGTGAATCGGGACATTGCTGCCATCCCAAACGTGTACTTTCCGCGGCAGCTGACGCTGAGTCACTACGTAGAGTTATTCACTCGTCGTCCGTTTCTGCGCTACATCGCAAATAGCGCCTTTGTGTCGATTACCTCGACGCTGCTGTGTTTGGCGATCGGGGCACCCGCCGCTTATGCGCTAGCGCGACTGCGCCCCTTGGGTGGCAAACTGGTTCAGGCAGCTGTGGTTCTAATCACGCTGTTTCCGGGAATTTTGCTGCTTCAGGGCTTGCTGGAAATCGTGCAGGTGTTTCACCTAGGCAACAACTATCTGGCGCTGATTATTCCCTACATTGCCATTAACCTGCCGCTGACGATT
The DNA here is from genome assembly GCF_014695955.1 of Leptolyngbya sp. FACHB-36. Taxonomy (GTDB): domain Bacteria; phylum Cyanobacteriota; class Cyanobacteriia; order Leptolyngbyales; family Leptolyngbyaceae; genus FACHB-36. The sequence goes on along the minus strand of NZ_JACJPG010000296.1, from coordinate 3,810 downwards.
CTGGTTATGCGGAGCTTCTACGAACAGCTGCCCAAAGATTTAGAAGATGCTGCCCGAGTAGATGGCTATAACACCTGGCAAATGCTGACCCAAATTGTGCTGCCGCTGACGCTTCCGGCACTCGTCACGACGGGAATTCTCACCTTCATTTTTGCTTGGAATGAGTTTATCTTCGCGCTGACGTTTATCACGGACGAAAGCATGAAAACGATTCCGGTTGCTTCTGCCCAAATTGGCGGTAGTTCCTCGTTTGAAATTCCCTACGGTCCGATCGCGGCTGCCACCGTTGTAGGCACCATCCCGCTTGTGCTGCTCGTGCTCTTCTTCCAGCGCCAAATTGTGCAAGGTCTGACGGCAGGCGCGGTCAAAGGATAATTATGAATTGAAAGTTATGAGTTAAGAATTGAGCTGCATCATTCAAAACTCATAATTCAAAATTCATAATAAATCATTCAAACAAAATTACTCCTCATTCTTTCACATCAAAACCATGGCTAGACTTCTACTCCAGAACCTCAATAAAACCTTTAGTCCTAAAGTTGTTCCCGTTAAGGATATCAGCTTAACGATCAACGATGGCGAGTTTCTGAGTCTGTTAGGACCGTCCGGCTGCGGCAAATCGACGGTGCTGCGGATGATCGCTGGACTAGAGGAGCCGACGCGGGGACAAATCCTGATCGGCGATCGCGATGTCACGTACACGCGACCAGGCGATCGCAACATCTCAATGGTGTTCCAGAGCTACGCGCTCTACCCACACATGACTGTGGAGGAAAACCTCCGTGCGGGTTTGAAGCTGAAGCGGGTGCCACATGACGAAATCGAGCATCGGGTGGCAGACGTAACGCGAGTGCTGGGTCTAGATGGCTTATTGCAGCGCAAACCGGGGCAGCTATCGGGTGGACAGCGGCAGCGGGTTGCGGTCGGTCGAGCGCTGGTGCGTCGCTCTGATGTGTTTCTGCTAGATGAGCCGCTGAGCAACCTGGATGCACTGCTGCGAGAGCGGGTGCGGGCAGACCTGAAGCAGATCTTTGCGTCTCAGAAGGCTCCAGTGGTCTATGTCACCCACGACCAGACTGAGGCAATGACGCTCTCGACAAAAGTAGCGGTACTCAACAACGGCTATGTGCAGCAGCTAGACTCGCCTGAACGCATTTACACCCAACCCGCTAATCAGTTTGTAGCAGGATTCGTGGGTAGTCCTCAGATGAACTTGCTGACGCTGCCCTGTCAGGGACGCTACGCCATGCTGGGCGACTTCCGGATTCCGCTACCCGATGCACTGCCCACCGTGCCGCCCCAAATTGTGTTGGGGCTTCGTCCAGAGCATGTCCGGCTAGCGCAAGCTGGAGAGCCAACTACTGTCCGGGGTCGCGTGTTCTTGGTAGAAAATTTGGGAATGCACAGCTTGGTCAGCCTGCGGATTGCTAACTCGCAGGGCGAACCTGTCATCATCCGAGGACTGCTGCCACCTGACCAGGACTGGCACGATCGCGACCTTACTCTCGCAGTTCCAATGGAAGATACGCACTGGTTTGATGTCCAATCCGGAGATTCTTTGCGGCAACGTGCAGCAAGTGAATCGCTCGTCCGGCGTTAAGCGCTCCCTACCGTTAATTCCAGTTCCCCTCACTCAACAGTGGGGGGATTTTTTTGCTGATATTTATCAAGTTGTTCAACTGATTTATACCAATTCGTAATTTCAATTCGCAATTCGCAATTCGGAATTGCAGAAGCTCCAGTTTATCTACGTTTTAGTGGTTTGAGCCGTAGCTGGAATTTAGAGAATTGGTATTATCGACTGTTGGGTTGCTAACCGGTTGATGAAAGACGGTTGATAAAAGAGTGAAATTCTAAGTAAATTGATTCACCCACGTGGGTACTGCTGACCAGTAATTGAGCAGGCTACAGTCGAAGCAGTTCCATCCTAAATCTAGTTACGCCATAAATAAAATAGCAGGTTGAACTGATTGTAGTGTCGGCTAGAGAAGTTTGCAAAATCAATAGTTTCGCACTGTTGAACCGATCGCGGTTCTATCAATTCAATTATTACAGCATTACGTTGTGATGTAGTAATTCAGCACAAGCATAACGATCGAGCCACACCAGAAAGCTACATTAATAACCTAACGATAGCGAGTTCATAGCAGCGAATTACTCGACTATTCGGTTCAAGCGCGCCTGTCTGTTTCTGTTACTTAAATCGGTTTCTAAACATCACGATGAACGTTTATTCATCTAGTTGTGGCGTCAGTTTTTCAATCCTCATTCAATGGAGATAACCCCATGCTAAAAGTGACCCTTGATTTGTTTTCTGGTCGTCCAAATCCGTCCTGGGTTTTAGAAGAAGCTGAGGCTCAAGCAATCCTTAAAGAGATTAACAACAATCGCGGCATTGTTACCGAAGTAGGTTCGGGCTATCAAGGGCTGGGATATCGTGGCATCACGCTAGAGCTTCTCTCGGATGACGTCAGTGAGACAGATAGTTTGCCCACGACATTTCAAATTGCCAACGGCGCGTCACTGTACGAATCAAAGGGCTTAGAAGTAGCGGAACGACTAATTACCGGAATGTCGAACAGCGAGCTTCGGGTCAGTGAACTGGGCAGTTTCTTTGACTTCGACGAAACGCTTCGCCGCCAACTATTAGATCATCTTGGAACTTTTCCTAGAATAGAGAGTCAAGGCGAACTAGATACATCAGGTGCTGTCAACGATGAAGAGGCGATCGCGCAAGCAGTTTGCTACATCGAGCGTGGAGCGTTCAATCCAAACTTTTGGAATGATCCGGCTCACATTCGACGAAACAACTGTTACAACTACGCCGCCAATCGCAGAACTGATACGTTTGCTCAGCCTGGTAGAGCAACAGGTAATTATCCCTATCCAATGGATTGCGCCTCGGTGACTGCCGCCGCTCTTTCTGATGGTGCTCACAAACGCTATCACTGCTTACCGGATACTGAAAAACCTCGCTATCTAATTGCAATGGTAGTTGCTCCGGGTGTGGATTATCACTGGTATCGATCGCACAAAGAAGGCTTTTGGGGACACAAACCTGGCGGTACTTCTGCAAAGAACGTTGATAACAGCGGTCGCCTGATTACCAACCCTCAAACCTGCGATCGCACGTCGGGCTTCCCCAGCTATACCCAGTTCTGTGGATACTTCTACAGACCAAAGAGTATCAAGGTAAATTAAGCAATTGAGCCAGCAGATGGAGCTGCTACAACACTTAAATAGATGCTGCCTCTGATTCTAATGACGCTTAGGAGAGACAATCATGCAACGCGTACATCCACTACAATCAATATTTGAAAGAGCGAAACATGTCGTTTTTTCATTCGCGATCGTGACCATATTGGGATGCGCAGTTCCCACGTCAGGAGGTGAGAGGATGCAAGTTGAAGTGGATGTATTTAGCGGTAGACCGAACCCACAGTGGACCCTGACACCACCAGAAGCTGATCAGTTAATTCAACGAGTGCAAGCACTGCCTTCTGAGTCTGGCGAAGGTGACGTTAAAGAAGGGCTTGGCTATCGAGGTTTGATCGTGACCAAATCAGGCGATCGAACCGAGAATTATACTGAAATCTCGATTTCAAACGGACTGGTTATTGCAAACAAAAATGGTCAATTAAGGCGATTAGTTGATCAAAATCGCACTTTGGAGCGCTGGCTATTTCAGACTGGTAAAAATCGCCTAGAAAACCCACTGTATCAGCAGATTGAGCAGCAGATCAAATAGCACTCAGAAGGTGCAAACGGGTAATATCAGTTCTCTCCTCATTGCTATCAACTAACCGCTAT
>NZ_JACJPG010000295.1 GCF_014695955.1 Leptolyngbya sp. FACHB-36 | reverse complement strand
GACTCTATTCCCTGGCTGAAGCAATTTCTAGAGCGGACGGATGTGCCGTTAGAGATTGCGGAGGACCTGCCCCACCAAAATCACGTTGTGGTTTGCGGCTATGGGCAAGTAGGGCGCAACATTGTGCAACTGCTGCGAGAGCATAACTACCCTGTGATTGTGATTGACCAGTCGGAGCAGCGCATTCAGGAAGTCCGTGAAGCAGGCATTCCCTACATCTATGGCAACGCTGCAAGTCTGCACGTGCTGGAGAAGGCAGGCGTAGAAACCGCACAGGGGATGGCGATCGCCCTGCCCGATCCGATGAGCACTCGGCTATGTCTGAAGCGATCGCTGGAACTGACGCCCGATTTGGATGTGGTTGTGCGGGCAAATCAGGACAAAGACATTGAGTTGCTCTACCAACTGGGAGCGCGGGAGGTTGTGCAGTCAGAGTTTGAAGCCAGTTTGGAACTATCTGCTCATTTGCTGACTGGAATTGGCTTGCCGCTGCCTGTGATTCAGCGAGAAGTGCAGCGAATTCGCAACTCCCACTATTTGGATCTGCGATCGGAGCGCCCGTCGTATCAAGTCGCGCGAGAGCTTAAGGAAGCAGCTCAGGAAATGAACAGCCGTTGGTACCCACTGCCAAGTAATTCACCCTTGCTGGGTATGACGCTGGAGGAAACTAACTTGCGCCGCCTCACGGGAGTTAGCCTCATGGCGATTCGGCGTGACAGCGGTGAGGAAGTTGATTACCCGGATAGCCGGACAGTGCTACAAACGGGCGATCGTCTCTTGGTCGTGGGCGAACCTGATGAGCTTGCGGCATTTGATGGGCTGGCACAGGGCGAAGCTGCCGTACCCACCGAGAATGCCTCTTGTCAGTGGATTTTGGTGCCAGACCACAGCCCTGTTGTCGGCAAGACGCTGGCAGAGCTGCACATTCGCAGGCAGTTTGGCGTGCTGGTGCAGGCAATCCGCCGAGAAGGCAAGTTTATCAGCTTCCCCAACGGTGCTAGCGATTTGCAGACGGGCGATCGGCTGCTTCTGTGTGGCGGCTTCTACTCGCTCAGCCAAGCCAGTCGCTGGATCGCTCCTCCCAACTCTGCTTCTCTGATTCAAATTCCCATTGCCAAGGTCAGTGTCAGTGAACCAATGCGGGAATACCTGCCGCCCGATATTGCATAGGGACAACGCACTCGGTAGGTCATTTTTGACTCAGAAACGACTCCCAACCGCTTTGCCTCTACTGGCGGGGTTTTAAGTACACGATCGCCTGCCGCCAAACGATCGTTTGCTGGTCGTAGTGATCGACTAGCGACACGCAATTGGCGTCTTGCCAGCGAATTTTTCCCGCCACTAAGTCGCCTGTCGTAAGTTTCAGTTCAACTTCTTTTTCCTCTCTGATCAGCGTCTGAATTAGGCGAGTACTCGGTAAGCCCGTTTCAAGTTCCATTGCCATTGTGCTTCCTGTCAAAAAGTGACTTAATCCAACGTACAGTAGGTAATTATGAATCAGGAGTTTTGAATTTTAGATTAATGATTCCCAGGCTGCCACTCAAGATTGGAATCCAGAATTCAACGTTCAGACGTAATTATGGCAATTGAGTTCACAAAGTATCACGGACTGGGCAACGATTTTATTTTGATCGACAATCGATCGTCCTTGGCCCCCTGCTTAACCACCGACCAAGCGGTGAAGCTGTGCGATCGTCACGTTGGCATTGGTGCTGACGGCGTCATCTTTGCCCTCCCTGGTCAGGACGGGACCGACTACACGATGCGAATTTTCAATAGCGATGGCTCGGAGCCGGAGATGTGCGGCAATGGAATTCGCTGCCTGGCACGGTTTATTGCCGATTTAGAGGGAATTGCTGACTCACGCGCCTATCGCATTCACACGCTGGCAGGCGTGATCACGCCCAAGCTGGAAGCGGATGGGCTAGTGACAGTGGACATGGGCGAACCGCGCCTGCTGGCAGCCGAGATTCCGACGACTCTAGCCGCAGCCGATCAGCAGGTAATCAATCAATCACTTGAGGTGGCAGGACACACCTGGCAGGTGACGTGTGTCAGTATGGGAAATCCTCACTGCATCACCTTTGTAGACGACGCGGCGGCGATTCCTTTGGCAACGATCGGTCCTCAATTCGAGCATCATCCAGTTTTTCCTAAGCGGATCAATACCGAGTTTATTCAAGTGGTGCGATCGGACTACCTGAAGATGCGCGTGTGGGAGCGGGGAGTGGGAGCCACGCTCGCCTGTGGAACTGGAGCCTGCGCGTCGCTGGTTGCAGCAGTGCTGATGGGACGAAGCGATCGACGAGCAACCGTTGAGCTTCCGGGTGGTCCACTGACGATCGACTGGTCCGAAGCGGACAACCGCCTCTACATGACTGGACCCGCCGAACGAGTATTCGCGGGTGTG
>NZ_JACJPG010000294.1 GCF_014695955.1 Leptolyngbya sp. FACHB-36 | reverse complement strand
AGCCTTACCGTTGCCGATTGTGACCCTACAGGCACCTGGTTCACCGCTGCTGTGATTCCCGTGACCTATGCCGAAACGAATCTTCAATCCCTACGCCCTGGAAGCTGGGTTAATTTGGAGGGCGATATTTTGGGTAAATACGTCGAGAAGTTTATTCGCACAGGTTCTAGCCTGGCTGGCACACAGGCATCCCCGTCTTCAGAACACTTGACGCCAGCCTTTCTAATGGAGCATGGCTACCTGTAGCCTTCACGTGTCCTCCAGTGCTGAAAGATGTGAGGGACAAGCAGGGATTTTTCTTCGACCTCATGCTGGGAAGTGCCGTCTTTTCCCCGTGGAGTGTCCATCCTAAACTGAGAGTGTTGCATCTGATGTGCTCTAGGGGAACTCTAGGGCAGCAAACGTTCTAGGGTGGGCACCCATGCAACGATCGCAGTCATCGACCGGATGGTCAGTGTGAGGAACTTGGAATGAACGTTTTACCTAGTAGCATTCCCGATGTATTAATTTTGGAGCCGCGCGTATTTGGCGACGATCGCGGCTTCTTCTTTGAAAGCTACAACGAACAGATTTTTGCGGACTTGGGCATTAACGCACGATTTGTCCAGGACAACCACTCGCGCTCTCGACAAAACGTGCTGCGCGGTTTGCACTACCAAATTCAGCAGCCGCAAGGAAAGCTTGTGCGAGTCATCGTCGGCAGCATTCTCGATGTCGCTGTTGATATTCGCCAGGGGTCGCCAACCTTCGGGCAGTGGGTCAGTTGCGTCCTAAGTGCTGAGAATAAACGACAGTTTTGGGTGCCTGCCGGATTTGCTCATGGCTTCTTAGTCCTTTCTGATCTTGCAGAAGTGCTGTACAAGGCTACAGATTTTTACGCTCCGCAGCACGAGCGAGCAATTTTGTGGAATGACCCTGACTTGGCGATCGATTGGACCTTGACAGCAGACCCCATTCTCTCTAGCAAAGACCAAGCCGCCCAGCGACTTTCTGAAGCAGAGCTGTTTGAAAAGAGCCATTAGTTAGCGGCTAGTCGCTATAGCCGTCTGCTTCCTGAGACTAGTGACCCATCCCCAAAAGCTGCTTACTCACCCTTAACCCTCCAACCCAACCCCCCCTATGAAAGCAATTATTCTCAGCGGCGGAAAAGGAACGCGACTGCGACCCCTGACTTACACCGGAGCCAAGCAGCTCGTTCCTGTCGCTAACAAGCCGATTTTGTGGTACGGCATTGAAGCGATCGTTGCCGCAGGAATTACCGACATTGGGATCATCATCAGTCCCGAGACTGGCGAGGAGGTCAAAGCGAAAACGGGCAATGGCGATCGCTTCGGTGCCAATATTTCTTACATTCTTCAGGACAGTCCGGCTGGGCTGGCACATGCCGTGAAAGTGGCGCGTCCGTTTCTGGGCGATGCGCCGTTCGTGATGTATCTGGGCGACAACTTGATCCAGAATGAGCTAGGCGGCTTGCTGACAGACTTCAAAGAGCAGCACATGGATGGATTAATTATGCTGCGTCCAGTCGCGAATCCGAGTGCCTTTGGTGTGGCAGAAGTAGACGCGCAAGGGCGAGTGATGCGGCTAGTTGAGAAGCCGAAAGTGCCGCCGTCAAATTTGGCACTGGTTGGCATCTACTTTTTCGCGCCGACGATTCATGAGGCGATCGATCGAATCCAACCGTCTGCCAGAGGTGAACTGGAAATTACCGATGCGATTCAAGAGCTGATCCACCAGCAGAAGCGTGTCGAAGCCCGCCAGATCGAAGGCTGGTGGCTAGATACTGGAAAGAAAGACGACTTGCTAGAAGCGAACCAAATTATTCTTGATACCTGCCTCCAGTCCGACGTATGCGGCGAGGTCGATGAGCGCAGTCAAGTATTTGGGCGCGTGCAGATTGGCGCAGGATCGCGGCTAATCAACTGCACCGTACGCGGTCCTGTGTCGATCGGCAAAGATTGCCACCTGGAGAATTGCTTTATCGGTCCCTACAGCAGCGTCGCGAATAACGTCACCCTCGTTGAAGTAGAGCTAGAGCACAGCGTCATCCTGCAAGGTGCCAAAGTCACGGGCATTCATCAACGCATCGTTGATAGCGTCATTGGACAGCGTGCTCAACTGAAAACGGCTCCCCAACGACCCAAGGCGCTGCGATTCATGATTGGGGACGACTGTCAGATTGAACTGGCGTAGAAGCAATGAATATTTACGTTCTCTCGGACCGGGGAATGTGCTCTAGCGTTTCCTACGATCCGCTGTTTGAACTCGAAGACATTCTGGCGCAAACGTGTAGCGCGACAATTCTAGCTCCGCTATACCGCAGCATGATGATGTGGGCGCAGTCTAGATCGCCGCTGCTGGCTAAAGGGATTGCCCGCACGATCGGCGTCTACGAATCCACTGCCTTGCCGAAATCCAGCGATGGTCCCAATGTGCTGCTGATGGTGCTACCGTTTAGTGCTCGGCTGCAACTGCTCTCCAGCATCCCAAACTGGCGATCGCGCTTTGATGTGGTAGCGGCGTACATTTTCGATGCCTGGTCGCCGGAAGCCTATCCGAGCGTAGCGCGCCAGCTTGATCACATTTTTGTGCCCATGCCAGAGATTGTTAACTCGATCCAGTCCACGCTGGAGGTACCTGTGTCTCTGCTGCCGTTCGCTTCGGATGTGCTGACGTACGGCTGTGGCAGATTAGAGCGGACGATCGACGTGATTAGCTACGGACGCATTCCTCCTGCTCACCATTTAGCCTTTGCCAACGCGTTTGATGCGCCCGATTCGTCGCGCGTCTACTACCGATCTACACCCCGACCCGGACACGACTTTGCCCAAGTCATCCCTTCAGATCAGCAGCGGCACCCATTAGACACGCAGCAGCTTTATCAACGTCTGCAAACCAGCAAGCTTGCCCTCGCCTACGACACGCTGTATCCCGGAATGCGCCAGTTTCCGTACTCATTCGTGACTCTGCGCTGGTTCCAGTGTGGTGCGGCAGGCTGCGCGGTCGTGGGTAAGCGCCCGACCACGCCTCTGGCTGACGAACTGCTGGACTGGAAGGATTCGACGATCGATCTGCCTGACGATCCTTGCGAGAGCGTAGACTTCATCCACGCTCTTCTTCAGGACACTCCTCGTCTCCACGCCATTCACCAGCGCAACTACCTGCGTAATCTCGATCGCCACGACTGGCGACATCGCCTCCAAACGCTTCTAACAACCCTCGGTCTGCCCCTGCCCCACGCTCTCGCTCAGCAGTTAGATGACGTGCGATCGCGCCATCACGCCGATGCCCTTAAATCAACGGTGCGATAACACCTCATCCACTCCTTACTCCCTCACCTCTCCATGCCAATCCCTCGCGTTCTCATTGTCGCCGAACATGCCTCTGCTCAATTCGGCGGCGAGGCAGCCCTTCCCCTCCACTACTTTCGCGTCCTGCGGCAGCGCGGTATTCCCGTGTGGCTTATGGTTCATGAACGGACGCGCGAGGAGTTAACCGCTCGCTTTGCCGAAGAGGTCGATCGGCTCTATTTTGTACCTGATACGGCCTTACACCGCTGGCTCTGGCAGCTCAGCAAGCCACTTCCGTCGCGCTTGTCCTACTTCACCGTGGGCTTTGTGCTGCGGCTAATCACTCAGTTAGTCCAGCGCCGTCTGATTAAACAAGTGATTCAGACGCATCAGATCAGCGTGATTCATCAACCAATGCCCGTGTCACCCAAAGAGCCATCAATGATTTTCGGCATGGGCGTTCCGGTCGTCATCGGACCAATGAACGGTGGCATGGACTATCCGCCTGCGTTCCGTCAGATGCAGAGCCGCTTGACGCAGTTGACTGTTGCCGCCGGACGGCAGTTCTCGAATCTGCTGAATCTGCTGATGCCCGGAAAGCGGCAGGCTGCCGTGCTGCTAGTTGCCAATCAGCGCACCGAGGCTGCCCTACCCAGCGGACTGAGCGGACAAGTCATACAGCTGGTCGAGAACGGTGTGGATTTATCGGTCTGGAAGCCTGAGCCGTCCTTGCAACCGCAGCAGGACGATTGCCCTACGCAGTTTGTCTTCATCGGACGGCTCGTCGACTGGAAAGCCGTCGATTTGCTGCTGAGTGCCGTTCGTCAGGTAACAGTGCCGATCGCACTCGACATCATTGGGGAGGGTGTAGAACGAGCCGCGCTAGAGCAGCAGGCGGCGGAGCTTGGACTGTCCAGCATCGTCCAGTTTGCAGGCTGGCTCTCTCAAGCTGACTGCGCCCAACGGCTAGAACAGGCAGATGCGCTAGTGTTGCCGAGCCTGATGGAATGTGGTGGTGCCGTGGTCCTAGAAGCAATGGCAATGGGAAAACCTGCGATCGCCACAAACTGGGGCGGTCCGGCAGACTATCTGGATGCCTCCTGCGGTATTCTCGTTGAGCCAACCTCCCGCCAAGACTTCATCGATGGTCTGGCAGCCGCAATGACCCAACTGGCAACGTCCCCAGATCTGCGTCGATCGATGGGGCAAGCGGGACGACAGCGCGTCCTCGATCGCTTCGACTGGGAGGTCAAGGGAACCACCATTCTGGAAGTCTATCAGCAGGCAATCTCCGATTCTGCTAGCCAGTCTAGTGCTTCCCAACCGCTAACAGCGACTTGATCCTACATCCGCTTTGAATCCATCCCAACAGGAACATTGTTATGTCTAGAACTCCGCGTCGGATTCTCATTACAGGTGGAGCAGGCTTTATTGGCTCCAACTTCGTGCATCACTGGTGCGATCGCTATCCGCAGGATCGCATCGTCGTGCTAGATGCCCTCACCTACGCTGGAAACCGCGAGAATCTTGCGGACTTGGAGGAGCGGGCAAACGTACGCTTTGTGCAAGGTGACATTTGCGATCGCGTGCTGGTGGAAGCCTTGTTTCGCGGGGAAGCGATTGACACCATTGCGCACTTTGCCGCAGAGTCGCATGTCGATCGATCCATCCTGGGTCCTGATGCCTTTGTCCGCACGAATGTTGTCGGCACGTTTACGCTGCTGGAAGCTTTCCGGCAGTATTGGAACACGATGGGGCAACCCTCAGACTACCGCTTCCTGCACGTTTCTACAGATGAGGTCTACGGCAGCTTAGGTCCGACCGATCCTGCCTTCTCAGAAACCACACCCTATGCGCCCAACAGCCCCTACTCCGCCTCGAAAGCGGGCAGCGACCACCTCGTCCGCGCCTACCACCACACGTACGGGCTGCCAACACTAATTACCAACTGCTCGAACAATTATGGTCCGTTTCACTTCCCGGAAAAGCTGCTTCCCCTGATGTGCATCAATATTCTGATGGGCAAGTCGCTTCCCGTGTACGGCGATGGACAGAACATTCGAGATTGGCTGTACGTAGGTGATCATTGCAGTGCTCTAGATGTGGTGATTCACCGTGGCACACCGGGAGAAACCTACAACATCGGCGGCAACAATGAGGTCAAGAATATTGATTTGGTGCACAAACTGTGTGACCTGATGGATGAGCTTGCACCAAATCTCCCTGTCCGCCCGTCGCATAAGCTGATTACGTTCGTTAAGGACCGTCCGGGGCACGATCGCCGCTACGCCATCGACGCGACCAAGCTCAGAACTGAGTTAGGTTGGACACCTGCCCAAACCATTGATACAGGGCTGCGTCAAACCGTCCAGTGGTACCTGACGCACCGAGACTGGTGGCAGCCGCTGCTTTCAACCGAGTATCAGGCGTACTATCAGCAAGTCTACGCCAGCGTTTAGTGTGAAGGGCAGTTGGACGATCGTCGTCTCGATCGCCTTTACATTCAGCGAATGGCACAGACAGACGTTAATAAAGCGCGTCGAGAAACAGTGCTGCACAACGATCATCAAACGTGCAGCACTGTTTCTCGACCCTTATTTGACATTCCTTGGAAACGAGTTCTTTAAGAAGATTTATCTAGATTAGTTACAAGATTAACTTGCTTAATTTTTCGTGCTTTAGCAGTTTCTAGAGAATAGCTTTATCTGGAACGCTGAGCATCACTTAATATTGGTGATGCTCAGCGTTGAGCTGATTTATTTCATCAAAATAGTGCTCTTTGTCACGATTACCAGCATTTTAATCTGACATACGAGTGTGGATAATGAGGAGAAACGTGTTTCTCCTCATGCAATGCTCAATCTAGCTCTTAGCAACGCACCATTTAATGCTTTCCCTCTAGAATGGCTTCATTCGATTCTTAGCAGTGGGAATTTCATTCCACACGGACACTGCTACTTGTGGAAGCCTGAATTGGTGTGGCTACATATCCTATCGGATTCATTCATTGCACTGGCTTACTACTCTATTCCAGTCACGCTGATATCGTTTGTTCGCAGGCGACAGGATTTGCCCTTCGATTGGGTGTTTCTTTTGTTTGGAGCCTTCATCGTTGCGTGTGGAACCACGCACGTTTTAGAGGTCTGGACGCTTTGGCACCCAACTTACTGGCTATCAGGATTCGTCAAAGCAATTACAGGAGTAGTTTCTGTTAGCACAGCAATCCTGTTGATTCCTTTGGTACCAAAAGCCTTAGCGCTGCCCAGCCCAACATTACTGGAAGCAACGAATCGAGAGTTAGAGTGCAAAATTGCAGAACGAAGAAAAAGTGAAGCCCGCTACCGAGCGATCGTTGAAGACCAAACTGAGCTAATTGTTCGGTTTCTGCCAGATGGAACATTGCTGTTTGTCAACGAAGCTTACTGTCGCTATTTTGGCTTAAGCCACAAAGACCTGATTGGCAAAAAATACCAACCTGTCGTGTATGAAGCCGATCGAGAAAACGTTGCTCAACTTGTGGCTTCTATTAGTGCCGATAATCCGGTGGTGACGATCGAAAACCGAGTAGTTGTGGCAGATGAAGTGCGCTGGACTCAGTGGAGCAATCGAGCACTATTCGATCAGCAAGAACACTTTATCGAATTTCAGGCAGTAGGGCGGGATATTACTGAACAGAAACACGCAGAAGTTGCTCTGCAAACTAGCCAACG
>NZ_JACJPG010000293.1 GCF_014695955.1 Leptolyngbya sp. FACHB-36 | reverse complement strand
AAAATAGACAGAGGAGAACTTTCGAGAATTGTTTGCAGCCGCTGCTCACTCTCACGTAAGGATATTTCTGCCTGTTTACGATCGCTAATATCAGTGACGCAGCCCACAATCTCGACAGGTTCACCAAGCGCATCCCGAATCAGCCGCAGGCTATCTCGCACCCATCGGTAGCTGCCGTCTTTATGGCGAAATCGATATTCGTAAGTGTGATGTCCTTCGTTAAATAATAAAGGCATTTCGCTAATGATTCTGTTAAGGTCATCCGGGTGAAGGTGACTTATCCAGAAACCAGATTCAGTTAAAAACTCTTGAGGCTCATGACCTGAGATTGTTTGAATATTGTCGCTGATAAACGTTGCACCAAAATCACCGTTTGGTTTGCAGGTAAAGATCGCGGCGGGCGTATTAGCTAACAAAAATTGCAGTCGTTCCTGCAATCGTCGAGCCTCTAATTCCACCTGTTTGCGCTCAGTTATATCCAGAAAATAAACAGTTAGCCCTGCCGCAAACGGATACGCTCGCACGTCAACCCAGAGATCGTAGGGTGGGTAATAGGCTTCAAACGAAACACTTTGCTGGTGCTCCATCGCCCAGTGGTATTGATGATAAAACGCGGAGTCAACCGCATCCGGAAAGGATTCCCAAACCGTGTTTCCTAGAAGCTGCTGTGCGTCTCGACGAAGCACGCGTTCGGCTTGTTGATTGAGAAATGTAAACCGCCATTCTCGATCGACTGAAAAAAACGCATCGCTGATACTGCTCAAAATACTTCGCATCCGCTGCTCAGACTGCCGCAGCGTGACTTCAGCAAGCCTGCGATCGCTGATGGTTTTCGCCAGTTCAACGCTCACGCCGATGCTGTTGTACGCGACTGATTCAGATTCAACACGCTGCTCACGTTCGGCCTCGGTGCGCTTGTGAGCGCTGACATCTAAGCTAACTACAGTAACGACTCCACAATCAGCCACCTCATCCCAGTGAGAACTTAGAGTTTCCGAGATCCAGCGAACGGTTCCATCTGCATGACAAAACCGATACTCGATCGCAGCAGAGCCAGTGCTAAAAATCATGTTCCGGGTTGTGGTGACAGCGTCTCGATCCTCTGGCAGGACTCGCGATAGCCACAGCGTTGGGTTGGTCATGAATGCTTGGGAGGAGTAGCCAAAGACCACCTCACATCCAGAGGAAAGGTAGTCGTATTCCCAAGTTTGGTGAGAAGACATTCGCAGACTGGCAATCGAGGCGATCGCGCGGTTAAAAATGTCGGTTAATCTAGCCTCTGAGTGCTGCTCTTCTTTTTGCTGAAGTCGAACTTGATACTCCTGCAACTGGAATTCTAGCTCCGCATTTCTTGCCTGTAGTACTGCAAGCAATGGTTGATCAAGTTCAGGTTCAAGTTCCGAGCCTTCACTAGAAAAATGTGAGCTAGTCATTGCTAGTTAAGAGGGCGATTTCTTAAACCATATCGCAGAGAGTAGGGGAAAGTCCGTTACTTTCCAGTAACGGTTTATTGCAAAGCAGCTCTCTAGGCTTTGTCCTGTTTCACACATTTCAACGCATTCAAATCGAGTCTGATTCGAGTCGATCGTGTGGTCTTGTGATACTGAGCTTCAACGGTTTGACAGACGAAATGGGTTGAAATCTGTGTTGCTATCGTAGTAGTCTTCGCGCTCCTGACGCTTCAGCCAGTTAGTAATCCAATACGTCAGCGGCGTAAACAGGATTTCGACACCACACTTGAACACATAGTTGGACACAATCAGCGTGACCAGCAGCGATGTCGGTACAGTTCCAGTGAAGGCGATCGCGACAAATAGCCCCGTATCTAGCATCTGTCCGACTAGGGTAGAGCCGATCGTCCGCATCCAAAGCTGGCGTCCCTGCGTCAACAGTTTTAGCTTCGCCAAGATGTACGAGTTGGCAAACTCGCCTACAAAATACGCCACAATGCTGGCAAACACGATGCGCGGCGTCAGTCCTAAAATCTGCTCGTAGGCTTGCTGGTTATTCCAATCGGGTGTAGGCGGCAGCGCTCCAACCACCATAAACGTCAGCGACATCAGCACAGCAGAAATTAGTCCGAGCCAGATGACTTTGCGCGATCGGCCGTAGCCGTAAACTTCTGTCAGCATATCGCCAAAGATGTAGCTGAGCGGAAACAGCAGGGTTCCTCCGTCAAAGGTGAACAGCTTCAAATCAACGATTTTGCTGGACGCCACGTTCGACACTAGCAGCACTGTGACAAACAGCGCCGTAATTGTATCCAGGTGTTTGAAGGACTTAGCCACGATTGAATTCTCAACTGATCATTTTGAACTCTCAATTGTAATTGCGTGGTTGGTGCCGTAAGCGTGGTCAAGCTTAAATATCTGAGACTGCTTGCGCCTGCTGCGTCGGATACTCCACCTTTAACGGCAGAATCACTGTAAATGTGGAGCCTGTTCCGGGTTGGGAGACAAGCTGAATTTCGCCCTGCATTAGCTTGACCAGACGATCGACGATCGCCAATCCGAGTCCAGTGCCGTCGATCGGCGGAGCCTGTTCGGGTAAAGGGGCGCGGAAGTACGGATCAAAAATGTGCGCTTGGGCGTCGGGTTCAATGCCGATGCCGCTGTCCGAAATGACGATCGCCCACTGTTGCTCAGATTGAATGGTGCACTCAATTCGCACAACTCCTGCTTCCGTATAGCGAACGGCATTGCTGAGCAGATTGGTAACGATTTGCTGAAGCCGCAGCGGATCAACTTGCACGTGCTCTGGCGCGTGGGTGTAGTCTGTCTCTAGCTTTAGATCTTTGACGCGCGCCAGCGGTTCCACCATCTCGACAATGGAATTAACCAGCGGCTGCACCGCGATCGTTGCCAGTTGCAGCGGCATTTGTCCAGCATCGTAGCGCGACAGTTCCAGAGCATCGTTGATTAAATGCAAAAGCTGCCGTCCACCTCGCAGGACGCGCTCGATGTGTTCTAGGTTAGGAGACGAGTCCTCCGGGTCAGAGTTCTGACGATTCTGCCGCAGAAACAGATCCGTGTAGCCAATGATGGAGGTCAGTGGCGTTTTCAGCTCGTGGGCAAGATGGGAGAGATTTTCTTTGCTGGCGCGAACGAGGCGAGTCAGTTCTTGGTTGGTCAATTTCAACTGGCTCTGAAGCTGCCCCAGTTCGTGCAGTCGATTCTCGGTGTAGCTGCTAAAGCAGCGGGCGATCGCTTCATCAATCACCGTATCAATCAGGCG
>NZ_JACJPG010000292.1 GCF_014695955.1 Leptolyngbya sp. FACHB-36 | reverse complement strand
GCCCACAGCAGAGCGGTCGCGAAGGTTAAAGCGAAGGCGCGAGATAAAAATTTCATGGAATCAGGAGACAGCGTTAATTCTTTAATTGTGACTTTAGCTTACCTCGAATTCATAGCAAACAAGATGTCTTCGAAGTCACCTACTGAGGAAGGATAGCCAATTGTTACTACCTATTAGCCGATTGAAGGATCATACACAAGCCCTCTTTTTTGCTCTATCCGAAGGGCTTAAAGCTCCTAATTCTGAAGGCTTTCTAATTTAGTTCTTCTTAAAACTTCAGGTTTGAGAAACGGCTTGAGCGGCGATTTTGACTTTTCAAATCGATGTGTATGGCTACTACCTTAGAATTGAAACGATCGACTTAATTTGTCTAGTGAATCCCACTAATTTTGCTATGCCGAATCGATTTCACTCGCTGATAAAAATGCTGACAATATTAGCGGTGCGCGATCGTCGATTCGTGATAGTTCATCAATAACTTCCAAATGGATAACCGCTAAAAGCAATAGCTCTTAGCGGTTAGTAGATTTTATTCAGGTCTGTCAACCCTTAAAGATGAGCAGAATTAGACCACAGATTTTTAACGAACTGACAAAGCTTTTAGGATTTGCCAGCCACCACCTATTCGGAACTCATGTTACTTACTTTAGTCTCGATAGCCAGTACGAGTTGTAACGTTGGGGTCATTGGAGACAACGTGGTTCTCTTTGGGCTTGCGGAAGAGATTGGCTACACCAATTAAACCAAGTAGTCCCAACCAGCCTAAATTGTTGTTGTCGTCCTTTGTTTCCTGTAACGGTGTTGTATCCAGGGTGGGGCGATTTTGGTTTTCCTGAGCATTAGAAGGAGCAGGCAGGACAGCCAGGCTCAGCGCTAAGGCGCTGGCTCCAAGGGCTTTTACAAACAGATTGTTATGCTTCATCGATCGTGTCTCCTCGAACAGTCAAAATTTGGGTATCACATTAGAGATAGCGGGTCCACGGATCAGACCCTAGTGCCGCATGCCAAGAGTTCAAATGTGATCTAGATGCGAGGACCAGGACTGGAAACTTCGTTGGGGTCGCGGTAGCGAACGGCAGGCTCTTCTTTCCGACGCAGACCAGCCAAACCAATCAGACCCAGCAGACCCAACCAGCCCCAGTCAAAGTCCCGATCGCCACCCGTTGTTTGTGTGGTCGTGGTATCAGTACCGGACGGAGAGGATGTTTGGGCATTGGAGGGGTTGGAAGGTAGAACCGCCAAGCTCAGCGTAAGAGCGGCTGCACCAGCAAGTTTAGACAGGGAATTGAACTTCATAATTAGTCTCCAATGTACGTAGTTAAGATCTTTTATTTCGCAGCAAATCGCGCACTTCTAGTGAGGCGATGGTTTAAGCGCCACACAAATCATCCTATTTAACTTGATTGGGTATTTAATCACTCTTGAGCAAGAAACTAGCTTAGATGTGGACTACTGCTAAAGGGGTATCCTTATACAAATGCACGAGTAACTGATAGCTATTGCGACGCCGATCGTGTTGCTGTGTGTTAAGTGGTAGGGCGATTGCCTAATGTTGCTCAGACCGCTGAATCGACTCTTCAACTTAGCGTGAGCCACTACAGGCAAGAATTTGCAGCTGAGAGGAAGGGGCTAAGTATTAAGAAATATTGAGATAATTTGTACCCGCGATCATTAACCAGCCCAAAACCTCACCTTAATCTGAGATCTCAGACTTATTTTTCTCATTTTTCATCTGGTTCGATCGCTCTCGTAGAAGGGCGCGAATGTTGCCTGCCAGCGAAAGCTCCTGGCAGGCAACATCTGTGCGGCAGGAATCAATTTCCTTGCGCATTCTTCGCGCATGTTGCTGACATCGACGCTGATTCAGCGATTTCAAGATGTCGCTCATAGTCATGTAGACGGCGTAATGCGGACGGCAACAGCCATCTAATTCATCCTCGTCATGACTATGAGTTAGATGCTGGTAGCACTGCCCCTCAGCGATCGCTAAAAAGTTGCACGTTCTTAACAATATTCCACCAGAGGAAGGAACCCGATCATCAGTCGGACTTGTACCTTAGCGATGAAGAGCGAAACAGAGCCATGCAGATACAAACGCCGGATTGGGTTAAGCACGCTGTTTTCTATCAAATTTTTCCAGATCGCTTTGCCCGCACTCAGCAACCCCGTAAGCGCCTACTGAAAAATGCCACATGGGAAGAGTGGGGCGCCCTGCCCACGCTGCAAGGGTACAAAGGCGGCGATTTGTGGGGGGTGACGGAGAAGCTCGACTACCTGCAAGACTTGGGCATTACCGCCGTCTACTTCACGCCGATTTTCCAGTCCGCCAGCAACCACCGCTACCACACGCACGACTACTACCAAGTCGATCCAATGCTGGGTGGCAACTCTGCGTTTAAGGAACTGCTAGACGAAGCGCACCGACGCGACATGAAAGTAGTGCTGGATGGCGTGTTTAACCATGCCAGTCGCGGCTTCTTCTTTTTCCATGATGTGCTAGAAAACGGTCCTCATTCGCCGTGGGTCAACTGGTTCAAAATCCACGAATGGCCTGTCTCACCCTACAACGGCGAGTATCCCGCCAACTACGAAGGCTGGGCAGACAACCGCGCGCTGCCTGTGTTTAACCACGACAATCCAGAGGTGCGCGAGTACATCATGGAAATCGCCGAATATTGGATCAAATTCGGCATCGATGGCTGGCGGCTGGATGTACCATTTGAGGTTAAAACGCCCGGATTCTGGCAAGAGTTTCGCGATCGCGTCAAAGCCGCCAATCCCGACGCCTACATTGTCGGCGAAGTCTGGGGCGACTCACGCGAGTGGCTCGATGGCACCCAGTTCGACGGCGTGATGAACTACCTATTTGCCGGACCCACGATCGCGTTTACCGCAGGCGATCGCGTTGATATGGAGCAGGTTCAGGGTCGCGACTATCAGCCTTACCCACCGATGTTTGCACCAGACTACGCTGCAGAAATTCAGCGCGTGCTGGAGTTCTATCCGTGGGAAATTCAGCTAACTCAGTTGAACCTGCTGGCAAGCCACGATACAGCGCGCCTGCTGAGCATTGCAGGGGGCGATCGTGCCAGCGTCGAGCTTGCGACGCTGCTGCTGATGACCTACCCCGGTGCACCCAGCATCTACTACGGTGATGAAGTTGGGCTCCCCGGTGCGTTAGACCCCGACTCGCGACGCGGCTTTCCTCTGGATGCCGATTGGGACACGGAAATTCTCGACTATCACCGTCAACTGATCTCCCTGCGACACACGCATGCAGCGCTGCGGACGGGCGACTACCGCGTTGCCTTTGCTGAGGCGACGGTGTATGCGTTCACGCGATCGCTGGGCGACGAAACGCTCCTGATCGCTGTGAACACTGGTACGGTTGATGCCAAAGTTCACCCGGAACTCGACATGCGTCAGATCAAGCTGCTGTTTGGTTCCGGTGAACTCACCTGGAACACCGAGGAGGAAACGCACCGCTGCACACTAGAGCTTGCGCCCCGCAGTGGTGCCATTTGGCGATTCTTGTAGAAATAAGTGCACAAGGAACAGGGCGATCGTAGCTAGAAGCGCCATTGCCCTGTCAGCTCTGATCAGGACTAGCCGCTGCCATTTCTTAATCACGATCGGCGAATGTGCAAGCAGCACCAGTCCTGCCGCTTCCACAGTGCAGCGACAATCCAGTGATTTTCCTCTAGCACGTCGGCAACGGGCTTTGCCTGATCCAGCAGCAGCCCGCTGAGAACACCCCAGGTTGTGGGCTTGGCGATCGCGGTCATCTGCGGCACCAAATCGATGATCACCTCTGCCAGGATGTTGCAGACAATGCCGTCTACAGGTGCGTCGATCAGCTGCTCGATGCGCTCCACGCTGCCTTTGTCTACAACGATTCGCTTCTCATCAATCTGGTTCAGGTGGCAGTTTTCTCGCGTCGCTTTAACGGCTAACGGATCGGTATCCACCGCGTAGGCTTTCTTCGCGCCCAATAGCAGCGCCCCGATCGACAAAATACCCGACCCACAGCCAATATCCGCGATTATCAGTTCTTCCGGGTGCTCACCCAACCGCATTTCTAGCGACTCCAGACAAAGCTGCGTTGTGGCATGCTCTCCAGTGCCAAAAGCAACCCCCGGTTCTAGCCGCAGCACCAAACGATCGGACGACTCTGGCACTGGAAGCCAGGCAGGATTAATCAAGAAGCGATCGCCAATGTCCTGCGGCTTCCAGTGCTGCTTCCACGTGCTGGACCAGTCCTCTTCGTCAATCAGGTTCCACTGCACCGCCGGGATCGCCTGCCCCACACATAGCGCATCTTGGCGCAGCAGCAGCGCCAGTGCGGCTACATCTAGTAGGTGAGCCTGCTCCTGCGGCAAATAGGCACACACCAAGCAGGAACTCCCTTTCGTTTGGCTGGACATGCCTCGACAGCCAAAGGTCTCCAGTCGCCAGAAGATCACTTCTTCTAGCGCGAGGTCGCAGAGAATCTGAATTTCCCACCAGCTATTTGCCATAGAGCGCTATCAGTGATTAGTGATTCGTCATTAGGTGTCAGTCAGTGAGTGGTGGGTCACGCTACCCTGAGCCGTCAACGCCGTTCTCAAGGATAGAGCTAATGACTATAGAGCTAATGACGAATCGCTACCCGCTACAACGTGACCGTGTACGCATCCCGGATTCCGGGCACTTTTAGAATCTCGTCGAGGATGCCCTCTGGCAGTGGGTCATCAATGCTGAGCACCATAACCGCATCGCCTCGCACAATCTTCCGTCCCACCTGCATACTGGCGATGTTGACGTTAAAGCTGCCCAAGAGTGACCCAATCTTACCAATAATTCCAGGCATATCGCGGTGCAGCGTAAACAGCATATAGCGGTTCGGCGGCACGTTGACCGGAAAATCATCGACGCTGGTAATTCGCATCTCCGACTCGCCGAGTAGTGCCCCGGTCACCGAATGCTGCCCCAGCGAACCCACAGCCGACAAATGCAGCGAGCCAGTGTAGTCTTTGACCGAGGCATCGCGAGTTTCAATCACGCGGATGCCGCGCTCTTTTGCCTCCAGGTTCGCGTTGACGTAGTTAACCCGCTCTTGCAGCGCCGGAGAGAGCAAACCTTTCAGCGCTGCCACCACGATCGGTTGACTTTGACTGGTCGCCAGTTCGCCTTGAAGTCCGACGTTAAGGGACTCTAAGCGCCCGCCTGCCAGCTGTCCCACCATGTTTCCCAGCGTTTCCGCCAGTTGCAGATACGGTTTAAGCTGTTCCAGCAGATCAGGGCGCAGTCCAGGAATATTCACCGCCGATCGCGCAGGCAAACCCAGCAGCACATCGCGGATTTGCTCTGCCACGTCGATCGCCACGTTCACTTGGGCTTCTTCAGTCGATGCGCCTAAGTGCGGCGTCATGACAATCTCTTTACCAAGTTCCCGCAGCGGCGACTCGCCCAGCGGCTCCGTTTCATACACATCCAGAGCGGCTCCGGCAATTTTTCCCTGCTTTAGCGCGTCGAACAGCGCCGCCTCGTCGATAATGCCGCCGCGCGCGCAGTTGATGATCCGGGCGGTTGGCTTCATTCGGGCGATCGACGCCGCATTAATTAGATGGGTCGTCTCCGAGGTTTTGGGAATGTGCAGCGTGATGTAGTCTGCTTCCTGAAGCAGCATATCCATATCTACCAGGCGACAGCCCAGCTGTTCTGCCCGCTCGTGCGAGATAAATGGATCGTACGCCAGCAGCTTCATGCCCATCGATCTCGCGACGGTTGCAACGTGCGCACCAATCTTGCCGAGCCCAACAACGCCGAGGGTTTTCTTGTACACTTCGACGCCAGTAAAGCTGCTGCGGCTCCATTTGCCACCTTTCAGCGACTGGTTCGCCTCAGCGATGTGGCGCGACATTGCCATCATCATCGCTAAGGTGTGTTCAGCCGCCGCGATCGTGTTGCCCTCCGGCGAGTTCACAACAACAATGCCTTTGCGCGTCGCCGCGGTTACGTCCACGTTGTCAACGCCGACTCCAGCTCGACCAATGATTTTGAGTTGGCTACCTGCCTCAATGACTTGGCTCGTAACGCGGGTGCCAGAGCGAATCATCAGCGCATCGTAGTCTGGAATGGTTTGAATCAGTTGGTCGGGAGACAGATCGGTTTTAACGTCAACCTGAGCAACCTGGGATAGAATATCGATTCCAACTTGGTCGATCGAGTCGGAGACAAGAACCTTGGGCATGATCAGCAGGGTGGATGAAGAACGCGACGTAATAACAATACTGGATTGCGCTGCATTCTAAAGTTGTCAGCCGTGGCGAGATGACGATCGCCAGGGATAGAACGCACGCAACCGAAATCCGAATCGGATGCTATTGGACACTCTAGCGTACGTTATTTTGAGAATGAATGACTCAACCGCCCTGATTTTTTAATCTACCAATTAGCAGTTAGTACGTCCCCATGAATTACCTTGTTGCTGTCTTGAGCGATCGCATCCAAGCAGAAGCTGCCTACTCTGCGCTAGAAGATGCGGGTTTGCCGCTGGATAAAGTTGCCATTTTAGGCAAAGGCTACAAAAGCGCCGACGAGTACGGCTTGATCGATCCCAACGAGCAAGCTCTGAAGCAAACAAAACTAATGGCGGTTTGGCTGGTGCCCTTTGGCTTTTTTGCAGGCTTCACATTCAGCCTAATTACGGGTCTTAACACGTTTGCCTGGGCAGGAGAGTGGGGAGATCATGCAATTGGGGGATTGCTCGGTGCTGCTTCGGGCGCATTGGGCAGCTTTATTGTCGGTGGTGGTGTAGGTTTGGTTGTGGGCGGTGGCGATGCCTTACCGTACCGAAACCGCCTGAATGCCGGTAAATATCTTGTTGTGGTCAAAGGGTCTGAAACGCTAACGCGGCAGGCAACCAGCGTTTTACGATCGCTAGAGCCAGAAAATCTTCAGGGATATGCTGACCCTATGAGCACGTAGAACCAGTACACAGTACATAGGCAAAAACGTCTGTAGCCACTGGGCAACTCCAAAAATCAAGGGGTTGCCTAGTGGCTACAGTAGTGGAACCGTATTAGCTCAATTAGTTGATCCTGAATAGATGCTCTGCGGCTGAAATTACATCAAGCCCCAGAAGTGGAGCACACCCTGACCGGAAAACAGTTCAATCAGCACAGCAGCAAGAAAACCGATCATTGCCAAACGTCCATTCCACAGTTCAGCTTGAGGAGTAAAGCCAAACTTCCAAGCATTGCGATCGCCTTCCATTGCGGGAGTCGTGACCTTCGTTGCGTCTGTCATGGTT
>NZ_JACJPG010000291.1 GCF_014695955.1 Leptolyngbya sp. FACHB-36 | reverse complement strand
ATTTGAAATATCAACTTCAATGAATTCGGGAATCCGCTCAGGCGCGCAGCGGACGTGAAGCTGCGACAGGATCACATCAAGCGCTCCGCCGCCTGTCTTGACGCCAGGAGCCTCACCCACGACATGCACGGGCACATCGGCTTCCAGCGACACTTGACTGCCCACCGAGAACAGGCTGATGTGGTAAAGGTAGCCTTTCCAAGGATGCTTCTGCACTTCCCGCAGCATTGCCTTGCCGTTCCAGGGTAAGTCGGGAACATTAACTTGAACCAAGCTGTTGTTGACTGAGGCAGACCGCAGCAATGTCTCAACCGTCTTGGCATCAACGGTTAGCGCGACGGATTCTGCGCCGTTATGACCATAGAGCGACACCGGAATTAAGCCCTCGCGACGCAGCGCATTCGCTTTGCTGCCATCTGGACGAGTTTTACAATCGAGAGTGAATTCCATAGAGTTGTTAGGGGTTGGAGGTAAACAAAAGGTAGAAACTGCAAGTGCTGAGCTAGGAATGTTGAACTGCTTGAGAGATTCAGCATTCGGCGCCTCTCATTCAAAACTAAACTTCTAGCCTGTGGCTAGCGGGTTCTGGAGTTGTGCCGTTGGTGTACAGCAGGGCGCGTTTAGGACCGTGAATTGGATCTTCCACAATAATGGTTTGGTCACGGCTGGCACCCAACGAGACGATCGCGATCGGCACGTCCATCAGCTCTGCCAGAAACTTGAGGTAGTTCAGCGCCGCCTTAGGTAAATCGTCCAGAGATCGACAGTCCGCTGTGGACTGCTTCCAGCCGGGAACGGTTTCGTATACGGGCTGGCAGCGGGCGAACTTTTGCGAATTGCTGGGGAAATCGTGGCAGCGATCGCCATCGATGTCGTAGGCAACGCAGACCTTAATTTCGTCGAGTTCGTCCAGCACGTCTAGCTTAGTAATTGCCAAGCAGTCCAGCCCATTGATCCGGACGGCGTAGCGACCAATGACCGCATCGAACCAGCCGCAGCGACGCTTGCGTCCAGTGGTGGTACCAAACTCTGCGCCCCGATCGCACAGATGCTCTCCGATCGTACCGCTCAATTCGGTGGGAAAGGGTCCTTCACCAACGCGAGTCGTGTAGGCTTTGGCAACGCCAATGACGCGATCGATCATCGTCGGACCGACGCCTGTTCCAACACAGGCGCCGCCTGCAACTGGATTTGAGGACGTGACATAGGGATAGGTGCCGTGGTCGAGATCCAGCAGTGTTCCCTGTGCACCCTCAAATAGAATGTTGCGCTTGCGCTGGACCGCCGCGTAGATCTTTAGGGAGCTATCGACCACATGAGAACGCAGGCGATCGGCGTAGCCCGAATACTCATCGATAATGGCTTCTGGATCGAGCGGTGGCAGATCGTAGAGCTTTTCCAATAGGACGTTTTTGTACTCCACGGTCCAGCGCACTTTTTTCCGCAGCACATCCGAGTCCATTAGATCGATCATGCGGAGTCCGGTACGCTCCGATTTATCCGCATAGGTGGGACCGATGCCCCGTCCAGTTGTACCGATCTTGTGGTTGCCTCGACGCTGCTCGGAGGCTTGGTCAATCAGGCGATGATAGGGCATGGTGACATGTGCCGTCTCGGAGATCAGCAAATTCTCTCCTGAGATGCCTAGGGTTGTTAGCTGATCTAACTCAGCTAGCAGAACCTTGGGGTCAATTACCGTGCCGCAGCCAATAATGCACTCGGTGTCAGGGTACAAAATGCCGGAGGGGATTAAGTGCAGCTTGAACACTTGATCCTTCACGACAACGGTGTGTCCGGCGTTCACGCCTCCCTGATACCGTACGACCACATCGGCTGAACGACTCAGCAGATCGGTAATTTTTCCTTTTCCTTCATCGCCCCATTGGGCACCCACAACAACGACGTTAGCCAAGATCTTTTAGAGGGCTAGAGTTTGCACAAACACCTATTATCACCAACGGCTGCGAAGACTGTCAATTGCAGATTGAGTGATCAAGGCAAATGCATCTATATAGTTCGGAATTT
>NZ_JACJPG010000290.1 GCF_014695955.1 Leptolyngbya sp. FACHB-36 | reverse complement strand
GATGTGCAGGTTGCCTTCGGTGCGGCTGAAAAGCAAATCCTGATTGAGCCGGTGTTTGCTCAGTTCATTCAGGCGTCCCACGGTAAGGTGGTCTACGGCATGAATGCCTTGCTGTCTAATCCAGACAGTATTGCGACCACCGCTTGGCCCAACTACGGCAACGTGTGGCTACCGGGCTGGCTGGATGCGATCAACAACGGCACCAACTCGCTGTTCTTGACGATTGGTCCTGGCGACTTCCTGGTTCACCACGCGATCGCGCTGGGTCTGCATGTCACCACGCTGATTTGTGTCAAAGGTGCGCTGGACGCTCGCGGCAGCAAACTAATGCCTGACAAGAAGGACTTCGGCTTTACCTTCCCTTGCGATGGTCCGGGTCGAGGTGGCACTTGCCAAACCTCTGCTTGGGAGCAGTCCTTCTATCTGTCCATCTTCTGGATGCTGAACACGATCGGCTGGGTCACGTTCTACTGGCACTGGAAGCACATGGCGATCTGGTCTGGTAATGTGTCGCAGTTCAATGAAAGCTCCACATACCTGATGGGTTGGCTACGTGACTACCTGTGGCTGTACTCCAGCCCGCTGATCAACGGCTACAACCCGTACGGCATGAATAACCTAGCGGTTTGGGCTTGGATGTTCCTCTTTGGACACTTGGTCTGGGCAACTGGATTCATGTTCCTGATCGCTTGGAGAGGCTACTGGCAAGAGCTGATCGAAACTCTGGTCTGGGCGCACGAGCGTACGCCTTTAGCTAACCTGCTTCGTTGGAAAGACAAGCCTGTGGCTCTGTCGATCGTTCAAGGCTGGTTGACGGGTCTCGTTCACTTTACAGTGGGCTATATCCTCACCTACGCTGCCTTCCTGATTGCTTCAACCGCTGGTAAATTTGGTTGACGTAGTTAGTTGGCTAGATAGCTAATAAAAATCCCCTGCCTCACGGTGGGGGATTTTTGCTTGCGTTGGTATCACGGGAAAGCGATCGCCGTTTGGAATATGCCGCGAGCATTTGGGGTGATGTACTATCCCCTTATTTGCTGCTGAAGGATTGCTGCTAAAGAATTTTCGTTTGCAGCACCCTGCGCTACAAATCATTACGGTTCATCTCAACAAACCCATGCTGATTCGACAGGCTACCGTGAACGATTCTGAGGCGATCGTGTACTTTATCCGCTCAATGCTGCAAGATTTAGCTGCAATCAACGGACAGGCGGTAAACCCAGATGCAACAGTTTGGTCAAACTTTCTCACACGAGTTGTTGCAGAAATCGAGGAACCTAATGAGCTGTATTTATGCGCCGAGAGTGATGGTGAAATCGTGGGATACCTTGAAGGCTCGATCGTTCAAGCTTTCGAGCTATATGTGCCAGTCAAGAGCTTTCATGTCAGCGTTGTATATGTACTTCCCAAAAACAGAAGGTTGGGGATTGCAACGAGATTGATTGAGACCGCTTTACAGTGGTCAGGCGAAAAAGGATGCCAAGAAGCTAACCTAAATGTCCTGGTTCAAAATGAAGCACAATATCTGTACGAGAAGCTTGGATTTAGCGTCGCTGAGTACAAGATGAAACGGCAAATCTCTAATCCTAACTAACACCCGTTTAGATTCTAGGTTGGCAACCCGAGGTTATAAATGTCTGACTAAATGGGTGTTTTTAGCAGTTATTTGCTGCGTCTATTTCTCGGGTTCTTATCAAAGTTTCATCATCACAGAAGCTTGAGGCATTGTAGGAAACTTAAGCTAAACAAATCTAACCCTCTTGTACTGATGGCAGAGAAAGGAAAGAAAACACCAGAAGTACGAGTGTACCTACCCGACGACTTAAACAAGATCGTCCGCACCATCGCCGCAATGCGTGATGAGTCAATTAGCGCCATTGTTACTCAAGCGTTGGAGCTGTGGCTGATTCAGCCTGAGCAACAAGAACTCATCGATCGACACAATCTAGAGGATTTATAGGGTCTGCGCCCAGTTGTAGCGCAACGGCAAGTTGAGTACGCAGCGCTACTTCACAAATCCGACCAAGCTGCCATCGTTCCACTCCAGCGTGTCGCCGATCGTGTCGCCCGTGTGGTAGCCCGCTAGCAGCACCTCACTCGTTTTACCCCACGCAATCGCGCCCGCTGCATCAAGTCCGATTGCGCCCAAATCTCGCTGGTTTTGGTATGCCTCTTTGAACGATCGCTCAAACGCCGCTTGGAGCGAGGCTCCATCCGTCACGCGCACCGCAATTCGAGCCGCGAGGCACTCATTAATGATGTCTTCCCCAATACCCGTGCAGCTAATTGCGGATTGGGACGTCGCGTAATTTCCGGCAGGCATCGCAGAGTCACTAACGCGCCCTATCCGCTCGAAGCCTTTGCCGCCTGTCGAGGTGCCCGCCGCAAGCTGTCCAAAACTGTCCAGAACGACCACGCCGATCGTGCCGCGTCCAGCCGTTTCCTCAACAAGTTCCCGTTCTGCAACAACGCCTGCCATTTCCTTCGAGAAGTTGCCCTGCCGCTCTAGAATCCACTCCTGCAAGCGAATTTCGGTCAGGGGGTCGTACGCAGGCAGCTCTAGCTCCCGCAGCAGCTCCGCCGCTCCGTGATCGGACAAAATGCGATCGGGCGAATCCTGTAGCGCCTGCGCCAGCAGAATTGGGTTCTGCACGCGAGAGACATTGATCACGCCGCTAAAGCGCTGAGCGGCTCCGTCCATTAGGGCAGCACTCATGCGAATTTGTCCATCGGATTGCAGCACTGACCCCGTTCCTGCATTAAAGCGAGGATCGTCCTCCAAAAGCTGACAGCCTTTAACCACTGCTTCAGTCGCTGATGCACCTGCCAGCAGCAGCGGATAGACCTCCTTCAGCACCATGTAGAGCGACTGTCGTACAACCTCAACGCCGCCTTTCCCTTTGAGCGAGCTGCCCGCTCCTCCATGAATAATCAGCTTTGGCTGCACGCGGTCATTGGACATGGGTAGAACCTCGAAATGGGTAAGCTGTTAGCTATTAGTGGTTAGTAGATGAGTATGGCACGGTTGGCTAGCCGCAATGGTCGATCGCTAACATTCCCCACAGACTTTCTATTAGCGAACAGCTATGGCGGTTCTTGCTCCGCTGAGGAACACTCGGCTCCCCTTTCTCGAATGCCGCAGGCTGTAGCCTCTCCGTCTCGCAGAGGAAGCAAAATCTTCCCTTCCCTTGCAGGAGGCAGAGATAGGTTCTGTAGGTGTACCTCACTAAATTGGGAAACGCTATGAGGGCTGCTCACCGCGCTGCTCACCGCTAAGAATCACTGGCTTGCGATCGCCGCCGCCGACAGCGTTCGGAGCAATACTTCACCTCATCCCAGCAATCTTCCCATTTTTTGCGCCAGGTAAAAGGGCGATCGCAGACAGGACAAATTTTGGTCGGCAAATCGGATTTAGAGCGAGCACGCGGCATAGACGCTGAATCAACGTGTAGGGTGGAGGTAGCAACGAATTGCGTTACAGGTCTTAACCTAGCATTGATTGAAATAGCTGCCTTGAAGAGCGTGCGGATTGTCTTAGTCGAACCTGCGGGTCCGCTGAATGTGGGGTCGATCGCCCGCGTGATGAAAAATATGGGGCTGAGTCAGCTTGTACTCGTCAAGCCACACTGTGATCCCCTCGGTGAAGAAGCGCGTCAGATGGCAGTTCACGCTGCGGATGTCTTAGAAGCGGCCCAGATTGTGGACAGCTTGCCAGACGGACTGCGAGGCTGCCAACGAGCGATCGGGACCACAGGACGTCCCCGCGCTGACACGGTTCTAGAGCATCCCAGAACCGCGCTACCCTGGCTGCTAACTGACGCCGAAACCGCACTGATCTTTGGTCCTGAAGACCGGGGCTTAAGCAACGACGAACTCAGCTACGCGCAGCGCTTCATTGGTATCCCAGCGAATCCGATGTATCCGGCATTAAATTTGGCGCAGGCAGTTGCCATTTGCTGCTATGAACTGACGCAGGTAGCTGAGATAGAGAGACCGGACGATCGCGCCTCCGAACTAGTTCCTCTGCGCGATGCCGTTACGTCCGAGCCGCCCGCGTCGCTGGACGTGCTCGAGGGATATTATCAACAGCTCGAAGCCGTTCTGTTGCAGATTGGCTACCTCTATCCCCACACCGCCGACAGCCGCATGAAAAAATTTCGCCGCTTGTTTAATCGCGCCTTGCCGTCTGAGACGGAGGTAGCAATGCTACGTGGAATTCTTAGCCAAGTTGAATGGGCAATGAAATCTAAAGCAGATTAAAGAATTTTTTAAGAGGCTTTCGTCTACAATGCTGGTTAACTTTTTCCGTCGCAACCTGATCGGAGTCGAGTATGCCACCAAGGGATCTGTCGCGCCAACTGCGGAACCGCGATTCTGCCGCGCTGAATCGATCGTCTAACCTAGCGGGGAAGCCTCGGCAGTTCCCATCCCAAACTCGCCTTGGGCAATCAAGCCCGGGTTCTGCTGCCCGCAGCACCAGTCCAAAGCAGCATTGGTGGAACCAGCTGTTTGGGCAGGACCGTCGATCGCGACGGCGTCAGCTTTACAGTTCCACCCAGCGAACAGTGCCGACAGAGCGTTCCCCATTGCGGAGCCGATCCTCGACGGCAACGGTGCTGCAGTTCGATCAGCCAACTCGGCTACAAACGTCGCGCCGCGTAGGACCGTCCTCTACACGTCAAGACCCGCGCGATCGTCCGCTATCCCTAGTTGAAAACCGCTCGGGTAAGCAGTCTGGAATCGGAACGGTAACAGCATTCCGAGATCCGGCTCGTCGGCGATCGCGCCCGCGCAGTCGCGGCGTTTCAGCGGCGCTCTACGCAACCCGAATGCTGATTTTTAGCGTCGGCGTTGGTGTCCTAGCTGGAACGATTCTATCGGCATGGGACCCGGCAAGTCGCGCTCCGGCTGGAGCCTCGCAGCAAGCAAATAAAGCCAGCGTTGCGGCTTCCACCCAAGCTCCTCCCCAGCAGCCTTCTCTAGGAGCGGAACTCGCTCCGCTCAAGCCAGCCCTGCAAGCCCTCGCTACCCAGAATGCACCACAGGTAGCGCCCGGCATTTTCCTGCTGGATTTAGACGGCAACGCCTACGTTGATGTCAACGGCTCTACCTCATTCTCAGCCGCTAGCACGATCAAGGTGCCCGTGTTGATTGCCTTTTTCCAGGATGTAGATGCGGGCAAAATTCGGCTGGATGAGCTGCTGATCATGCAGAAGGAGTTAATCGCGTCCGAGTCGGGCGATATGCAGTACCAGCCGCCAGGAACGCAGTTTTCTGCCTTGGAAACCGTTACAAAAATGATCACCATCAGCGATAACACGGCGACAAATATGGTGATTACACGATTGGGTGGCATTGCAGCGCTAAATCAGCGATTTAAGTCGTGGGGACTCACCTCGACGGTGATTAACAACAACCTGCCGGACTTGGAAGGCACGAACACGACCAGTCCTAAAGATATGGTGCTGCTGATGGCGCGGCTGAGTCAGGGTGACTTTGTGTCGATGCGATCGCGCGATCGCCTGTTAGACATCATGCAGAAGGTGGAAACCGACTCCCTGCTGCCGCGTGGCTTGGGCGATGGGGCTGCCATCTCTCACAAGACCGGAGATATCGGTTCGATGGTGGGCGATGTCGGGCTAGTAGACTTACCCAACGGCAAGCGCTACGCGATCGCGGTGCTAGTCAAGCGCCCCTTCAACGACTCCCGCGCCCAGGATCTCATTCGTCAGATCTCTCGCACCACCTATCAGTTCTTTAACCGTCCGGCAGGCGTACAGGCAAACGCGCTTCCTCCTGTAACCCCTGCGGCGAGGGACGCCGCAGATGGCCCCGCTCAATCCGACGCCCCGCAGTAGTCCATTCGCTACGCGAGCAGCGAATCGCGCGATTCGCTGCTCAACGGCGCAACGGCTTCATCGACTTCTAGCTGCTCTAGCTGCTCTAGCTCCTGCCAGATCTTGCGCAGTAAAGCATCTAAGCCAGCACGTGTCACCGCGGAAATTTGAAATACAGCAGATTGAGTCAGATCCTGTAGGCGCTCAACCAGCGCAATTAGCTCGTCGGGCTCTACGGCATCGATCTTGTTCAACGCCAAAATTTGTGGGCGATCGGCTAAACCGCGTCCGTAAGCGCCAAGCTCTTGCTGAATCGTTTGGTAGTCCGAGATCGGGTCTTCCCCTGTCGCATCGATCAGATGCAACAGTAGGCGAGTCCGCTCCACGTGCCGCAGAAAGTCGTGCCCCAGTCCCACGCCGAGGTGAGCACCCTCAATCAGTCCGGGAATATCTGCAAACACGGTGCCGTCTCCGCTTGGTTTACGAACAACGCCAAGATTCGGCACCAGCGTGGTGAAGGGGTAGTTAGCGATTTTGGGTCGGGCGGCAGAAAGCGCCGCAATCAGGGTTGACTTCCCGGCATTGGGTAACCCAATGATGCCAACTTCTGCCAGCAGCTTTAGTTCCAGCCGCAGCGATCGTACGTCTCCGGGCAGCCCCGGCAGAGCTTTTTCTGGCGCACGATTGTGATTACTGAGGAAATGCTGATTGCCGAGTCCACCTTTACCGCCCCGCGCGACACAAAAGGTTTGCTCCGGCTCTACAAGATCGCCCAGCAGCTCGTTCGTGTCAGCGTTGTAGATCATCGTGCCACAGGGAACTTCAATGACGCGATCGCGCCCTGCGGCTCCCGTGCGGTTATTAGGTCCGCCGCGTGCCCCGTTGTCAGCCTTAAAGATGTGGTTGTACTGGAAATCCAGTAGCGTTTGCAAATTTTGTACGGCTTTGAGAAAAACTGACCCACCTCTACCACCATTGCCGCCAGACGGTCCTCCGGTGGGCACATATTTCTCGCGCCGGAAAGCAACGAGTCCGTCGCCGCCGTCGCCTGCTTGTACCTGGATTTCTGCCTGGTCAATAAATTGCATGAGAGTGTCTTAATTCGGTCTTACTTGATCATAGAGAATACGCCGTTGAATGACCGAAACTAACCGAACTCGCGTTAGTTTCGGTCAGCTGCGCTACTTCGACTCAAAAGGATTCCTGCCAATGCCAGCAGCGGCAGCACTACAAGCACAGCCGCTGCGATCACCCAGCATTGGCCCAGAAGCTTCGAAGCAATCGTGGCTCTGAAGTCCCTACAGCGAATCGAGATCCAGCGCTTTCGAGCCGCCGCGCTCTAGCTGCACCAGAATTTTGCTGAGTTGCGACCAGACTAGCCAACCAATAAACAGCGTTAGCGGAACGGAAACCGCGTAAGCAAGCTGAGTAGAAAATCCAAAGACTTCCATTCCTGACGACAAAAACAAGCAGACGCCAAACACAATTCCCATAAACGGAAGAAACAGCGGCATTCCTTGCATGTTGGCTAGAGTGCGCGTCGATCGATTTTTTGCCCATTCTTGAACGGACTGCTTCAATACCGCCTCAAATGCAGCGCCCGACGCCAAACTTACAAGGAAGCCAGCAACCAGCAGGAAATATGGGGGATCAGGAATGGAATAATACACGGGCAGTCCTCTTCACGGGTAGGGTACAGAGAACAGGGTACAAGAAGGACGGCAGCCAGGGGAAGCACTTACTCCCGACGCAGAAACGCAGACGGAAGCAACGCGGCGGTTCCAGCCGTCGAGAACTCTGTCAGCGCCTCGATCGCAGCACCCCACAGGCGAGCGGGTTGCAGATCGTCTTTGATCAGCTCCCACAGCCGCTGAACCTCTTCTGTATGCAGACGATTGTCTTCGGTCAGGGCAATGAGCAACTGGCGACGCAGGAACTTGCCCTCCTCAGAGAGGAGGTACTGTATTCCCAGTTGTGCCGTTGGCAGCAGATCAAATTGACCATCGCTGCGGGCGATCGCGATCAAATTCTCTAGGCGCTCCCACTGGAACTTGCCATCCTTGAACAGCACTTCTAGCAGACGACGACGCAGCGCCGGAGACTCTCCAGTTAGCAGACGTTTCGCTACGTAGGGATAGGCAACCTCAACGATCTTGAAGTTGGGATTCAGAGTCAGCGCCAAGCCTTCCTGAGTAATCAGCGATCGAATGATTAGCGCGAACTTCGCGGGTAAACGGAACGGATAGTCATACATCAGCTCCGAGAAACGATCAGTGATCGTCTTAAAGTTGAAGTTCTGAACGCTTTCGCCCACAATGTCGCCGAGCACCGCTTCAAGCGCCGGCATGATCGGGCGAATGTCGGTATCCGGCGTTAGAAAGCCCAGCTTGACAAAATCGTGTGCCAGTTCGGCGTAGTCTTTGTTGATTAGATGAACTACGGCGTCCACGAGGGTTTCTTTGGCAGATTCCTCTAGCTGATCCATCATGCCAAAGTCGATATACGCCATTTGCGCCTCAAGCTGCTGAGAGGAATTGGCAATTTGCCCATTCTCCACCGTGCAGTGGGGTGCCATCGCAAATAAGTTGCCTGGATGCGGATCGGCGTGGAAAAAACCAAATTCGAGTAGCTGCCGCAAGCCCGCTGTAACGCCAATTTGAATCAGAGCATTGGTATCCAGTCCGGCTTCCTGAATGCGATCGGTGTCTGTTAGTTTAAAGCCATGAATCCACTCCAGCGTCAAAACGCGCTGGCTGCTGTAGCGCCAGTAGATTGCTGGCACCTTAACAGTCGAGTCGTCACGGAAATTAGTTGCGAACTTTTCGGCGTTGCGTCCTTCGTTGAGGTAGTCAATTTCCTCGAATAGCTTGGTGCCGAACTCATCCACAATCAGCGTCAGATCGTGCCCCAAGTTCAGTGGTAGCCAGGGACCGAACTGATTCGCCGCCCAGCGCATCAGATATAAATCCAGCGTCATCACAGGTAGAAGATGGGGGCGCTGAACTTTAACGGCAACTTCTTCACCGCTGTGCAGACGAGCGCGGTACACCTGACCCAAACTGGCAGCGGCCACAGGTTCAGGAGAAATTTGGCTGAAGCTGTCTGGGATCGATCGCCCAAGTTCACGCTCCACAATGCTGAAGGCAAGAGGGGTGGAAAAGGGCGGAAGCTGATCTTGCAGTTTGACTAATTCATCGAGGAAGTCTTTGCGAACAAGGTCGGGTCGCGTGGAAAGCGCCTGACCGACCTTAATAAACGTTGGACCAAGGCGGATTAAAATGCGGCGAAGTTGCCTCGCACGCTTTGGCAAATTTTCCGTTTCCTGAAGCTGCCATGCGTCCCACCTCAGGCTTAAGAAAAAGCCTAAGAAAGACAGGGCGACACGGAGCGCCCGCCAGATGGCTCGCCAGGGGCGATAGCGATAATATTGAGCGATCGCGCTCGCATCGTAGCGGCGCAAATT
The DNA here is from genome assembly GCF_014695955.1 of Leptolyngbya sp. FACHB-36. Taxonomy (GTDB): domain Bacteria; phylum Cyanobacteriota; class Cyanobacteriia; order Leptolyngbyales; family Leptolyngbyaceae; genus FACHB-36. The sequence goes on along the minus strand of NZ_JACJPG010000290.1, from coordinate 10,076 downwards.
GGGGGAAGGCTGACCCACGCTGACCTTTACCTCTCTAACAATCACACTTTAGGATGTTGAGGGCAACGCTGCGAGTCAGCTAAAGCCCCCGATTGACAACAGGTCGCCCAGATACAGTTTCGGACTGTAAATGGCTGCCTGGACTTGCATTTCTACTTCTTAACTCTAACATACGAAAGTATACGAAACTACAAACAACTCCGCGATTTATTGACTCCTTATAAACTTGCGTTTCAATCTTCATTCGGACCGCTGCAATACGAATTTGAAGCAAAAAGTTGGAGACTGCTTAAAGCTGACGGGGCAACTGTTTACAGCAGGGTTGGATCACTCCGTCACCTGACACGGACGCCGTTGCAAACCGTCAAATGTGACACACTCTAGCCCATGTTTTTCTACTAGGCTGGCAGAAACCTGCTGAGTTACCTGCATGAATCCGCATCTGTGAGGCGTCTATGTAGTATTGGCAGGTCTAACGCTGCATACTGAGTTGCACATCCCATTAGGCGCAGGGTAATTGGGTCGCTAAATAAGTTCGCTAATACGGATCGATGGTGAGAGTCATGGTGCGGTATTCTCAATGGCGCAAGACTGCGGAAGCGATCGCAATCCCGATCGCGGCGCTTCTATTTTCGCTGGTGCTGTTTGGCGCTTTTTGCGCCGCAGCGGGAGCCAACCCATTTGCTGTGTATGGCGCAATCTACAAAGCCGCCTTTGGCAGTTGGTTTTCCTTCCAGAACACGCTGATTCGGGCAGCACCGCTGATGCTAACGTCGCTCTGTACGGCGTTGCCCGCTCGGTTAGGACTGATGATCATTGGCAACGAGGGCGCACTGGTCATTGGTGGCATTGGTGCGGTGATTGCCGGACTCACCGTTGGACCCACTGCACCACCCGTTGTCACTCAGATTGCAATGGCGATCGCAGGCATTGTAGCGGGCGGTGTCTGGATCGCGATTGTGGGAGCGCTGCGGCACTACCGCGCTGTTAATGAAACGATCAGCAGCCTGCTAATGAATTACATCGCGATCGCCCTGCTAAATCATCTAGTCGGCGGACCGATGAAGGATCCCAGTTCGCTCAACAAACCTTCGAGCTACCCGATTCCCGACGTGGCTAAGCTGGGCTCACTTCCATTCACGCGCATTCATTACGGGTTGATTTACGGGTTGATTGCCTGCGCGATCGCCTATTTCCTAATTCAGAAAACAACTTTTGGATTTGCAGCCCGAACGGCTGGTGGCAACGTTAAAGCGGCGCGAATCGCTGGATTGCCCGTGGGCAAGCTGACGATTATCATCTGCTTCCTGGCTGGCTCCTGCGCAGGACTAGCGGGCATGGTGGAAGTCGCAGCGGTTCACAGCCGAGCGAACGAGTCATTGGTCGCAGGCTACGGCTACGCAGGCATTCTGGTGGCGTTTGTTGCCCGATACAATCCGCTGGCAGCGAGTCTCGTAGCAATTCTGCTCGGCGGCATTCTGGCAAGCGGCGGCGCCCTCCAACGAACCCTGAACTTACCCGATGCAACGGTGCTCGTGTTTCAAGGACTCGTCTTCTTGGTGGTGCTGTTTAGCGATTCGCTCTATGGACGCCTCTCCCTCTTCAAAGAGCCTGAGCCGAAAAGTGACCCGCCTGCCTCATCGACCGCAGTTCCAATTTGAAGCTGTCAGTTGTTAGCCATTAGTTTTTGAAGACGCTATGGCTAACACGATCGACGCACAACTCATACCCAATAACGAGTTTGGAGAAACTGAATGGCAACAGAAGCAATAGGCTGGTGGGGCGTTCCTTTGGGCATTTTGGCAGGAACGCTACGGGGAAGCGCACCATTTTTGTTTGTCAGCCTAGGAGAGTGTCTGACGGAGAAAAGCGGCAAGATTAATCTGGGTCTAGAGGGCACGCTACTAGTGGGCGCAATGAGCGCCTACGCTGTGTCGTATTTGGCTCAGGACACGATCGGTCCTGCCCTGTCGCCGTGGCTAGGCGTGCTGGTGGCGGGCATTGCGGGTATGGGCATGGGCTTTATTCATGCATGGCTGTCCCAGCAGCCAAAGGTGAATGATGTGGCAGTAGGCATCGCCATGATTATCTTTGGCAGCGGGTTAGCCTTCTTTCTGGGCAAACCGTTCATTCAGCCACAAGCGCCACCGCTACCGACGATCGATCTCGGCGCATGGAGTTCCTCGCCGCAGCTACAGGCCGCACTCAAGATTAGTCCGCTGTTTTTGATCGGACTGCTGATTCCGTTTGCGATGCAGTGGTTCTTCAGAAACACGCGCTGGGGCTTATTTGTGCGGGCGGTTGGTGATAGTCCAGATGCAGCGCTGGCAATGGGCGTGTCGATCAAGCGGGTGCGGATGCTGTGCATTATTGCGGGCAGCTTCTTGGCAGGCATCGGCGGCGCGTACCTGTCGCTGGTCTATCCAGGTCTCTGGTCAGAGCGCATCTCCAGCGGTCAGGGACTCATGGCGGTGGCGCTAGTGATCTTTGCGCGCTGGAATCCGATCCAGTGTCTTTGGGCATCGCTGTTCTTTGGTGGAGCGCAGTCGATCGGTCCTGCTCTGCAAGCGATTGGCGTCGAGGGCGGCTACTACTTATTTAACGCCACGCCTTACATCCTGACGCTTCTAGTCATGGTAATTACCTGCTCACCCAAGAAGACGATTACAGGCGCACCCGGAGCGTTAGGAACGATTAACGGCTAGGAGAGTGTCCCTATTCCCCAACCCCCTGCGGAGGGCAAAATGACAGAAGTTGTAAACACCCAGTCTCATTCGATCGTGCGTAGCGCTCCTCATCCATCTGCGCCTCCCGAACTGCAAGTTGTCAACATGACAAAGCGCTTCGGCAGCTTAGTGGCACTAGACAACGTTTCAATGACGATTAAGCCCGGAACGTTCCACGCGCTGCTAGGTGAGAACGGAGCCGGAAAAAGCACGCTGGTTAAGTGCGTCATGGGATTTTACACGCCTACGTCTGGCGCGGTGCAGATCAACGGGCAGGTGTGCCAGATCAGCAGCCCTCGTGATGCTCACCAGTACGGCATCGGCATGGTGTACCAGCACTTTACGTCCGTTCCGGCGATGACCGTAGCAGAAAATTTGGTGCTGTCGCGCTTTGGTAGCGCCAACCTGATCAACTGGAAAGCGGAGTATGAGCAGCTAAGCGCGTTTATGCAAACGGCTCCGTTCAAGGTGCCGCTAGATGTGCCGATCGCCCAACTCGCCGCCGGACAAAAGCAAAAGCTCGAAATCCTCAAGCAGCTATACCTCCAGTGCAAAATTTTAATTTTGGATGAGCCAACTTCGGTGCTGACGCCGGGAGAGGCTGATGAAGTGCTGGGGCTAATTCGAGAGCAAGTGACGGACGGTAAACTGAGCGTTTTGCTGATTAGCCACAAGTTCCGAGAAGTCACCGCGTTTGTGGATGAAATTACGGTGCTCCGCAAAGGCAAATTTGCTGGACACGGACGTGTGCGCGACCTCAGCGTGGCAGACATGGCGGAAATGATGATGGGCGAAAAGCGACAGCCGCAGCCTGTCGAGAAAACAGTCCAAGCCGAATCGGTTCCGGTGCTGCAACTGAGTAATCTGCACGCTAACAAAGACAATGGGCTAGAAGCCGTTGGCGGCGTTAATTTGACCGTTCACACGGGCGAAATTGTCGGTATTGCCGGAATTTCTGGCAACGGACAGCGAGAACTGGTGGAGGTGTTGGCGGGGCAGCGTCCTGCGACCAGTGGGCAGGTGTTGATTAATGGAGAACCGTACAGCGCCACTCGGGCTGAGATGTCCAAGCATCGCGTGTTTGTACTGCCGGAGGAGCCACTGAAAAATGCCTGTGTGCCCCACATGAGCGTGGCAGAAAATCTGGCGCTGCGAACGTTCGATCGCCCCCCACAGGCTAAAGGTGGCATTCTGCTCGTGTTCAAAGCTATCCGCGACACCGCAGTGGGTCTGATCAACACGTTCAAAATAAAAACTCCCTCGCCAGAGACGCCCGTGAGCAATTTATCTGGCGGCAACGTCCAGCGCACGGTTCTGGCGCGAGAGTTACACTCCGACCATATCCAGCTTCTGATTGCCGCTAACCCCTGCTTTGGGTTAGATTTTGCGGCTGTGGACTACATTCATGGGCAAATTCTAGAAGCGCGAAATCGTGGCGTTGCGGTGCTGCTCGTCAGCGAGGATTTGGACGAGTTGCTGAAGCTGTCCGATCGCATTTTGGTGATTAGCGGCGGTCACTTCGCCTACGAAAGCCCAATTGAATCAGCAGATTTTGCCACGATTGGTCACAGCATGGCAGGACATTAGAGAATTCAAAATTAAGAATTCAAAATTCAAAATTTGATGGAGGTGCGCTTGGCGTCTATTTCGGCTCAGCCTTACGATTACGAGTTGCCAGAAGTTAGCCAGGTAGCCCTCGTTGTTATTGACATGCAGCGGGATTTTCTAGAACCAGGCGGATTTGGAGATGCACTGGGAAATGACGTAACGCGATTGCAGGCGATTGTTCCCACCCTAAAACGGCTCCTGGATGGCTTCCGAACCTTGCAATTGCCCATTATTCACACGCTGGAATGCCACCAGCCTGACCTCTCCGACTGCCCGCCCAGCAAAATTAAGCGCGGACGCAGCCGCTTGACGATCGGCGCTGAGGGACCGATGGGGCGGATTCTGGTGAAAGGCGAACCGGGAAACGGCATTATTGCTGAACTAGCACCACTTCCGGGTGAGTTTGTGATTCACAAACCGGGGAAGGGCGCGTTCTACAACACCGAGCTAGCGACTATTTTGCAGCAGCATTCGATTACGCATTTATTCATTACAGGCGTAACCACCGAAGTCTGTGTCCAGACCACAATGCGGGAGGCGAACGATCGCGGCTACGAGTGCCTCATGGTTGAAGACTGCACCGAGAGCTACTTTCCGGAGTTCAAGCAGGCAACGCTGGCGATGGTCCGCGCTCAAGGCGGCATCGTTGGCTGGACGGCAACCGCCGATCAGGTGCTGAAGGGTCTGGAGCAGTGGAAGCCCTCAACGGTGTTGGTATAGCTAACTACCCGCGATTAGCTCTTAGCAACTGGATTACACGGCACAATTGGAATTGCTCACATTTCTGGTTGAACGTGTCCTCACAAATTGAATTACAGGTCGAAGAGGCGGGAGAACGCCTTGATGTATATCTGGCAAATGAATTAACTGGCCTTTCACGATCGCGGCTGCAAAAGCTGATTACGGAGGGACAGGTGCAGCGAAACGGCACGTGCACCTCCAAAAAGGCGATTGTGCAAGTGGGCGACCACATTCAGGTCACAATCCCCGACGCCGCGCCACTGGACCTGCAACCCGAGGAAATCCCCCTCGACATTCTCTACGAGGACGACCACCTGCTGATTCTTAACAAGCCTGTGGGACTCGTCGTGCACCCCGCTCCAGGACATGCCAGCGGGACGCTGGTTAACGCGCTGCTAGCTCACTGCCGTACGCCCGATGGCAAAAGCACCCTTTCCGGCATTGGTGGCACTCAGCGTCCAGGAATCGTACATCGACTGGACAAAGACACCAGCGGAGCGATCGCCATTGCCAAAACCGACCTCGCGCATCATCACCTGCAACAGCAGTTTCAGAACAAAACGGCTCGCCGCGACTACCTAGCTGTGGTGTACGGTGCTCCTGCTGATCACGGCACGATCGACGCTCCCATCGGTCGCCATCCAGTAGACCGCAAAAAAATGGCGATCGTGCCCGAAACGGACGGAGGACGCCGCGCAGTCACTCACTGGCACGTAACCGAGCGCCTAGGCAACTACACGCTAATCACCTTTGAGCTAGAGACCGGACGAACCCACCAGATTCGGCTCCACGCGGCTCATATTGGACATCCTGTCGTGGGTGACCCACTGTACAGTTCTGGGCGATCGATCGGCGTTAACCTGCCAGGACAAGCGCTGCACGCGTGGCGGCTACGGCTGCACCATCCCATATCGAGCGAGCTGATTGAGGCGATCGCGCCGTTGCCCCACACCTTCACAACGCTGCAGGACGTCTTGCGAAGGCGCCATCTTCATCAAACTTAAACCTGTCTGCTCAAAGTAGATTTACATTCTGCAACAAATCAACGTCTATTCCTTCTTAAAATCTTTCCTGCTTAATTTGTTTACTTCTCTTTCTAGGACACGACTTCGAGGAAAATCTTCAGAATCCATGCTCAGTGAAATCTTACTAAATGCATCAACTTTATGTAACAGAATATTTCGATTTGTTTGAGCTGAAAGTTAGAGAACGCCCTCTACGTCTTGCATCCACGAATTATTTCTCCTACTTTGCGTAAGTTAACAACTTGTAATTAAAAATGCACCTAACGGCGTTGTATAAAGAGAACCTGAAGGGGATAGCAACAGGCAGATGGTAATTAAAGTGCTGATTCAGCATGGTTTCAGGTCTCTCATACAACTATGAAATTTTCTCAGATTTCTTAACTGTTCACCACGTTACAAACTTCATGTGCGAGTGAGCAGAGTGAGCGACGTGAGTTAGCGCCTTGCCATAGCGGTTGTTGAACCTTTCCAAACTGCTCCACAGTTTGAACCATCAAAAACCGAAACTCAACCAATTCTTAGGAGAAAAATCCATGCTAGACGCATTTGCCAAGGTTGTTTCTCAGGCTGATGCCAAGGGTGAATTCCTCAGCGGCGGTCAATTCGACGCTCTGACCAACCTGATCAAAGAAGGCAACAAGCGCATCGATGCGGTTAACCGCATCAGCACCAACGCTTCTAGCATCGTCACCGATGCCGCTCGTGCTTTGTTTGAAGAGCAGCCCCAGCTAATTGCTCCGGGTGGAAACGCTTACACGAACCGTCGTAATGCTGCTTGCCTGCGCGATATGGAAATCATTCTGCGCTACGTAACTTATGCATTGCTGGCTGGTGACTCTAGCGTTCTCGACGATCGCTGCCTGAACGGTCTGCGGGAAACCTACCAAGCTCTGGGCGTACCCGGTGGTTCGACCGCTGCTGGTGTCCAGAAAATGAAGGACATCGCAATTGCGATCGCGAACGACCCCAGTGCTCCTGGCATCGTTAAGGGTGATTGCAGTGCAGTTATCTCGGAACTGGCTAGCTACTTCGATCGTGCAGCTTCGGCAGTTGCTTAATTGCAGTTTGAATCGTTCCGGTTGGATGCGCTTATAGCATTTGAGCCGGATGGCTAATGGTTTTCACTAAAACTTTGCAGGACAACCCTTAGGGAGATATTTGAACAATGAAGACACCTATCACTGAAGCAATCGCATCCGCCGATACTCAAGGACGCTTTCTCGGCAACACTGAACTGCAAGCCGCAAACGGTCGCTTCGAGCAAGCCGTTGCTGGTCTGGAAGCCGCTCGCGCTCTGAGCCAAAACGCTCAGAAGCTAATCGACGGTGCAGCCAACGCGGTGTACCAGAAGTTTCCCTACACCACCCAAATGCAGGGTCCTCAGTACGCAGCGGATTCTCGCGGTAAGTCCAAGTGCGCTCGTGACATCGGTCACTACCTGCGCCTGGTGACCTACAGCTTGATTGCTGGCGGCACCGGTCCTCTGGATGAGTACCTGATTGCAGGTCTGGACGAAATCAACCGCGCTTACGAACTGTCCCCCAGCTGGTACGTTGAAGCGCTGAACCACATCAAGGCAAATCATGGTCTCAGTGGTCAAGCTGCGAACCAAGCCAACACCTACATCGATTACGCCATTAACGCGCTGAGCTAACGCTTAGCTGCGATGCCCGGAAGGGTCAGCGAGTGTTGGCGGTGCTAACGGTTGCTGAATCTTCCGGGCATTATTTTTCCGTTTCACTATAAAAATCTTAATGGTCGCTTTGGGGAAACAAGCATGGGCAATTTAATGGTTGGTTTAGAGGTAAACAATTTAGCGGCAGCCGGACCTTTGGGGTTGTCCGCTTTTGATGCTTCGTCAAGACTTGAACTGCGTCCAGACTGGACCGAAGACGAACTACAAACGGTGTTTCGCGGTGTATACCGTCAGGTGTTGGGCAATGACTACGTGATGAAGTCAGAGCGCCTGACCTCAGCAGAGTCGCTGCTGCGCCAAGGCAGCATCACTGTGCGCGACTTTGTGCGTGCAGTGGCTAAGTCGGATTTGTACAAAAACAAATTTTTCTATTCCAACTCAAATCAACGCTTTGTTGAACTCAACTTTAAACACCTGCTTGGTCGTCCTCCCTACGACGAGCGGGAATGGGCAGACCACACGGGTTTAGTTGAAGAACAAGGCTACGACGCAGAAATCGACTCGCATATCGACAGCGACGAGTACCAAAACAAATTCGGCAACAACGTTGTACCCTACTACACCGGATTCAAAGTGGAGCCGGGAGTTCGGACGGTTGGCTTTACGCGCCTGTTCCGGCTGTATCGCGGCTATGCAAGTAACGATCGAGGTCAAATCGGCGGCATCTCGCCGCGCCTGACTCGCGAGTTAGGTCAAAACACAGCATCGAATATTGCTCGCCCCTCTGGTGGCGGCTCTAGCTGGCGGCACACCGCAATTCCTCAAGACGCGGCTCCCCGGAAAGCCTTGGGCGGCACCAGTGAGGAAAGCGGACGGGTCTATCGCCTAGAAGTGACAGGCATTCTGCAACCGGGCTATCCCAAGGTTCGTCGCAGCAGCAACGCCATTCTGGTTCCCTACGAGCAACTGTCTCAGAAGATGCAGGAAATCGTTAAGCAGGGCGGCAGAATCGTCAGCGTTTCACGAGCTTAGAAATTAATTAGCAGTTAGCCAATTAGCCACTAGCGGCTCGTCTCTTAGCAACGGCTAAATCGATGATCGCTAGAAGCTAATTTCTAATTACTAATAAATGACTATTTAGGAGCTAAATTCACATGTTTGGTCAAGCCTCACTGGGAAGCAGCCGACTTACTGGCGCTGAAAATCGCATGTTCCGCTACGAAGTCGAGGGAATGCGACAGACGTACGAGAGCGACCAGCTCAGCTACCCAATTCGTAAGAGCGGCAGCTTTTTCATTACCGTGCCCTACAGCCGCATGAATGAAGAAATGCAGCGGATTCTGAAAATGGGCGGCAAGATTGTCAGCATTGAGCCTATGACGTTAGATGGCAACAGCAACGCCAAAACGGATGCCGTTACCGCTCATCAGGACGTAACGGCAGAAGGCAAAGGCACCGCGACCGAAGCTCAGCAAGTCACCGATGCGAAAGCAAAATAGCTATTAGCGTCATCCCCCTATCACGTTACAGGAGCGATCGCCATGTTTGGTCAGACCACCGTAGGAACGGGCGGCATTTCTTCGGCAGCGAGCCGCGTATTTCGCTACGAAATCGTCGGCTTGCGCCAGAACGAAGAAAACGACAAAAACAACTACAGCATCCGGCAAAGCGGCAGCGTATTCATTACGGTGCCCTACGCCCGGATGAGCGAAGAGATGCAGCGGATTACGCGCTTAGGCGGCAAGATTATCAAAATCGAGCCGCTGACTGCTGAAACCGCTCAGGCTTGAGCACGAGCGAACAAATTACCCAACGAACAATGGTGGAGTCAACGCAGGAACCCCAAGCTCAAAGCCTTACCGTAGAGCAGGCGATCGCCAATCTGCGCCATGAGGACTTGAGCTTGCGTTACTACGCGGCTTGGTGGCTCGGCAAGTTCCGGGTGCGTGACCCCGCTGCCATTGCCGCACTGACTGCAGCGCTAGAGGATGACGCAGATCGTACCGTGCTTGGAGGCTACCCGCTGCGACGTAATGCGGCGAGAGCACTGGGCAAGCTGGGCGATCGTAGCGCCGTACCTGGGCTGATTCGCTGTTTGGAGTGCTCAGACTTCTACGTGCGAGAAGCGGCAGCTCAATCGCTCGGAATGCTGGGCGATCCAAGCAGCGTTCCAGCCTTGACCGCGCTACTGGACGGCGGTGTTGCTGCCGCTCAGTTCGTTCCAGGACAACCCCATCTGACGCAACCCTGCGATGCGGCGATCGAAGCCTTGGGGCTGCTGTCTGCTGTGGAAACAGTGGACCTGATTCGTCCGTTTGTGGAGCACCCTGTCGCGCGAGT
>NZ_JACJPG010000029.1 GCF_014695955.1 Leptolyngbya sp. FACHB-36 | reverse complement strand
GAGCGAGCAACTGCAGAGCAGGCGTTCAACCGTTTAGTGATCGTGGGGGGCGTACCTGCGATCGGCAGCATTATCGGCGTTGCGGCACTGCTATTTCTTGTAGGGCAATGGCTGATTCGGCGCAAGCAGGCACTTCTCGATCCCAGTGGAATAACGGCGTGGTCCACCCCTTGGGATTGGGAGACGGTATGGCAAGTGCTAATTTTCGGTTTTTTCTTCGTGGGTCAAATTCTGCTGCCGTTAGGACTAAGCCTGCTGGGGCAGACGATCGGATTTGACTCAGCAACGCTAACCGAGCGTAGTAGAGCGTTTTATATTCTAATCAACTACCTGCTGCTAGCGGCGGGAGCCGTAGCGGTGCTCTACGGTTCCATCAAGTCCTACCTGCCGCTGCCGGAGGGCTGGTTTCGGGTCAGCCTGCGAGGCAACTGGTTTTGGTGGGGCACGATCGGCTACGTGGCAGCTCTGCCGTTAGTCAGTTTGGTGTCGATCGTGAATCAGCAAATTTGGCAGGGCAAGGGTGGGAGTAATCCAATTTTGCCGATCGCGCTAGAAGGCAAAGACAGCGTTGCCTTGACGATATTTTTTGTTACGGCCGCGATCGCGGCTCCAGTGTTTGAGGAAATCCTGTTTCGAGGATTTCTGCTACCATCGCTAACGCGGTACTTGCCTATGTGGGGTGCGATCGGGCTGAGCGGCCTAATTTTTGCTATTGCTCACCTCAGCCTCTCAGAAGTACTACCACTAACCGTGTTGGGGATGGTGCTGGGATTTGTGTATGTGCGATCGCGAAATTTGCTTGCTTCTATGCTGCTACACAGCTTGTGGAACAGCGTTACGCTCCTGAGTTTAATTGTGCTGGGTGGCAGTGCTAGATGAGAAGAGATTTTATGAGGCAACGCAAACTTGTATTACCGCTGCTCGTCTTACTGGGAGCCGCATTTTTTAGCGCCTACTCTGATCTAGAAACCAATTTTCTGCTTAAAAGCGCGGTGATTCTGCCAGTCCAGGTTGGAGCGTGCGCTTGGCTGCTGTATGCCTACTGGAAGGGACGGCTGAAGGAAACGTCCGGCACTAAGACTGGGCGATCGTCCAGCAAATCCTAGAGAAAGTTCTAGATTTCTAGCCGATTCACCCAAAATTCATCTACCGTCAAGAAAGAGGCGTCATTCGGCGCTAAGTGTTGTACTGAGTTCAAGCAGGATGCAACTGATTTCTGAACTAAAGAATGCTCAAGAGAATTCTCAAGCGCCAACGGTAGAAACCGTAACGCTGGATGTAAGCGGCATGAAGTGTGCTGGCTGCGTTCGCGCTGTCGAGCAGCAGTTGACTCAGCATCTGGGTGTCGTGGCTGCTAGCGTCAATCTTGTGACCGAGGTAGCGGTCGTGCAGTGCAAACCAGGGGTTGTGAACCCAGACGCGCTGGCACAAACTGTCACTGATGCTGGCTTTCCTTCACAAGCACGGTATGCACAGGGTGCCACTGAGGACGGTGCAAGCACGCTGGACCGGACTGAGCGGCGACGCATCGAAGCACGTCAGCAGATTTGGCAATTGGCGACCGCTGCAGTTCTTCTGGTACTGTCATCGTTGGGGCATCTGGGGCAGGTTGTTCACCTGACGCTGCCCGGTTTGAACAACATCTGGTTTCACTGCGGGTTGGCGACGCTAGCCCTCTTGGGACCGGGACGATCGATGGCGATCGATGGCTGGCGCGGACTGCGACACAACGCGCCCAACATGAATACTCTCGTCAGTTTGGGCACCCTCACTGCCTACAGTACAAGTCTTGTCGCCCTACTGTTTCCTCAACTTGGCTGGGAGTGCTTCTTTGATGAACCCGTCATGCTGGTGGGCTTCATTCTCCTGGGTCGCACGCTAGAGCAACGTGCCCGCAATCACGCCGCCAGCGCTTTTGAATCTCTGCTTGCCCTACAACCAACCGTGGCGCGGTTGATTCAGAAGCGTGACCCGAATGAGCCAGAGTCAACCTTCTTGATGCATCCGTTATCGGTTAGCGAAATTCCAGTGGATCGGGTCCGCGTCGGTGAATGGCTGCACGTACTGCCCGGAGACAAGATCCCTGTGGATGGCGAGATAGTGGCAGGGCAGACCACTGTAAGTGAGTCGATGCTGACTGGAGAACCACTGCCGGTCATGAAAGAGTTGGGCGATCGCGTTGCTGCCGGAACGCTCAATCAGTCAGGAGCCATCATCTTAAGTGCTACTCGCACTGGTAAAGACACAACATTAGCGCAGATTATCGCCCTCGTTGAAGCTGCCCAAACGCGCAAAGCGCCAATTCAAGCGCTGGCAGACACGATTGCTGGATACTTCACTTATGGTGTTCTGACGATCGCCACCCTGACCTTTCTGTTCTGGTACTTCATTGGCTTTCACATCTGGTCCGATGCGCTGCTAGTGCAAACTACGATGGGCGCTGGGCACCTCATGACCCATGTACCCACTTCCCATGCTTCACTCCCGACTTCTCACTCTCCACTTCTCCTCAGCCTCAAGCTTGCGATCGCTGTCCTCGTCGTTGCCTGCCCCTGCGTCCTTGGCTTAGCTACACCGACTGCAATTCTGGTGGGGTCTGGGATTGGAGCCGAGCGAGGCTTACTCATTCGTGGTGGTGACGTGCTAGAGCGCGTTCACGAAATTGATACCGTAGTTCTAGACAAAACAGGCACCCTGACCACTGGCAAACCCATTGTTACTGATTGCCTCATCACGTCCTCATGCGATCTCACCCCCACCCTTCTTCTACAGCTTGCTGCCAGCATTGAAAGCGGCACTCGGCACCCACTGGCGATCGCCATTCAACAGCACGCCCAACAGCAGAAGATTGACCTCTTGCCCACTCAAGATTTTGTAACTGAGCCGGGCTACGGAGTTGCCGCTACAGTGCTGTTGGAGTCTAGGTCAGTCCGGGTGCTGATGGGAACTCAGGCGTGGTTAGTCCGTCATGAGGTTTCGTTTGATGACGCTATCCAGACTCAGGCCCATGGACTCTCTCAAGCTGGGAAAACGGTTGTGTTTGTTGCTCTGTCCGATGCAATCGATCGCCCTTCTTTGGTAGGTTTAATTGCTGCTACGGACCCGCTTCGAGCAGATGCGGCTGAAGCTGTTGCCACCCTCAAGCAGATGGGGCTGGACGTGTGGCTATTGACTGGAGATCGGCGTGCAGCCGCAACGGCGATTGCTCAATCCTTGGAGCTAGAGCTAAATCACATCTTGGCAGATGTTCGTCCCGACGGAAAAGCCCGCACGATCGCGGCTCTCCAGTCTAAAGGACATCGTGTGGCAATGGTGGGAGATGGCATCAATGACGCACCAGCACTTGCTCAGGCGGATGTGGGAATTGCCTTGCAGTCGGGCACAGATGTTGCGGTGGAGACGGCAGGGATCATTCTGGTACGCGATCGCCTGACAGACGTTGTAGAATCGATTCGGCTCAGCCGGGCGACGTTCAATAAAATTCGTCAAAATTTGTT
>NZ_JACJPG010000289.1 GCF_014695955.1 Leptolyngbya sp. FACHB-36 | reverse complement strand
CTGCATCCTCTTTGGTGAGTTTGTTCAAGCATCAGGAGCCGTTTTTCCTTACTACGTGGATTTGCGAAGAATCATTTCTCAGCCGCAACTGTTTCACCAGGTTTTAACGGCTTACGCCGACATACTGCAATCCCTTAGCTTCGATCGCATCGCGGGGATTCCGTATGGTTCCTTGCCCACTGCCACCGGACTGGCACTCCAACTGAATCGACCGATGATTTTTCCACGCAAAGAGGTGAAAGCGCACGGCACCCGTCGTATGGTGGAGGGCAACTTTGAGCCGGGAGAGACGGTGGTGGTGGTGGACGATATTTTGATTAGCGGCAACAGCGCCATGGAGGGAGCCGCCAAACTGCGATCGGTGGGCTTACAGGTGCGCGATATTGTCGTGTTGTTGGATCACGAACAGGGCGTTAAGCAGCGGTTACAGGAGAGTGGGTACCAAGCACACTCGGTTTTGACGCTCTCAGCAGTAACCGAAACGCTGTATCAGACAGGTCGAATTACCGAAGCCCAGCGGCAGGCGTTTGCAGAAACTCAGTCGAGCGGCACCTAAGCCAGCCCCATTGCTTGCATCTCTGGGCTGCGAAGGGACCACACAGCAGACACGATTTGTATAGAAATGTATCATCCTTCGGCTGGATGTGTCCAGCTAGTGCGCTACTGAGAATTACGTGATCGCCTTGCGGACGAGAATCACAGTGCAGTGGCAGTGACGGGCAATCGCTTCAGGAATGTTGCCCTGAATTGCCTGCTGCAAGAGTCCTTCGCGGCTGGCTCCCACCACCACGACATCGCACTGATCCCGCTGCGCCACATCGACAACTGCATCAGACACCGACTTAGCGCATATGGGTAGCGTTGTCACCGATCGTTGCAGCCGCTGCCGCAGAAAGGTTGCGTCTTCTTCTAGGCGATGGGTGTTGTGGGTGGAGTCATCTGAGGGGAAGATCTGGCAAAGACGGATCTCGGGTTGCCGACTGACCGACACGAGCGCAGGTAAAAGCTTGATAGCGTACTGAGAATTGGGACCGCCTGCGATCGGGACAAGCCAGCGCTCTAGGGAATGCGGCGTGGGGACTGGCGAACGAAGCAGACGGGAGGCAGGTTCCTCACCCAGCTTTACTAGCACAACGTCACACTTTGCCTGCCGGATTACCGTATCGACAACGGCACCAAAAATGCGTCCGGGCGTGGACGTGTTGCCCTTCCAGCCCATCAGCAGCAAATCGATGTGGCGGTCTTTTAGCGTTTCGAGAATCGCCTGATCGATGCTGTGGGCAACGCGAATCTGAGTATGAATCGAGACGTTGGCAGCTTTTGCTTGGTGAATCGCCTGAGTCAGGAGCCGCCGACTGCGGGTCGTGTTAACTTCTGTTTCCGATGGCACTCGCCGACGCGATACCAACATGACCTGCAAGCATTCCAGCTCGTAGTGCCGCTCTTGCGCGATCGCGATCGCCAGCTTCAGCATACTCGGTGCCGTTTGGGGATTGCTCAACGGCAGCAGCAGGCGTCCCCGTCCAGTCGCGGGCGATCGCGTTTGATACACCACATAAGACGGCTCTGCGACAGGTCCAATTCGGGTGGAGCCGCCCCGCAGTTTATCGGACTCGACGCGCAAAATGTCGCTGCGGGTGATGATCCCCACAAGGCGGCGTCCCTCCGTAACGGGCAGGCGAGACAGCTTGTAGCGCGACAGCAAATACAAGACTTGGCTCAGCGGATCGTTTGGCTCCACGACGATCGGACGCGGCGTCATGATGTCCTTCACAAACGCCGCGCCAGACAGGTATCGCTGCGCCACTTTGTCCAAATCGGTGAGGGTGACGATTCCAACCAGTTTGCCGTTCTCGACCACGGGAAAGCCACGATGGTGCGATCGGGAAAACGCCTGCACTGCCTCGTCTAGCGTCATTTGGCTGGTCAGCGTCTCTACGTTCTGCTGCATTACGTCGGCAGCCGTCAACCGCGCCCATAGTCCATCGCTGATTTTATCTGGCTCTAACTGAATTCCCTTTAGCGCTAGCAGTTGGGTGTAGAGCGATCCCGGAACCAAGCGCTCTGCTACGAGATACGCCGTCACTGAGGCAATCATCAGCGGCAGCACCAGCTCAAAATTTGTCGTCATCTCGAATACGATGACGATCGCTGTCACAGGCACCTTTGCCACCGCCCCGAAAAATGCTCCCATTCCGGTTAGCGCATAGGTGACTGGCTCACCGCCCAGCAGCGAGTTCTCCGCCATGCCAACCAGATGCCCCAGTGCCGCACCCAAAATCAGACTGGGAACAAACAAACCGCCCGGAGTTTCCATGCTGCACGCCAGCAGGGTCAGGCAAAACTGCACAACAAACGCCAGCGCGGTGAGCTGCCAGGATGCCGTTCCAGCCGTGAGAAACACTTGCAGCGTCGAACTGTCGCGGAAGACGATCGGCAATGCCGCTGCCGTGATGCCCGATAGAAGTCCCGCTAGCGCAATCTTGAACGGCAGACTCAGCCGCAAATTGCGTCGCGTCCACTTTAGACTTACAAGCACACCGCGATTAAACAGCGCGGCAAAGATGCCCGCCAGCAGCCCCAGCAGCAGAAAAAACGGGATCTCTGGCAGCGTAAAGCTCGTTTCGTGCGCGAGCGGATTGAAGCCCAGGGTAACGTTAGGTCCTGCTAGCACCCGCGCGATCACGCCTCCCGTGAAGGATGCCAAAATTGCCGTTCCCAGCGTCAGGCTCGACACATCCTGGAGCAGTTCTTCAATCACAAACATAACGCCTGCGATCGGCGCATCGAATCCTGCTGCCAAGCCTGCTGCCGCTCCTGCTGCAATCAACTGCCGCTGATGATCCGGTGAGGCAGGCATCCAACGGCTAAATTGCGCCGCCAGTGCAGCTCCAATCTGCACCGTTGGACCCTGTCGTCCTAGCGCAAACCCACCACTGAGGGTCAGCATGGTGCTGAGAAATTTGACCACGGCAACGCGGAGATTGAGGGCGATCGGTACGTGTGCCAGTGCCGCTTTTACCTGAGGAATGCCGCTGCCCGCGGCTTCCGGTCCGGTGCGCTCAATTAGAAAGCCTGCTAGGAATCCACTGCCCGCACCAATCAATGGCAGCAGTATCCAGGCAGGCAGCGGCATCGATTCTTGTGCCCGCCAGCCACCGAGCAATACAACTGCCTGCCGCAGCAGCACTGCAGACAGTGCCGCAATTAAACCGATGAGCACGGCTTCTAGAATCGCCAACCGCTTCGGTCTCAGCAGGGATTGCAAGGACTGAAGTAATGCCAGAGGTTGCATGCACCCGCGATCTCAACACGATCGCAAAATAAAGGGAATCCTGTTCTACCCTACACCTGATTGGAGCCGTGTTCTTGCAGTGCAGACGACTAAACCAGGGCAACCGCATGTAAACTCTAAGCGAGCAGTGAACCGTCAAAATTGCTGACCGAACCGCCGGTTCTAAGGACTGGATAGTCCACGCTGCACGTTGGCTTATATTGCGCTAACTATGGGTTGCCGGGTGACGAGACTAAAGTAATCACGGTCACCTCCGGCGGACAAAACACCCGACCCGGAAAATAAGTGCCGAGTCCACGATTGACATAGAGCTGATTGCTGCCCACGCGGTGCAGTCCTTGAGACCACTCCCAGTGCTTGGCAACGCGATAGTAGGACTTCAGCCCCGGCAGCGATCGCCGCACCCGCTTAGGTAATTTGTAATACAGTGGTGCGGCTAATTGCGCCAGCGTACCAACTCCTGGCACAACAACCTGCCCGCCGTGGGTGTGTCCAGATAGCTGCAAATCCACACGCCACGCCTGCAACAGCTCCGCCGTATCGGGATTGTGGGACAGGATAATGCGAGGGACAGCAGGGTTTAGCTTTGCCATGACAGGGGCTGGGGCAAATTCTGCTGACCAGAAATCTGCCAGCCCAACGATCGGCAACTCGGGTCCTAACGGGTAGGCAACATCATTCCACAGCACCACAACTCCAACGCTGCTGAGCGCTTGGGTCACTTCTGCCCGCGACGGGCGACGGCAGATGTCGTGGTTGCCCAAGCAGGCAATAATGCCGCAGCGACTGTGCAAGGTTTTCAACCACGGTGCTAATTCATGAATGTATGCGGGATCATCGGTAATATAGTCTCCGGTCAGTAGCACCACATCTGGAGCTGCCGCATTACTTGCCGCGATCGCTCGTTTTAACAGTCGTTCAGAGAGCCGTAGCCCATCAAAGTGAAAGTCTGAAAGCTGAACCAATCGGAGGTTGTTCAGGGAGTTGGGCAGGTCCGCAATCTCTACCCGTACTCGTTCGACTGTTAGCGGTCCTGTCAACACTCTGTGCATAGGCTCACACCAGTAAGGCACCTCTAGACTAGCACCCGCAATTTGCCGTTAGGGGAGCCGTCCTGTGGCAGCGTGCTTGTGGAATCTATTGGCTGTCGGGTGTTGGCTGTTCGTGACGCTATAGGAATTCCTCCTACCTAGGCGTCCTCTAGCAGCCAGCGCAGCATTTCTGGCAGGCGTTTTTGCCAGGACGTTTCGTGGTGAGTGTCACCCTCAGCTAGCACAAATCGGACTTCGTGGTCGCTGTAACCAAGCTGCTTCAAATGGTTATAGAAATCGCGAGTGATGGGAACGTAGTCCAGCCAAACGCCGTAGAACGAATACTGCTCTTTGCTGCCAACATGTAAAAGGACTTTGGACCAGCAGCGCGTGTGCTGGTCCCAGTAGCCGAACAGGGATTTGCCGCCGCCCAACATCAGCGCCGGAGACACCCCGCCGATGCGACCAAACACGGTGGG
>NZ_JACJPG010000288.1 GCF_014695955.1 Leptolyngbya sp. FACHB-36 | reverse complement strand
GGGGAGCACCCTGACTGAGGTCGAGCTGAGCCTCATCCACACCATAAGGTTTGCCATCTTCGATCGCCCAAATCACCTGACCGTATGGCTGAAAATTCTCAGACGTAATCGATCGGACCTTTAAGCTGACGTTCTGTGTTGAGACCATAGGTATTGACCAGCCAACCTGTCACTCAGTACGTGTAGGTCGGCGCTTGAGGATTGGGGGCAAATGCCAGCCACAGAGGAAATTGCAGCATCGAGAGGCTGATCACTTCCTCGGTTTCATCAATAATAATTAGCGGCATCAGATTGTCTTTGAGCAGCCGATCAGCTTTCTGTGCTAGCGGTTCTGGGTCTTCAAACAGCGCCACCCCACGATCAGGACCGAAATCGCTGCGGGTAATGCCAAGGCAATCCTGCAAGCCCCGCCGCCACTCGCCCAACCGTTCGGGCGATTGAGCCAAAATCAGCGTGCGGAGGCGATCGCTGTAGAGAGAGTGGGAGATCGAGATTGTTGCCGACGCGACCAGGATATTTTGCAGACGGCTACCCATCGTCCGAATCGCGCCGCGTCCACCTTGGGTAAAGAACCAGCTAGACACGCGCTCAGCGTGAATCGGCTCAAACGTGCGGCGAAGCTGCCACGGTGACCCGTAGTAGTCTGGGCGATTGCGGTACTGATCGATCAGGCTGCGAATCCGCTTAGTCTGCTCCTGAAAGCTCTGTTCAGCGAATCGTGGAGCAGTCGGCTGCTGTGGTGATACAGTCTCTACCGCTTTAGCCTGCGGCTCAGCCGCCTTAACGACCTTGGGCAAATCGAGCTGCTCCGCTGATAGGGCAAGATCCTGTAAGCTGCCCACCAAGTAGTCTTTGAAGCTCTGAATGCGGATGGCGATGTCTTGAGACGCGCCTGCAAACGTAGTCCGCATTTCGGAGCGAATTCGCTCCTGCCGCCGCTCTAGCTGCTCGACGCTAATTTGGAGTGCCTGTCGGCGCTGCTCTAGCTCGGTTAGTCCCGCCTGCACTAGTTGACCCATAGAGGACTGCGCCGCAGAGATTTCAGATTGGACCTGCGATCGAGTTGCTTCCAGCACTGCAATTTCCTGCTTCAGCGCGACTTCCTGACGCTGCAACTCCGCCACCCGCTGATCGAGAGGTAACGCTTCACTACTGTGCGAGAGATCCGCTGTAGCAGGATCGGGTTCAGCAGACGGCTCTATGGACGCTTCCCCTGGCTCCACAAGCGCATTTTGCTCTTGTTCGATTAGCGTTTGCAGCGACGCTTCTTGCATCCCCACGGATTCTTCGGTCTGGGCTGGGTGGAGTTCGTCTGAGTTCATAACAGGATTGAGCAGATGAGCAATTAAGTTTTCGCTATTCGTTTTTAGTCGTTAGTGTTTTCGTTCCTAGTCAGCAATAACTAAGCATTTCAACTAGCAACTTAGCTAACAACTACCAGTTAATTCTTAGCGGACGGAAAGCGGGCTTCTAGGCAGTCTCGCAGTGCCTTTGGATCAAACAGTATCGGTAGAAAGTGGATGCTTTTAGTCTCTCGAAAGTAAAACAGGATCGGAACTGGGGACCAAAAGATGCGCCACGTTTGCCAGTCAGCATAAGGAAAGCGGCGAATCAGTGTTTCACCCCGATGGATGTCTAGATCGGTTTCGGTAAAGCACAACCGCAGGCTTGCCGCCTGAAACAGCAAAAACAGCCCGAATAGAGAAACCGCTAGACCGACCCATTTTTGCACCAGCAGCAGCGGAATCGCCAGCAGCACCAGCGCGATCGGTAGGGCATAGCTGGGTGCCAGCTCGGTCGAGGTTGAAACCGATGAGGAAGTTGTCACGGACGGTCGTTCCACTGTTTACAGTTGTTCATCTCCTTATTATTCTATGCCTTCTCCTGAACGGCAGACAGAAGCAGGTGCAGTTCCCTTGTCTACCCTCCACCGAGCACGGCACTTCCCAACCCCTGAAACATCAGCCAGGAGAGGAAAAAATTGGAGATAAAAATCGCCAGTAGTGATGTGACCACAGCAGTCGTTGTAGATTGCCCCACACCTTTTGCGCCTCCGGTCGTGGTGAGTCCCCAGCTAGAGCCAATGATGGCAATCAGGGCACCAAAGCAGAACCCTTTGATCGGAGCGCTGCACAAGTCCCACACGCCCAAGAAGTTGCGAGCAGAATCAAGAAACACAGTTTGGGAAATGCCGTACAAGCTGTTGGCAATTAGCAGTCCACCTGTCATGCCTGTGATAAAGGACAGAACGGTCAAAATCGGCAGCATCAAGCAGCAGGCGATCAGGCGCGGAATCACAAGGTAGTCGATCGGGTCAGTCCGCAACACATAGAGCGCGTCGATCTGCTCGGTAACACGCATCGTGCCGATTTCTGCTGCAAACGCTGACCCCACCCGTCCCGCTAGCACAACCGCGGTAAGCACCGGAGCTAATTCTCGCGCCAGCGAGATTGCCAATACTCCGCCTACGGCGCTTCCAGCCCCCAGATTGATGAATTCTCGCGACACTTGAATCGTGAACACCATGCCGACAAATGCCGCTGTTACCAGCGCAATTGGCAGCGAGGCAGGACCAACAAGTGCCATTTGCTCCACAGTGTTCCGGCGGTGAATTTTTCCTCCTAGAAGATGGACCATGACCTGTCCACCTAAAAGAACTGCTGCCAGCAACCGTTGGCTCCACTGGCTCAAACTCGATGGTTGATTCACAGGCAAAACCGCAAAAGGGTACCGCTAGAAGAATAGGTGATTTTGAATAGATTTCGGATTCTGACTCGCAAATTCAGCAAATCCGTCAGCAGCAGTATCGTTATATGAGCAGGCTGCTGTTAAAGATTAGAAATATCCCTCCATTCGTTACACAAGTTTCTAGATTTATTTAAGATTTCTCTCATCCGATCGGATCTTGGGCGATCGCGCCTATTGTGGAAACAGTGATACTAGACAGATTTAGCCCCTACATTGACTCTGCTGACTGCCCATGCTTATCTCAGCGCCCTTTCTTCGCTCTCTGCTCCTAGCGTACACCCTCAGTTTTACAGCCCCGCTAGTATTGATTGGACTAGTGCTGGCAAGCTTCACGCTGGTTGGTCAACTTCCTCTCAGCGAGGCGATCGGGCAAGGCGGAGCGGCAGGACTCCTACAGTTTCTAGCGGTGTTTGGCAGCGGTAGTGCTGTTCAAGGGGCCTTGGTCATTGGCTTGGCGTCTGGAAGTGCTGGAGCACTGTTTGACACCTACGCCTTTTATCGACATCAAAGTTTCCGCAACGGCTAATCGAAACAATCCATCAGCACCTCAACGAAGACGGTATTCTGGGAAGCAGTGCGCTCAGAGTTCAGTAATGTCTCAGATTGGTGGTTTGCTTCGATCGATCGTTCTATTCCTTATCGTGCTGCTGCTAAGCGGCAGTATGGCTCCTGAAGCGCTAGCGCGAACGGAAGCGCCAACGCAGTCGATTCAGCCCTATCTGGATCGGGTCCTCCAGCAAGTGACGGAGTTTCGGCTGGACAACGGCATGAAGTTTCTGATTCTAGAGCGACATCAAGCTCCGGTAGTGTCCTTCCTGACCTACGCAGATGTCGGTGGTACGGACGAACCTGACGGTAAGACGGGGGTGGCGCATTTTCTGGAGCACCTTGCCTTTAAAGGCACAACTCGCATCGGTACAACAAACTACACGGCTGAGAAACCGCTTCTGGATCGGCTCGATCGTCTTGCAGACCAGATTCAAACCGCAATCGCTCGCAAACAAACGGCTGAGGCAGAAAAGCTTCAAGCAGAATTCACTCAGGTAGAGGCAGCCGCGGCTCGGCTGGTGCAGCAAAACGAGCTGGGTCGGATTGTACAGCAAGCAGGCGGGGTTGGACTCAACGCCAATACCTCAACGGATGCAACCCGCTACTTTTACAGCTTTCCTGCGAACAAACTAGAGTTGTGGATGTCGTTAGAGTCCGATCGGTTTTTGGACCCTGTATTTCGAGAGTTCTACAAAGAGAAGCAGGTGATTCTAGAGGAGCGCCGTTTGCGAACGGATAACTCGCCGATCGGTCAGATGGTCGAGGTATTTCTTGACGCAGCATTCCAGAAGCATCCCTATCGCCGTCCGGTAATTGGGTATGACCAAGATATTCGCGGCTTGACCCGAGAGGATGTGCAGGCGTTTTTTGAGACGCATTACGCGCCAAACAATTTGACGATCGCGATCGTGGGCGATGTGAACCCTACGGAAGCCAAGCGCCTCGCACAAGTGTACTTTGGACGCTACAAAGCCAAACCTGCGCCGCCCAAAGTCACTGACGTAGAGCCTCGCCAAACGGAAACTCGTGATGTGACGCTGCGGTTGCCCACTCAGCCGTGGTATCTAGAAGGCTACCATCGCCCAGCGCTCAATCATCCCGACCACGCTGTGTATGAGATGATTGGCAGTTTGCTCAGCGACGGACGGACTTCTCGCCTCTACAAATCCCTTGTGGAAAAGCAGCGGCTTGCCCTCAGCGCTCAAGGCTTTAGTGGCTTTCCGGGCGACAAGTTTCCTAATCTAATGCTGTTCTACGCGCTGACGGCTCCCGGACACACTGTAGAAGAGGTCGCAACGGCGCTGCGATCAGAAATCGATCGCCTAAAGACCGAACCCGTCTCTCCACAAGATCTCGATCGCGTCAAAACCCAAGCTCGCGCTGGACTACTGCGATCGCTCGACTCCAACATGGGCATGGCGCAACTGCTACTGGAGTACGAAGTCAAAACGGGAAGCTGGCGAAACTTGTTCAAAGAAGTTGATAACATTGCTGCTGTCACGGTTACCGACATCCAGCGCGTTGCCAACGCTACGTTCACCCCGCAAAACCGGACGATCGGACGCCTATTACCCACTCAATAGCTCACCCTTAAAAGCGGATATGGAGCCAAGCGCTAGGGCCTGGCATCAATTAGGCAAGCTAGGACATACACGGCTGAGTTGACTAAAACCACTCTGACTACCCGACGAAACGCTCTTAGAGGTAGCCTGGGGCATCAACGCTCTGCTGCTTAGACGGGGAGCGACCGTTGCATGGAGAGTTTTAAGGCAACAGGGTTACTCCACGAGGAGGCTGGGAAACACGGAGAGGCATAGGGATTTTAGCGTTACCAATAGAAAGAGCCAAGAGCAGTTAGCTCTTGGCTTTTCAGAAATTGTCAGAAATTGGCGTTTAGCCGAGAGATTCTAAGTAATCCCGCACTCGGTTGCGGCGCTTCGGCTGACGCAGCTTTTGTAGAGCTTTTGCTTCAATCTGACGCACTCGCTCCCGTGATAGATCCAGCGCTCGACCGATCTCAGCCAGCGAGTAAGGCTGTCCATCGCCCAGACCGAAACGCATCTGAATCACATCGCGTTCGCGGCTGGTCAAGTCTGCCAGAAGTTGCAGCAGATCTCGCCGGAGTGCCTCACGCATTAGCGTATCTTCGGGAGACACATCCTCATCCATCAGGAGGTCACCTAACTCGGTATCTTTTTCCTTACCAACTTTAGTCTCCAGGGATACCGCTCGCGGCACTCGCAGCAGCACTTCCCGTACTTGGGGTGCTGTCATTTCGAGTTCCAGTGCCACATCTTCGATCGTCGCTGTCCGCCCTTTCTCCTGCGAAATTTTGCGCTGCGCCTTCTTGATTTTGTTTAGCTTCTCAGTGATGTGGACGGGCAGCCGGATCGTGCGGCTCTGTGTCGCGATCGCTCGCGTAATGCCCTGACGAATCCACCAGTAGGCATAAGTGCTGAACCGATATCCCTTGGTGGGGTCGAACTTCTCAACTGCTCGCTCCAGACCCAAGGTGCCTTCCTGAATCAGATCCAGCAGTTCCAGCCCACGATTCTGATACTTTTTCGCAACGGACACTACCAAGCGCAAATTCGCCTTGATCATGTGCTCTTTTGCATGGATGCCGTCGGTTTGAGTCCGCTCTAATTCATCGATCGACAGCCCGGCCAGTTCTGCCCAGTGGCGCTTACCCTCCGCCAAAGTCGGCTTAAGGTCTGCAACCATGATGCCAGCCTCTGCTGCCCAACGCTCCAAGGAGGGACGATGTCCCAAGTGCGAGACCAGGCGATCATGCGCCTCTACAAGCTGCACGTAGAGTTGGAGTGGACCTGCTTCCTTAAGAGCAGCCTCTGAACGCATCTCCAACAAGCGCATGTAGCGCTGCACCCGTTGAGCTTCTGAAACTTCTTCGTCGCGCCCCAGCAGGCGAACCCGTCCAATTTCTTGAAGATACAGACGGACAAGATCGGTTGACCGACGACCTGCGCCCTGCTGAAAGCTGGCGGGATCGGGATACTCCATCTCCAGGCTAATTAAGTCAGCAACTACTTTTTCAGTCGCGTCGGGGCTGTCCGGCTGAAAATTCTGAGCATCTAACTCGTCATAGTCTGCATCAGCGTAGAAAGATTGTGCTGGCATAGTGCTTGTCTCAGTGGCTCCAGGTAGGAATGGGCTTCAGTCTGCTGCATGCGGCTAGTGTTCCCATGAGATTAGACAAGAGAACACCCGCTGAAAGTTCCACCGTCTTCAAAGTCGGTCCAATGGATGAATCGCTAGCCCACTGCTGCGATCGACATTCAGAAAACGGTAGTCAACTGTCAAAAGTTGAGTTTCGGTTGGCAGCTAGTATACGGATCAGCCTTCATTAAGCGGGGTGACCCAGATCAGGTGATGAGTTAACCTACATCACTCTTAGGTCACTTTCCTGATGATGGTTCACTCCATCCGCCATCTTCATCAAGGCTTTGAACGTCTGCGCCGCTGCGTAACCTGTGTATGAAGTTCAACTTCGCAATGCGCTGAAACGCTTCAGATCTGCATTAGGGGTTGTATTGCCCGCCAAGAGCAGCGCCCGTTCAGCTTTACTGAAAGTTCACAATTCGAGCAAAGCTGCCTGGCTGTAAGCTTGCTCCACCAACTAATGCGCCATCAATTTCGGGCTGCGCCATAATTTCGTCTACATTTTCTGGCTTCACTGAGCCACCATACTGAATGGAGACATTCGGGTTTGTTAGCTGTTCTCGAATTAACCCAATCACTCGATTTGCCTCGGTCGCTTCACAGGTGTCACCCGTGCCGATCGCCCAAATTGGCTCGTAAGCAATCACAAGATTGGTTTGGTCCACACCGACTAAACCCTTCTTCAACTGACTAAAGATTAGGGATTCTGTTTCATTTGCGTCGCGCTGCTGCTTGGTTTCACCCACGCAAAGAATCGGTGTCAAGCTTGCCTGTTGGGCAGTTTTTAGCCGTAGATTCACCGTTTCATCGGTTTCGCCGAAATACTGCCGCCGCTCACTGTGCCCAACAATGACGTAGCGCACGCCAATTTCCGTTAGCATGGGAGCTGCAATTTCGCCTGTGTATGCTCCAGCCGTTTCCCAGTGCACATTCTGAGCACCTAAGCGAATTCGACTACCGTGTAAGTTTTGGGACAAACTTACCAGCGTCGTGAACGGAACGCACAGCACGATTTCTCGATCGTCTGGCGTCACATCCAGTTGTGTCATAAACCCTTGCAAAAACTCAAGCGCTTCTGCTTGAGTTTTATACATTTTCCAGTTGCCAGCAATAATAACGTTTCGCACAGGAGACCCAGTAGGCTTCAATACTCGTTGTGTTGCATCCTACAGTCTACGGCTTCTGGGGAACGATCTGACAAAAATTCGCTTACATAATTTCTGCCAGAGGCACTCCCAACCATCCCTGAAAAAGCTGCGCTTGCTGCGGAGAGGGTTGCTGAATCGGCAGAACCTGGTAGCGGCTGGGTCGAGGTGCTGCTAGAGTAACGCAGCAGATCTGCAGTTGATCTTGGTGAAAAATAGCAACTTCAAGGCGATCGCCGGGTTGATAGTCGCGCAGTCGATCGCTGAGTTGGTCTGAGCTGACGCGCAGACCGTCGATCGCGAGCAGTTCGTCGCCTGCATCAATCCCCGCTTTTTGTGCAGGCGATCCAGCTTCCACAAACTTGATGATTTCTCGCCCGTGCTCGGTTTGCGCTCTCCAGCCCACATAGGGAACACCATCGTCGTCCGCCTGCACGCGTAGGCCAAACGGAGCCAGATAGTCGTCGAATGGCAGTTCCTCTGTGCTGTGTAGGAATCGCTCAAAGAAATTGCTCAGGTCCATCTCGGCAACGGACTCGATCGCCTGCTGAAGCTGTTCTGGCGTAAAGCCGACTTCAGGTTTACCAAACTGATGCCACATCTGCCGCATTACGTCATCAAGAGATCGACGATTTTGGTGCCGCGAACGGATCAGCAAGTCCAGCAGCAGCGATACCATCTCGCCCTTGAGGTAGTAGGAGATTTGAGAGTTGGGACTGTTCGCATCTGGGCGATAAAGCTTGATCCAGGCATCAAAGCTCGACTCGCTTAGAGGCTGCGTTTTACGTCCTGGAGTGGTAAGAAATCGCGAAATTTCCTTGCTCAGCGCGTTCAGATACGTCCCAATGTCGTAAACGCCAGCTCGATAGGGAATCACCAAATCGTAAAAGCTTGTTGTACCCTCGCTAAACCAGAGCGACGGCGTGTAATTTTCCTGCTCGTAGTCAAACACTTCCAGCGCTTTCGGGCGAATGCGCTTGACGTTCCACAGATGAAAGAATTCATGAGCAACGAGCTGAATGAAGCGATCGTACTTGTCCTTACTGTGGAATCCAAAGCGCGAGTAAATCAATGAGCAGCAGAATTTGTGCTCTAATCCGCCGAAGCCCTGACTTGTTAGATACAGGAGAAACAAATAGCGATCGTAGGGCAATCCCTGAAACAGAGATGCCTCCACTTCAATGACTCGCTGCATATCCGCAATCACGCGCTCCGGCAGCAGATTGCCCTGCCCCCACACCGCAAACTGATGCCGCTTTCCTGCTGCTTCAAACTCGTAGACGCGATGCAGCCCAATCTCAAATGGGCTATCCACAAGAGTATCAAAATCGGATGCCTCAAAGGTATTCGCTTCTTCGGCGGAGGGTAGTGGGGTAGTGACTCGCCAATCTGATCGCGGCGGCACCACGGTCACACGAACTGGGCAGGCTTCATAACCGGGAATATAGAAAAACAGCGCAGCACCATTGAAGTAGCCGTGGGAGCGATCGAGATGATTCGTTCTAACCGTTAGCTCATTGGCAAATACTTGATACTGCACCGTGATGTCAGGTTGCCCCTGCGGATCTATTTGCCAGTGATTTTTATGCTGCTTACTGCATGGCAGTGGTGTACCATCCGCAAACGCTGCAACCATTTGAACGTGTCTGGCGTATTCTCGGACCAAATACGAACCGGGCGTCCAAACAGGCATCCTGAGATCTAAACGCTGTTCAGGATTCCACCCCTTTACCTGCAACGTCACCTCAAATAGATGAGATTCTGGCTCTGAAAGGGAAACGTGGTAGTGAATTGATAAGCGGTGACTGGAAGTTCCGTATGCGCCAATCTGTGCGGCTTGGGCAAAACTTGCTTGGGACGGCTGCTCCCGATCTTCTTCCTGACTCATTCGGTGGGTTCTCCTACACGATCCTGAGCCGCTCGATCGTGGCTCAAGTTTTGCTGGCTAGATGCATCAACTGCTTCAGATTGATCAGGTGAATCGTTTGGCTTGTCGCGTCCATTTTGATCCAACCCTTACTATTTAGCTTATCCATGATCTTGGTAGTTTCTTCTACCCCAATGTCGGTGACATCAGCCAAATCTTTGTAGGGAATATTGAAAATCTCAGTTCCATGCAGGGAGTCTTGCCCGTAATTCTCACCTAAGCTCACCAGCGTATTCGCTAGCTTAACTGCAGGCGGCTGGTGGCGCAGCTGAAAGCGTAAATTGGTTTGCCGCAGTCGCCGCACCATCAGTTGCAGCATCCGGTGATGCAGTTGCGGGTCTTTGAACAGAGTTTGAATAAATCGCTGGGCTGAGATGCTGATCAGCTTGACTCCGGAGAGGGCAATGACATCGGTCGATCGCGGCGACTCATCCAAAATTGCCATTTCTCCAAAGAAATCGCCTCGACCGAGAATTGCTAGCGTCACAACCTCCTCACCGTGCCCAGACAGGCGGCGCACTTTTACCCACCCCGACACAACAAAGTAAACCGCATTTCCCCAAGCATCCTCCATCAACACCGCGCGATTTGCTGGGTACTCGTGCTCAACTGCAACAGATAGCAACCACTCTAATGTTTCTGGATTAGCAGCGGTCAACAGGGGAAAAAGCTCACTAAAGGCTTCAGTCTGCATGAATCTTCAAATGCGTAGTCAATAATTGTTGATCGAGCAGGCAGCGCATCACTAAGCGACTTTCCTCTTAGGATGGCAGAGATTGTCAGCTTTCGTGACAGCAAAATGACAACGTGTATAACGTAGAAGCATCTGCTTCAGCGCATGGACAGCGAACCGTCACCTCTAGAGTTCACTGAAGAAGCTGGAACCTAACACACCTCATGGTTTGTCGCTAGAGAGGCACGATCGCAGCTAGCGGATATGTGAAAAATAGTAGCAAGCTTTGAATCGCGCTGAGAATAATCTTTGTGACCCAGGTAAATCTCTACAGGCTTTAATGCAGCGCTGTTTTACTAGCTCTCTAGCACATCCTTGACCGCTTGCTGAATGTTTGGCAGCAGTGCCTCAACATACTCAGGCCAGCCAACCAAGATTGCCTGTTTATGGGCCAGCGTGTCTAGATCCATGGAATTAGCTGAGAAGCGAATTGCCTGACCTTCTAAATCGCAGCAAACTAAGCCAGCGGCATTAGCTAGGGCGAGCGGACCTGCTGTATCCCAGATTTTGACTCGCCCATTGAGATACACGTACAAGCCAGCGTGCCCCTGAATTACTTCCATCACTTTCAGCCCAAAACTGCCGAGCGACGAGAACTGTGCAGATGGAATGGCCAGCTCGATCGCCGACCCGTACCGCTTTTGGTCTCGATAGCCAATCAAAATTGGGCAAAACTGGCTCGTAGGTGGCGGCGGTTCTGCAATCAGTAAGGGGGACGAATCCGGGACCGCCTGAAACACTCCCCAATTGGGTCCTCCGTAGTAAAGCTGGTCTTGGGCAGGTGCATAAATCCAGCCCGCGATCGGCTGATAGTCCTCTAGTAGCCCAACCATCACAGCGTAATCGCGTTTTCCGCGGATAAAATCCTCTGTTCCATCTAGTGGGTCGATGCACCAGAGGCGGGAATGTTGGCTGGTGAATTGTTTTCGCGATAGGGCGTTCTCTTCGGTGATTACCCCGTCTTCAGGAAATAAGGTGGTAAACGCTTCGGTAAGACGCCGATCGAGCGCAGCGTCAATGCTGGTAACGTAATCGCTGGGTCCTTTTTGAAACACATCAAATGTCTCTCGTGCCATTCGCTCAGCTTGCTGACCACAGCTACGCAGAAGCTCTAGGATGCGCTGGGCACGATCGTCGGAAATTGGGGTCATGGTGAGATCAGGAGTAAAAGATCGCTTTTAGAATATCGCTTGCTCCCGATGGTTGTCGTTTCAGCAGACAATTTTGCGATCGTGTCTCTGTAAAAAACCAAGCAGCAAAAAACGGGTTAACCAAAATAGGTTAACCCGCTAGTTTGGGAACGCGTAGAGAAACTACTTTTGAACAACCAGCTTAACGTTAGCGTTTTGCAGACCAGGACGCTTGACTTCAGCCAGGGTCTTGTTCACAGCGTACTTTTGGTTGATCGAGTTGATCAGTTCGGTTTGGTTGTGCTTTTTAGCAACGCCCCACAGGTCAGCGATCAGGTCGAAGGAACCATCCGCATTGCGGGACCAGCCCAGATCGTACTCGCCTTCCAGAACAGCAACGATGTCCGAGCGGACGCGCTGGCCGTTGTAGCCGCGAACATCAGCTTCCGTCTTCACGGAAATGCCCAGATCGCGCAGAGAGGACTTGAGGATTTCAGCGTCGGTGATCTTGGTGCGCAGAGTGCTAAAGTGAGACATTTGGGTTTCCTCCCGTAGAGAGTTTGAGAACAACGTGTGTTTATTCAAGCCGCTAATAGTGTTAGTCTATTAGCCTCTGTGTGGACTGCTAGCGCCAGCTAGCCTTTCCTCCTGTTGGGAGCAGGAGAAAGCTTTTAGAACTCGAGTCGCTGGTATTCAGCGATCGAGGATGCCGCAGGTCGCGCTCGCTGCCGCGCCCAATCCCGTAGGGCAGTAACCTGCTCGGTCATTGTTTTAGAAAGCGGCAGAGTTGACTTAATCGCCGCAATAATATCGAGTTGAGTAAACTCTCGCTCTTGAGCAAAGGCTTCGTACATCGCTGCCACCAGCGCTTGCTCAATTTCTGCTCCAGAGTAGCCATCGCAGACGTTCGCCAACTGGTCTAGATCAAACCGGGCAATGTCGCGCCGCCGCTTGGATAAGTGAATCTTAAAGATCTCCTGACGCTCTTCGGCAGTCGGCAGATCGACAAAGAAGATTTCGTCGAAGCGCCCTTTGCGGAGAAATTCACTTGGTAACCGCTCAACTCGGTTTGCCGTCGCCATCACGAATACTGGAGAAGATTTTTCCTGCATCCAAGTCAGGAATGAGCCAAAGATGCGGCTAGAGGTACCACCATCTGAGTCTGCTGATC
The DNA here is from genome assembly GCF_014695955.1 of Leptolyngbya sp. FACHB-36. Classification (GTDB taxonomy): domain Bacteria; phylum Cyanobacteriota; class Cyanobacteriia; order Leptolyngbyales; family Leptolyngbyaceae; genus FACHB-36. The sequence continues at coordinate 5,733 of NZ_JACJPG010000288.1, read as the reverse complement.
CTGCGCTGCCTGCAAACGCTTTGTCAATTTCGTCAATGAAGAGAATCGTGGGGGAGATGGACTCTGCCGTCTTTAAAGCGCCTCGGAGATTGGCTTCCGATCGACCCACCATTGAGCCGTCGTAAACCCGTCCCATGTCCAATCGCAGCAGCGGCAGTCCCCACAGACGAGAAGTAGTTTTGGCAATCAAGGACTTTCCGCAACCCGGAACGCCCAGAATCAGCATCCCTTTAGGCTGGGGTAAGCCGTATTCTCGCGCCCGTTCAGTAAAGGCGTTAGAGCGCTGCTTCAGCCACCGCTTCAGCTCTTCCAAGCCACCTACCGATTCGATTGTCTCGTCTTCCTCAATGTATTCCAGAATACCATTGCGCCGGATGAGCTGCTTCTTTTCAGAAAGGACAACACCCACTTCTTCCTCAGTTAGGCGCCCTGCCGTCACTTGAGCTTTGCGGTACACTTTTTCCGCTTCGTCTCGCGTCAGACCGAGTGCTGCCTTCAGCAGTTTCTCTCTGGCTTCCGTGGTGATGCGACGAGTGCGATTTTGGTCAAGCTGCTGAGTCAGTACCTGATTCAGCTCCGTCATGTCGGGCATGGCGAAGTCTAATACTGCCACCTCTTTCTCTAGCTCAATCGGGACCTGCTGCACCGGAGACATTAGGATAATTGTCTTCTGGGTGCCTTTAAAGCTGGCAATCGCGTCTCGCAGCCACCGAGTAACAGCTGGCGAATCCACAAAGGGATGCAAATCTTTGAACACGAAGAGACCGGGTTCACGCTGCCGCACTACCCATTCAATTGCGGCTTCTGGGGACACTGTATTGTGCTGAGTCACATTACGTGGCTGACCAAACTCCACAATGCCATGAGTGACTGTCCAGAGAAAGACTCGACGTGATGGTCTCCCTTGGGCGATCGCCGCAATGGCTTGCTCAGCCCGCTCTTCCTCGGAGGTCACGAGGTAAATCAGGGGATATTGGGCTTGGATCAGGATACTTAGTTCTTCTTGCATAACATCGACCCACTAGTAATAGCGTGGACGCCTAAACTCCAAGTGTTTCCCAACAGTTCACTGAGCAACTTCAGCCGACACTAACCGGGATGTCTATTGACAGAGGATCTTGGAACCTAGCAGGGAACCAACTCTCCCTCGCCTTGAGAGTCTGCATTGGCAGAACCTGCTCGCTTCGCCTTCTCAACCGAGAGACCATCTTCTAGCAAGCCGCCCGGTTGACCCCGCAGAGAAACGATTTCTCCATCCCGCATTGCTACTGGAGCTGTGCAGTCTGGGCAGGTGTAAACTCGGTGAGTCTGACCATGAGAGATTTCACACTGCTCAACAACTTCTGGGTGACTCAGGTAGAACACGATCGCTCGTTGAGCAATATCGGTCATTGTTTCAGCATCGATCGCAGCCCGAATCTTGAGTTGGCGGTGTAGGTCGGGTGGAAGGTATAGCGTAACTTTCTGCTTGTCTTGCATAGAACTCTCAGTTTTGGTACCCGGGTATGCATGTCAGAATATTCAGTTTGCAGAGAGCTGTCAAGATGCTAAACCGTCTTGACGGCAATATCGTTACATTCCTTTACACTACTGCCCAAGTGGAAATTTTGTAAAAGAGCACCGAAATCGCTCGGAGCTTGGTTCCTAAAGATTACGCAATGTCTGGAGGAACTGAACTGGGAGCCGACTGCTGCTGAAAATAGGTTTGAACTAGATGGTTCATATCCTGGCGCTGAATTTCAGTTCCAACCTCTGTACTGCCAGGAGCCTCGAAGAAAATAACGCTGTCGATCGTCTCCATTGCTAAAAGCTGGAACAGAATATGAGTAACTGGAATCGGAAGGGCAATCAGCTGTGGGTCTTGCATTGGATAAGGACTCGCCGCTACATCCTTCAACGATGGAAAGGCATAAATTACCGTCTTGGAGAGATCCGGTTGGGTGCGATTCTCTAAAGTGGTCATCACCCACTCCTGATCCAGCGTTTGAGCGATATAGTATTGTGAGTGGCGCAGTTGTCCTGCAAGTTGCTTCAGAACAGGAGCAATCGTTTCTACCAAGGCAGGTGTTGTGCCATCTTGCGGTGCATTCCCAATCAGGTCGCGAATTTGATCATCTAGATTCATGGTTTTGTCCATTCAGTAATTGAGGTGTTTACCCTCTATTCTGATTGTGACCCTAGACGCGACACTCGATTGTTGCCAAAATTGAGTTGGTTAACGCAGGTTTTGCAATCGTTAAGCGTTGGATGAGACATTGAATACTCTAGAGGACATCTGCCAGAGCGTGGAAGCGGTCTTTCAACTGCTACTGGATGAGCTGACACTGTCAACAAGCGCCTCCACGCAGAACTGCCAGGATGTGGCAGAGCGCTTATCAAAAGAAATTAATCGCATCTGCGTGGAGAGCAGGCGAATTCAAGCTTCTGGTGAGGTGGAGTCTTGGGCAATAACCCTGGCAAAACATCGCCTCCAGCAGTGTTTGCACTATTACAAACTCGGCTCCAAACGTGGGCGGGTAGAACTGCATAGCACCCTTAGCGCGGTGGTGTATCGCTACATTACGCCACCTCAAACTCAATCAAGCTACCAAGCCCGTCTGACGCTGATTGAGGATTTCTTGCAAGGCTTTTACATGGAGGCACTGAATGCGTTTCGGCGCGAATTCCAGTTGCCTCCAAGCTATCAGCCGCGCACGCTCCTAGAACTGTCAGAATACATGGCGTTTACGGAGCGCTATGGAAAACGTCGTATTCCGCTTCCCGGACACCGCAATCAGCAGTTAATCATTCTGCGTGCTCAAACGTTTTCGCAGCAGCAGCCGAGCGAAACGCTTGTGGATATCGAACGCGCCGCCGAAGGCATGGCAGGTGAATCGGACAACCCGTGGAACGCGGCATCGCTGCAACAGGTGCGCGAACAAATGGTTGCTCAGGAGCCGGAGGCAGGAGAAGACACCCTGCGGCACACCGTGATCAACGAACTGATTGCCTACCTGGAGGAGCGTAAACAGCAAGACTGTGTGGATTACTTTACGCTCCGGCTCAAAGATTTGCCTGCCAGCGAGATTGAGGCAATCCTGGGCTTGACTCCCCGTCAGCGCGACTATCTTCAGCAGCGGTTTAAGTACCATCTGATTCGATTCGCCCTGTCTCACCGCTGGGAGCTAGTGCATCAGTGGTTAGAAGCTGATTTAGAGCGCAATTTAGGGCTCACGCTGCAGCAGTGGCAGGCATTTCTGGGACAGCTTTCTCCAGCACAAGCTAGACTGCTGCAGCTTAAACAGCAAGGCTTGGCAGATGCGGCAATTTCTCAAGCTTTAGGAAACACTGTGACTCAAGTGCAGAAACAGTGGTTTAAGCTGCTAGAGCAGGCATGGGAAATTCGTAACAGTTCAATATCCGGAGAGAATGGGTCTACCGATGAATAGGAGTCTATAAACCATTATGGATCGTGACTCAGAGGAGCTACAGCGAAGTCTGCTTGGGCTACTGCAATCCCTTCGTTCTGATGCCATATCAGAAAGCGAGAAGCAGGAGAGTCTACCTTTAGATGTAGCAAATCCCTCTTCTTCGCTGGATGCGCCTAGTGCGGCTTCCAGTCATCTTAACTTTGAGACTCTATCCGATGATCGGAGTTCCTTACGTCATTTTGGAGACTTACCTGTTGTGCAAGACCGGTTCCACGCCCTGTTGAAGCGTCGCTTAGAACACGAAATTCAACAAAACCCGCCTCTATTTCCTTGGGAGTCGGAGATTCACGACTACGAAGCCGATCGCGCTCCCGTCCTGCTATGGCTGAATCAGCTAAAGACGCTGAATCTGCCTGTTGCAGTTCCTGAATCAGTTTTGACTCACCTGCTGCAACGTTGTCAAGAAACGTTGCACTCCTCGTTATTAGAGGGAGCCAAGCTGATTCGAGCCGTCGAGGAGCTATTCCCAAACCAACCTCAAGCATTAAATCATCTTGCTGGACTGGTAATGGCGTCTCCCGCTAGGTCAGGAGCGATCGCTCCGTCTACGCCGGAGGTCAACTATCCTGCCAACTATGATGCTGCTGCACCCATGCAGCAGATGGTGCTGTCGCTGCTGGCAGCGCGAGAGATTTTGGGTACGCTGACGCTGACCGTTTCTTCAGTACAGCCGATCGTGGAGCGACAGTGGCTAACCGAGTTAGGACTGCTGACGTTGCAGGCAGAGTACGAGTTTGGACAGCTTGGCTCTCGCTTACGGCTGAAAGGACGGCTCCCGATCGGTGGCAGTTTGCTGCTGCACGGTCAAGGGCTGGAGGCGATCGCGCATCGTTCGGATGCCGGAGTGCTTAGCGTTGAACTGTTTGACATTCAGCCGAACCAGCCGTATGTACTAGAGGTTCAGCTCACCGAGCACGAATCGACGCCGCTGATTTTCTCAGTGTACGCAGCGGAAGCGTAGCGTAACGCAACATCGTTGCAGTCAGCGGGGTGGGGAAATTGTGGGTAGGATGGCGTTAGATAACTGCCTAATTCCCCGACGCTGACTGCTGCGCATGTTAAACCTTGGACTCGATCGAGTACGCGCCCTGCCCATCGTTAATCGATTCCGGCAGCGCATTCATGACCTGCCTTCACCTGAAACAGAGGACTCCGTGCTGCTGCGAATTTTGGCGCAGGCGATGGTCCTGGTGGGGATTGTTGCGACGGATGTAGCAGCATCGACGCAGATGAGCGTGTGGGCAATTCCGCTTAGTATCGCGGGCGCAACTTGGAGTTGGTATCGTCGGCGCAAGCGCAATATTTCGGTTAAGTTTGGCATTGCGATCGGGATGCTGCTGGCGCTGGCAGCGTTCTTTGTCGGACTACGGGCGGAGTTAAACGATACCCGCTTGGTGCTGGCGGAACTCCTCGTCCAGCTTCAGGTGTTGCACAGCTTCGATCTACCCCGCCGCAAGGATCTGGGCTACTCAATGGTGATCGGGCTGATTCTGATTGGCGTTGCCAGCACCGTTAGTCAGACGATGACCTTTGGACTGCTGCTGCTGCTGTTTCTAACGATCGCTCTGCCTGTGCTCGTGCTGGATTACCGCTCCCGTCTGGGGTTGAGCAGCCTGCGTCGATCGCCACTTCGGCAAGCTGGACTGTCTCCTAAGCGCTTGAGCAGGTTTCTGCTGGTGATTCTGGGGCTAGGTTTGACGATCTTTGCCTTTCTGCCACGCCTGCCAGGCTACCAACTGCGGACGTTTCCGGTCAGTGCTCAAATCAATCTGCAACAAGCGTTTGATAGCAGCCGCATCGTCAATCCAGGCTATGTGCGGACGGGCAATATAGGGAACGGAAGCGGAAACGGAAGCACTACAACGACCACAGGCGCAGGCACAGGTCCAGGTAAGCTTGACGAGGAGTTCTACTACGGATTTAACAACCGGATTAATCAAAACCTGCGGGGAGCCTTGAAGCCCAAAATTGTGTTGCGCGTGCGATCGCAGGCAGAGGGATTCTGGCGTGTGCTGGCGTTTGATCGCTACCTGGGGCAGGGGTGGGAGATTTCTCGCAACGACCAAGCACAAACGATCCAGCGTCCTGGATGGTCTTACCAATTCTTTCTGCCAAGACCTGTGACACTGAATCGAACGAAAGAAATTGTTCAAACCTTCACGGTTGTCAGCGAACTGCCGAACCTGATTCCCGCCTTAATGCAGCCGAAGGAGCTATATTTCCCGACTCAGGAAATTGGGCTTGATCCCGATGGCAACTTGCG
>NZ_JACJPG010000287.1 GCF_014695955.1 Leptolyngbya sp. FACHB-36 | reverse complement strand
CTAGTTCGTCCGCCCACACCATGACGTTACCGCCCGATAAATACTCTATGTATAGAGTGTGCCTCACTCGGACGACACAGATCACTCCCCCACACGGGTAATGTGTGTCACGCGACATGGCTAAGCTAGCGACCAAACGCGCTTAAAGGTGGTGGATGCAGGACGTTTCGGGAGAATTCGTTACATTACGTTTTTTTAATCTGTGCGACTAGGCGCGATCGGCATGGCGCTCATCTGGTCGAGATCGAGCACCTCTGCCAAAACGTCAGGCGTCATCAGTCCTCGCTGTACCACAATGTCTCGCAGCGACTGACCTGTTTCTAGCGACTCTTTGGCAACAGCAGCAGCATTCAGGTAGCCAATATGCGGATTCAACGCGGTCACAAGCGCGAGACTGCCCTCGGCATAGGCTAAGCAGCGATCGCGGTTTGCTGTAATTCCCTGAATGCAGCGCGTCGTCAGGGCGGCGATCGTATTGCCCAAAATTTCAATGCTGTGGATCAGATTATAGGCAATGAGCGGCATCATCACGTTGAGTTCAAGCTGTCCGGCTTGGGCAGCAAGGACGATCGCGCTGTCGTAGCCGATTACCTGAAAGCACACCATTGAGGTCATTTCTGCCATTACAGGATTGTATTTTCCAGGCATGATCGACGATCCGGGCTGCACGGGCGGCAGTTGAATTTCTTTCAAACCCGTTTTCGGTCCGGAGTCTAGCAGGCGCAAATCGTGAGAAATCTTTGCGCAGTCTTGTGCTAAATTTCGCATTGCACCCGACACATTGACAAAGGGTGCCATGCTCTGCATCGCTGCCATCAGATGCGGCGCGGATTGCAGCGGCTGACCGATCAGCTCTGACAAAATCTCAGCGACGCGGAAGCGGTACTGTGGATGGGTATTCAGTCCTGTTCCGGCGGCGCTTCCACCCAAGCCCAGACTCATCAAATCTTTAGCCGCAAACTGAATTCGCGATCGATGGTCGCTGAAAATCTGCGCCCATGCCCGAAAGGTTTCGCCCAGTCGCACGGGCACCGCGTCTTGCAGGTGCGTTCTACCCGATCGGATCACGTCCTGAAATTCGATCGCTTTGGCTTCTAGCGCGGTGATTGCGTCCTCCAATGCCGGAAACAGCGTCCGCTCCAGTGCCAGTAAGCCGCCGATCCGAATCGCGGTCGGGATGACATCGTTGGTGGACTGTCCGTAGTTAACGTGGTCGTTGGGGTTAACTCGCGCGTAGTTGCCTTTGCGATCGCCCAAGAGTTCCAGCGCCCGATTTGCCAGCACCTCATTGACGTTCATATGGTGCGACGTACCTGCACCCGCCTGATACACATCAACAACAAACTGATCTCGCAGTTTGCCGCTGAGAACTTCATCGGCGGCTTGAACGATCGCCTGACTCAGTTCCAACGAAATGCAGCCGAGTTCACCATTGGCGATCGCGGTTGCTTTTTTGATCAGCACACAGGCATCGACGTAAGTGGGTAGCGGCTTTAATCCACTAATTGGGAAGTTCTCAGTTGCGCGGAGGGTCTGAATGCCGTAGTAAACCGTGTCGGGAATGGATCGATCGCCCATCGAGTCTTTCTCGATGCGGTAAGCCTCTGAGTGGGTCATGATTCTGTGTTGTCTACGTGCTTCTACAGTTAGTTATTGTCTCGCGTGATCGCTCGTTGGGGGTGAGTTCGCTCGCTCGTGTGTAACCTTTTGTAAGCGTTCGCATCGAAATGATTAACCTTCGTTGCAATCCTAGCGGAGTATGCCGATCGACATGATACGTTCGTTTACGTTGGCTCACGATGCAGCGTTAAGAAAGGAGAACATCTTGAATTCGCGTTTTAATCAGTCGGTCAATCCGCTCCGGGAAGACTTCAGCGAGTATGTCGCCCACCTACAGCTTCACATGACGCTACAGGCTCGTAACCTTGTCCCCCCATTAACTCAAGCCATCGATAGTCGAGCGCAACTCCTTCAGCAGACTCAGGCGGACTTTGAGAAGCTTGTTTCTCGTCAAGTACTGTAGAGCGATTTAGCTCTCAGGTTTCTAACAGATTTTTGTCCATCGAATCGAAGCAGACCACTCTGCTTCGATTTTTTGTGTCGTTGGGCAGAGCTTGCGAGTGGAAAAATTGTTAAGGAATCTTCATCATAGATAAAGACCGTCAATCACACGAGGACGCGATCGTTGAACGTTTTCCGCACTCTTCCAACCGCCACACGCCGCAATCTGCTGGTTTTGCTGCTAACGGGCTTGCTGTTTTGGTCTAGCCTTGCTGCACTGTTGCCCACCCTGTCGCTGTACATCAAGCATGTCGGCGCAACAAACCATCAGGTCGGAATAGTCATGGGATCGTTCGCGATCGGGCTGCTGCTGTTTCGCCCTTGGGTCGGGCGATTAGCCGATGAGCGGGGACGCCGCGTGGTGCTGTTGATTGGTCTAGCGGCAGCGGCGATCGCGCCACTAGGCTATCTAGTCACGCAGTCCATCCCGCTGCTGATGGCAATCCGTGCCTTTCACGGGCTTAGTATTGCCGCCTTTGCAACTGCTTACAGCGCACTTGTCGTTGATCTGTCTCCGGCGCAGAATCGCGGAGAAATCATCGGGTACTTAAGTTTGGCGAGCCCGATCGGCATGGCGATCGGGCCGGCACTGGGTGGATATGTGCTGGAGTGGGCAGGCTACACGCCGCTGTTTTTGTTAGCGACGGGCTTGGGCGTGGCTGGAATTGGCTGTGCTGTCTGGGTTGTGGCTCCCGTGACGGAGTTTCAAGACGATCAGGGGCGCAAACCTTTCTGGTCAGTGATCACCAGTCCTCGCTTGCGGGTTCCAACCCTGCTGCTGCTGTTAGTTGGACTTGCCTTTGGCACCCTCAGCACGTTTGTGCCGCTCTACATTCAGGAATCGCGAGTCGATTTGAATGTGGGACTGTTTTACACCGCTGCCGCGATCGCCAGCTTCAGCGCCCGCTTGTTTTCGGGACGTGCCAGCGATCGCTATGGACGTGGACGGTTCATTACACTGGGTTTGCTAATCTACGCGCTGGCAATGCTGGCGCTGTGGACGGCAATGCACCGAGAGGTGTTTTTGTTGGCAGGGGCGCTTGAAGGATTGGGAATTGGCATTTTTATTCCAGCTTTGATCGCGCTGGTTGCCGATCGTTCGGAGGCATCAGAGCGTGGACGAGTGTTCAGCCTGTGTATGGCGGGGTTCGATTTGGGCATTGCGATCGCGGGACCTGCCTTAGGATTCTATGCAGATTGGGTCGGCTACCGGGGACTCTTCGGGCTGGCGTCTGGATTGACGTTTCTGGCACTGCTAATTTTTATTGTCCAGTCGAGCAAAGATGTGTCTCATTCGATTCGCTTTGCGCTAGGTGGTGGCAAGGATTGGTACGCGCTGCCGCAGCAGCAGTAAGCGTCCTAGTAGACCGAGGTACGGGATGCCAGTAGGACTACAATCGAGATAGTCTAACGTGCGCCATAGGCTGCACTATCCCAGACTGGCAGCCAGTTCACCCGGCTCGATTCAATGACGTATCGCATTCCCCAAGGTTGGAAGGTTTTGCTTCCAATTGGGTTTATCGCTTTAATTGCAGCCCACTTAACGGCGATCGTCTTTCGGATTCAGCCTACGGTTTCCCTGTGGTTTCCGCCTTCTGGCGTGGCAATTACTCTAGCGATATGGCTGGGACCCGTTGGGGTTCTTTTAACAGGTGTCGTTTCTACGCTGATGGCACCGCTGTGGGGAATCAGTCGCGGATGGCAGCAACTCATCGGTTGGAGCGATGCAACTGAACCCCTGATCACTTGGCTGCTGTATCGCTATCTGCTGCAACGATCGCCGATTCCAACCAGCCTTAACGATGCAGCATTTCTAATCTTCAGCGCCCCGATCGCGGGCTGTGCCACCTCTGCATTGGTGGGCAGCGTCATGCTGGCAATGCTCGGTCGGTTGCCGTGGGAAGCCATTTCCAGCAGTATTCCGTACTGGTGGCTTGGTAACGCGATCGGCACCATAACGATTATGCCTGTTGCCCTGCTGCTGTTGACTCCGGTTTTGCAGCGACGCGGCTGGATTAAATCAGATACAGAAGCTTCGCCGGAACTCGCTTCCAAAGGTGGAGCAGATGGCTCAGTGCGCGGTTTCTATTTCAATTTACGGATATGGGGAGAAATTTCCTTCCTGGTGGCATTAAGCGTCGGCACGGCAGCTCTTACGGTGTCTCAGGTGACTGGACGTGAATTCGTCTTTCAGCAATACGCCTTTCTCAACTACATTCCGATTATTTGGGCAGCAACTCGGTTTGGAGCCAAGGGTGGAACGCTAGTCGCGAGTCTTTGTGTCGTTTCCACCCTGATTAGCTACGTGCTGGTTCATCCAGATGCCCTAACCTTGTCACGCTTTCCGGTTGATTCTGAGGTGCTGCACGTCCATAAGCTGAGTTTGCTGGTGCAATGCGGGGTTGGGCTGCTGCTAGGAACTGCCGTAACCCAGCAGGCGATTACCCAGATATCGCTTGCGGTTGAGCGAGTCCGGCTGAAGGAATATCAGACCCGTGCAGAGCTATCCGATCGACTGGCGCAAATGAATTCGGCGCTAACGGCCTCTAATTCGGAAAAAGATAGCCTGCTTGTACAGGCGCGATCGTCTCGTGATGAAGCCGAAGCGGCTAATCGGCTCAAGGATGAGTTTCTTGCTGTGCTATCCCATGAGTTGCGTTCTCCGCTAAATCCGATTCTGGGCTGGTCTAAACTGCTGCAAACTCGTAAATTAGGCGAAGCCAGAACCGCAGAGGCATTGGCCGCGATCGAGCGCAATGCGGAATTGCAGGCGCAACTGATCGAGGATCTGCTCGACATCTCCCGGATTATGCGCGGCAAACTCGCCTTGAATCCGGCTCCAGTGAATTTAGCAACGGTGGTTTCTGCCGCGATTGAAACCGTTCGCATGGCTGCTGATGCGAAATCGGTTGCGATCGACGTAACGCTAGAACCAAATGCGGTTTGGGTGTCTGGCGATGCGGCGCGGTTGCAGCAGGTGCTGTGGAATCTGATTGCCAATGCCGTGAAATTCTCGTCGAACGGTGGACGAGTTGAGGTGGCTCTATCGCGGATAGACAATAGCGAGACGGTCGCCCCCGCCTGTGCCCAAATCACCGTTGCTGACACAGGCAAAGGCATTCACCCTGAATTTCTGCCGCATGTGTTTGACTATTTTCGGCAAGAGGATGGCTCGACGACGCGCAAGTTTGGTGGGCTAGGGTTGGGGCTAGCGATCGCGCGGCAAATTGTTGAGCTGCACGGCGGCTCAATTCAGGCAGCCAGTGCTGGAGAAGAACAGGGAGCGACGTTTACTGTTCGACTGCTGCTACTGACGGCTGACCATTCAAATCCGCCACCCAATGGTTTGCTGGCTGCGCCAGATCTAACAGATAATCTACCGCTAAAGGGAATTCGGGCGCTGGTGGTGGATGATGACGCCGACGCGCGCGAGCTATTGACGTTTTTGCTGGAATCGAGTGGCGCGATCGTGGCGGATGCTGCATCCGCAGAGAGCGCACTCGACGCGATCGAGCAGTTTGGACCAGAGATTCTCCTCAGCGATATTGGCATGCCGCACATGGACGGCTACGCCCTGATGCGAATAATTCGAGAGTCGGGACGATCGCTGCCTGCGATCGCCATCACTGCCTATGCTGGCGAGCTTGACCAGCAGCAGGCGCTCCGAGCAGGCTTTCAGCGTCATGTGGCAAAACCCATTGATGGGGATGCGGTGATTGCTTTAGTTGCCGAGTTAGTGGGGAGAGAAGAAACCTAGGGAAGAGACTGTGGGCGTTCTTCTCCACTCCCAGCTAAATCTCAAATGGCTCCAGTGCTCGATCGCTCCACTGTCGGTGATACCGCTCTGAGATAAACGGACGCACAACAAACTTGGGCGGCGATCCAGCTTTGACATCAATGCGGAGAAACGAGTACGGACGACGTTTGTGGACACCCTGCCCATTTCGCCCCACAAACAGCAGGGATTTTGCCACGGCACGGGCGCGATCGGGCTGTAGGCGATCGCTTGGCTCTGCCAGTTCTGGTCCTTCCTGCCGCTGGCGTCGTAGGCTGTAGCCGCTGCCGCCGCAAACAATCCAGTTGGTATTCGCGTCGGCGTGTCCGGTATCCAGAGTGCGGAGATACTCTAGGCAGTGCGCGTGTCCGTTAAGAACGAGATCGACGATCGGCTGCGGTCGCGGACCGATTTCCTTGGCAACGCGATCCAGGACATAGCGCAAGCGGTCACGTACGGCGAGGGTTTGCGCCTGATGCCATTTCGTGGCTTCGGTAACGTAGGGCGGATGATGGAAAAAGAGGACCCGTCCCCGCACGGACTCAGTGTTCCAAGACTGAATCAGCCGCTGCTGCAGCCACTCCAGCTGTTCTAAATCCGTCACGGTCGTTTCATCGGTAGCAAGCTGCTTGTCGATGTCCTTTTTAACTTCGCCGAGCTGCTCTAGCTTCGCCTTCATATCGTCGAGGCGCTCGGCGTCTTCAGGATTTTTGGAGTTGTATTTACTGGCGCTGTCGAGAAGCTGCATGCGCTCAGAGTCAATTTTCGATCGCTCTGCCTCCAGTCGCCGCCGCCGCACATCGCCCTCCGGCGTATTTGGCAGTGGGGCGGGCGCGTTGAAGGTATTGGAGTCGAGGGCAAAGAAATCGATCCCACCTACGCGGAAGCTGTAGTAGCGATTGGGTAGCCGAGTAAACTGTCCTGGTTGGTAGTTGAGGGCATATCCGGTGTCAGTTTGAGCGCCGTAATGCTGATTGAGGTGCTGCTGCAGCTCCGTCTGACTCAGCCCCATCAGGTAATCTAGAAACGCCTTGGCGTAGGCATTGCCCTGTTCTGATCCGCGCCAGCCAACATCAAAATCAAGCCGCGATTCCAGCAGATGGCGCAACGGCTGCGTCATCTGCGCGATCATGCTGTAGACCAGCGGTAAATCGTAGTAGTCGTGATTGCCAAGAACCGGGAGAAACGGCAGATTGAAAACCATCTGGTTGTACGCGATTCGCCTCGGTCGATCGCCCCCCACCAAAAATTCTCGATACGGCTCGATGAAGTTCTTGGGATAAAATTCGCTGGAGCCCGTCAGGTAAATGACATCGCCCGTGTGCAGAATGAAGCGGCAGGCATCGCGGTGAGACAGCATGAACTCAGCCACCCGCCGCTGCGGATTGTGTCCTCGATGAGGTCCTGACCCGCTATCACCGATTACCAGAAACGAGAAATCTGGACGATCGTCCTGCCCATCATCCAGCACCAAGCGGGTTTGATCAATTTGCCGCTGCGTTAGCAGAGAGTCTTGCCAGCGGACTCTCTGCTTCATTTTTTGGATTTTGGTCGCGATCGGCGGATCGATCACAAATTCCATACGTGTTACTCCCAGTCTCAGCCCTAGCTTAGCGTTGAATCACCCGCCTGAATCACCCGATGTATCGATTTTCACCCTCCAGCCGTCTGAGCCTTCCTCAGCACCAGTTCTATCGCAGCCTGTGCCGCTCGAAGAAGTTCCAAATCTCTTGGCTCCCATCGAGCAGTGAGGACGATCCCCCGCCGCCTCTGGGATAGACGTGCCCCGCTCCTTTAAGGGCAACCAGTTCTACTTCAGCGCCGCTGCGACAGTTTGAGTAGCGAGAGACTTCAATACGATCGCCCGCTAGTCGCTTGACCTGCGCTGAATCAGGGCAGGCATTGTGCTGCTTCCAAAGCTCGATCGTCTGCGGCACCGACAGCAGCGATCCATAGGGTAGATTGCCCCCCTGCCAGGGCACCTTATCGTCGCTGGTTCCATTGATCATTAGCATCGGCACCGGAGCCTGAGGACGGCAGCCCGCCTGCAACTGGCTGGGAAAGCTGGAAACAACTGAAGCAAAGGCAGCAATGTCTTTGGCTTGGTCGCAGGCTAATCGCTGCACCAAAAAGCCGCCATTTGAGACACCTGCCGCATAAATCCGCCGAGAATTGATCGCTCGTTCCTGCTTCAGATGCGCAATCAGGGCAGGCACAAATGCGACATCATCTACTCCGGTTAGCGCCTTGTGTAGTGGATTCCAGCGCCGCTCAATACCATCGGGATACACCACAAGAAATCCCTTTTGCTCAGCGATGTCATTCATGCCGCTTCCGGTTGCCAAATCTTTGCCCTGCGAACCGTAGCCGTGAAACGCTAGCACCAGCGGCAAGGGACGATCGCCCCGGTAGGATTTGGGCGTGTAGATTGAGTAGGTACGACGCTGTCCATCGTGAACGAGTTCACCGTCTGAAGCACCCAGCTTAACTGGCTGAGCCGCAGATGCGGCGTCTGACTGATGTGATGTACTCGCGTGTTGATTGCTCTGGCAGCTTGTCAGCAACCCGCCCAGCACTGACAACGCAGCTATTGTTCCCCAGCCAGTCTTCATGTTGAAGCATCCACTCTTTGCAGCAATCACTGAGAGCGTAATGAATGGTTACAAACCGGGAATCAATCTTTGGGCGGATTATAAATCGACTACTCGGTGCGCTGCACAGGCGTGATCTTGGGATCAATAATTTTCTGTCCCAACCCGGGAAACTTCACCGCTAAGCAAATCTTGTTGCCTGCTCCAAAAATATGAGTCACTTGCCCAGCACCATAGGCTTTGTGAACCACACGATCGCCCACACTCCAGTCATTCTCATGCGTATTTGGCAGCGAAGATATTTCTGAGGGGCGACGTTGGGCGATCGGCGTTGTCCAGCGCGTTGGGATCGCAGTTACTGTGTTGGTTTCCAGCAGATCTCTGGGCAGCTCGGTCAGAAACAGCGACGGACTTGCAGGCTCCCGCGACCCGTACAGGCGACGCTCCCGCGCATAGGAAATGAACAGCCGCTCTTGGGCACGAGTGATGCCGACATAGCAGAGGCGGCGTTCTTCCTCTAGCGCAGCGGCATCGTCAACGGAGCGATGGTTTGGAAACAAGCCCTGCTCCAAGCCCACCAGAAACACCACGGGAAACTCCAATCCCTTCGAAGAGTGCAGCGTCATCAGCGACACCTTCGTTTGAGCCGTCTCCAGATTATCCAAATCTGATGCAAGGGACGCATTCGCCAAAAACGCTACCAGGCTGGTGTCTTCGTTCTCTTCCTGGAATTGCAGCACGCCGTTGTAAAGTTCTTGGACGTTTTGCAGTCGGTTGTCTGCTTCGTCAGTGCCCTGCGATTTTAAATCCCGCACGTATCCAGAGTCATCTAAGACACCTTGAACGATCTCGTTTGCAGGGACCATGTCCAGCTGATCCCGGTAGCGCTGAATTAGGTCAACAAATGCCAACACCGATTTTGCCGATCGTCCCGCCAGAGTCTTGACGGAGGTTACATCGCAGAGAATCTCCCAGAGCGGCTGACCTAGCTCCTGAGACGCCTTCACTAGCGCATCGATCGTCGCTTTACCAATGCCTCGTCGCGGCGTGTTGATCACCCGCAGCAGACTAACGGTATCGGCAGGGTTGACGATCGCCCGCAGATAGCCCAGTACGTCTTTGATTTCTTTGCGATCGTAGAATCGCAAACCGCCGACAATCTGGTAAGGAATTCCCAGCCGCACCAAACTTTCTTCAAACGCGCGGGACTGCGCGTTGGTGCGGTAGAGAATGGCGAAATTGCCCCAGTGCAGCTCTGGAAACTGAGATTCCATGCGGCGGATTTGACCGACAACAAACTCCGCCTCGGCAATTTCGTCATCGGCGCGGTGGCAGACGATCGCCTCGCCACTGCTGCGCGTCGGCTTCAGCACCTTGTCGATGCGCTCGGTGTTGTTCTCAATTAACTGGTTGGCGAGCTGCAGAATATTTTCAGTGGAGCGGTAGTTTTCTTCCAGCTTCACCATCGTGCGCGTGTCGTCGTCCGGCAGGCGATCGCCAAAGTCCTGCTGGAAGTTCATCAAAATCGTAAAGTCCGCCATGCGGAACGAGTAGATCGACTGATCCGCATCACCCACCACGAAGATCGATCGATACTGCCAGTCCTCGAAGTTGCGGCTGCTGTCGCGGTTCGTTGCCAGCAAACACAGTAAGTCGTACTGCGTCCGGTTTGTGTCCTGATACTCGTCCACCAAGATATGCCGGAAGCGCTGATGCCAGTACGCCCGCACCTGCTCGTTCTGCCGCAGGAGCTGCACGGGGACTAAAATCAAGTCGTCAAAGTCCAGCGCATTGTTCGTCGCCAGCGCATCCTGATACATGCTGTAAACGTTGGAGATGACGCGACCCCGGTAGTTGGGTTGCTCTCGCTCCATGTCCTGCGGCGACAAACCTTGATTCTTGGCGTTGCTAATGGCGTAGCGAACCGATCGCGGGTCAAATTTTTTGTCGTCCAGGTTTAGCCGATTGGTCACGATGTCCTTAATCAGGCTTTGGGCATCGGACTCGTCAAAAATCGAAAAGTTGCGGGTCCACTTGCGCCCGTGCTCGTCCTGGAATTTTTCAATATCGAAGCGCAAAATCCGGGAGCAGAGCGAGTGGAACGTTCCAATCCACAAGTCTTTCGTAATTGTTCTGTAGACGTGGGACTTCAGCCGCGTCTGCTCATGGGACGCCAGCAGTTCTAGCGGCTTGCCGTACTGAGTTTGCGCTTGGCGATCGGCGAATAGCTTCTCGATCCGCTCTTTCATTTCTTTGGCAGCTTTGTTCGTGAAGGTAACTGCCAGAATGTTTTCGGGATCGACGCGATGGGTCAGAACAAGGTTGGCAATGCGATAAGTGAGGGCGCGAGTTTTACCCGACCCTGCACCTGCGATTACCAGTAGCGGACCGCAGTAGTGCTCGACTGCCTGACGCTGAGACGGATTAAGATGGCTGAGAAATTCAGTCGTTTGAGTCATGAAGCGATGGGAACTGTGCACAAGAGCAGCCTGCTCCATGATTTAGGGTATCGCATCTCGCCAGGATTCTGTCACGATTTCAGCTTCGGTTTACCGTCTGCTGCGAGACGGGTAGTAAATAGGTGATGGGTAATAGGCAGATGTGCCATTCTTCAGACTGCAAAAGAATCAAAGCTTTTAGAATTCGAGTTGCACATCGCGTTGATTTATGCTTATCTGCGATCATTGGCGTACCACTGAGACCAAGCGATGCCGCCTCCCCAAATTGCCCCGGTTAATTGTCCTAGTAGCCAGATAACGAAAGTTGTAATTGCTGCACCAAAATCGGGAACGGGCATATCCCAAGCAGGCTCTCTTGGCAGAACTGATGGAAGACAGGCAAGCGCTAAAAATGCTGTTCCACCCACCATTACGCCATAAAATACGCCCAGTAGAATAATGCCGCCAGCTTTCCCTGAGCGTTGCTCGATCGCAATTATGGCTCCTGAAATTCCCCCAACTACAATCCCAACTACGCTTTGAAGAACTATCACAGCTAGCAAAAGACCATAGCTAATGTCATAGGTAAGCTTTGGTACTACAAGCAGAAAAGCAGTACTTATTATCCCGATGCCGAAACTGACTCGGATTTGCCACACTCTATCTTGCATCTGACGAGCTATTTCTGATCGCACCCTCACCAATAACTTAAAGCAGTTCAAATTCTCTTAAAGAGAAGATCCGCTCACCAGCAATGAAGGTAATAGGCAATAGGCACGCAGGCAAACCTATTACCCATTACCCTCCCGGTCCCCCTAACGCTTCACCGAGAGCGATTCCGACAGTGCTTCCCGCAGCACCGCAGCTTTGTTGGTTTGCTCCCAAGGCAGGTCTAGATCCGTACGTCCAAAGTGTCCGTAGGCGGCTACGTCTTGATAGAAGCGACCACCGCGCTCAGCAGACAGCTTTTGCAGATTGAACGTCTGGATAATTCCAGCGGGACG
>NZ_JACJPG010000286.1 GCF_014695955.1 Leptolyngbya sp. FACHB-36 | reverse complement strand
TCTGGCGGAATGCCCACGCTCATGGCAGCTCGAATCAGCAGCGGAAATCCAGGGAAAAACGCCACATTGTACCCTTGACCATCGTTGACATAGTGGTACCCCGTCGTGGCGATCGACAGATAATGTCCGCTATCCCAGCCAATCAGCGATCGCCAGCTTCCCAAGGCAGCGCTGCTGCCTGCCGGTGCCGGAAACAGCCGCACCAACAGCAGGATGGCAGCCAGAATTGTCAGTCGGCTCAGCAGCCACATAGCCGCTGGAAAGCCCCACGTCCTCAGACTTCGATAACCGCGCATAGCGTTCTCTCAGGTTTCTCGGTCGTCTGCTGAAGAGACACAAATCGATCGCGATGCGCCAATCGCGGTTAGCAATTAGCGATCGTTTAGAGATTGAGAAGAATAGGCATCCAAACCACCCGATCGCTCTTGCGCAAGAGCGATCGTGGACAGACAAGTCCTCACAAACAATGGATGTTCACGGGTTAGGCATGGGTAGCAATTTCTCAAATCTCTCGGCGATTCAGGTCGCTTCAAGCACCTTCCCTACAGATTACCTGCATTGGGGGCATTTCTTCGGATAGTGTAAATGCGGGGCTTCCGACTACTGAGGCATTAGTAGGAACTGGACATTCTGATTTGCGCCAACTGTCCAGAGACTTAACAGACTCCGCTATCTGGTTCTTTAGGCGGACAACTTCTTCTCGAAACGTGTCGTGCTGAGCGGCAATTTCCAGCATTTTCGATCGCATCCGCGATCGTTCAGCGGCGAGGACTCGCCGCTGAACGATCGCTTGAGAAAGCACTAGCTTAGATGGCCGTGGAATAACCCCAAGGTTCTGAAGTTTAACCGGAACTTGATAAATTGCTTGTAGCAGCGTAGCCAGTGCGGTTGGATTGGCGTATCCAGCTTGCACTAGCTGCTTTGCCAGCTCTTGCGCTTCAGCAAACGGTAGAGTGGGCAGATTCTGGGACTGCATCTGTATCTCTTGGTCCAGTCGCCACAGCTGATCATTCGTGTGCCACAGTTCTTGCTCTAGCTCGTGTATGTCGCTGTCTCTGTTGTAGAGTTCTTGCTGCAACGAGATCACCTGTTCGCGCAGGATTTCCAGCTCTGCCTGAAGGAGTTGCTCATCATAGCCATCAGCTATTTGTGGAACTTTCCCACAATCCTGTTCGAAGTCGCGCTGCATGACTTAAAACTCAACCTTGTAACTCCAATTTAACAAACATCGCTAAAAGCGGTCAGATTTTAATCATCCATCAACCTGCGGTGGGTGCAGCGGTACGATCGACGTCTGGAGTGGCTAAATAATCCTCTAGGTCATCGTTACGCTAGTAGAGTTGTCCTAGGCTACGTAGGGCGGGTCCAAGAAGGGAAACGAGCACGCAGGCATGACGAAATCTGAAGCAAATCCAGAATTTGAGGCACTGCTAGAGTATGTGAAGCGTAATCGCGGCTTCGATTTTACGGGGTACAAACGCTCTAGCCTGATGCGGCGCGTCAATAAGCGGATGCAGATGGTCGGTATTGACGGCTACAACACCTACCTGGACTATCTAGAAGTCCATCCGGACGAGTTCCAACACCTGTTCAACACTCTGCTGATCAACGTCACGTCGTTTTTTCGCGACCATTCGATTTGGGACTATGCGATCAGCGAAATGATTCCGCTAATGGTTAGCCGCACTGCGCCGGATGAACCCATTCGGGTGTGGACGGCTGGCTGTGCCTCTGGCGAGGAAGCCTACACGGTGGCGATGGCGATCGCCGAAGTCATTGGAATCGAGGCGTTTCGATCGCGCGTCAAAATCTATGCCACCGATATCGATGACGACGCTCTGAGCCATGCGCGGCAAGCCACCTACCTTGCAAATGATCTGAGCACCGTTCCGCCTGAGCTAGTCGAAAAATACTTTGAGCCGTCCGACGATCGCTATGGGTTTCGGAAAGACCTGCGCCGATCGGTGATCTTCGGTCGCCACGATCTGATTCAGGATGCACCAATTTCTAAAATTGACCTGCTGCTCTGCCGCAACGTGCTGATGTATTTCAATGCCGAGACGCAAGCTCGCATTTTGGCGCGATTTCACTTCGCTCTACGCAATGGTGGATTTTTGGTTTTGGGCAAAGCGGAAATGCAGATGCTGCACGCAAATATCTTTAGCCCGATCGATCTGAAGCGGCGCATATTTACAAAGGTTGGAAAGCTGCAATTGCGCGATCGCTTGCTGCTGGCGACGCAAACCGACAGCGAGACCGAGGAGACGGTCGGTTACTTATCCAGCCAAGTTCGTTTACGAGAAGCCGCCTTCGAGATTGCACTCGTAGCTGGCATCGTAGTTGATAGCAATGGAATACTGGTGCTGATTAACGAACGAGCGCGGAGTTTATTCAACCTGTCTACCCGCGATGTCGGTCGCCCGCTGCAAGACTTGGAAGTGTCGTACCGTCCGGTGGAACTGCGATCGTGCATCGAGCAGGCATCGCTCGATCAACGCTCCATCACCATTCGCAATGTGGAATTTAGATTGTCGTCAGGAGAACCCATTTATCTAGACGTGCAGGTGTCGCCGCTGCTAGGCTCCGACAGCAACACGCTAGGCATTAGCGTTTCCTTCATCGAAGTGACCCGCTACAAGCTGCTGCAAGATGAGTTGGAGCACTTCAGCCAAGAGCTAGAAATGGCGTATGAAGAACTGCAAGCGACCAATGAAGAATTAGAAACCACCAACGAAGAACTGCAATCGAGCAATGAAGAGTTGGAAACCACCAACGAAGAACTGCAATCGACCAACGAAGAGTTGGAAACGATGAACGAAGAATTGCAGTCCACCAATGAAGAACTGCAAACGGTCAATGACGAATTGCAGCGCCGCAGTGAGGAACTCAACCAAAGCAACGCTTTCTTAGAATCAGTTTTTACCAGCTTGCGCGGTGGTGTGGTGGTGCTCGATTCCAATTTACAGGTGCAGATTTGGAACCACAAAGCCGAGGACCTTTGGGGACTCCGCACCGAGGAAGTGGCGGGGCAAAATTTCCTCAATCTGGATATTGGTCTTCCGGTTGGGCAATTGCGGCAGTCAATCCGAGATTGCCTGATCGGTAGTCCTGATGGTGCAGTCGAAGTGACCCTTGATGCAGTCAACCGTCGCGGCAAAGGAATTCAATGCCGCGTGACCTGTACTCCGCTAGTTGATAGCAGTCCCGAGGTTCAAGGCGTCATTCTTTTGATGGAAGACCGGAGTATTTAGCGGTGCGTAGGTTGAGGCGATCGAAACGGCTAATCGTTAACAGCGATTAGCCGTTTCGTCACGTCACCTTGCTCGCCTGAAGCTGTGTCGTTTGCCACAGCTTGTAGACAAAGAACTCCGCCCGCTCGGAAAACGCCGTTAGAAACATGCCCTCGTGGGCAGCAGCGCTTTCGGCGAGCCAGCTTCCTTCAACGCTCAGCTCCACAAACTCATCATCGACCGGGGTGATGGCGATCGCAGACGTGTTCTCCCAACGCAGCGCCGTTGCCAAATGCGCTAGTCCAGTCGCCTGCTCTGGCAGCAAGAACGACGCTTTTCCGGGTTCAACGTACAGTGTTTGTCCGGCACGCATTGCCAGCAGCACTCGCTGTGCTACAAGAATTTCTAGCGGTGCTGCAACCCGCTCTAAATGCAATCCTGCGTCTGTGTAGGTTAACTTCAACATCGTGCTTGCCTCCCAACAAGTGACGTTTGAGTTGAATCGCTTCTAAACAACAACCCCCGCTTCTGCGACTCAGGAGCGGGGGCGGTCAACGAAGGCGTCTGCGTTCGGTTGTCCTATAGGGGTGTAGGCGTCCTACACCGTCCGCTCAGTTGTGAGTAATCCGGGTCTAACTGAATCTGAATCGCATCGAAAATGAGTTCTGCAACCCTGGGGCGATCGAACAAATCGCTCACTCCCTCAACCGTAAACAGCGCGATCGCTGCCGCTATTCCCGTATTGGGTTGGCAATGCGTGGGGCTGTAGAGACCTGAGGAGCGTGGGCGAGTCATCGAAGTTACAAAAAGGACGTGGGTGCAATATTAAAATACTACACACTGTAGTATTTATTGTCTACTGCCAAGAGCAAAATTTTCGATTAGGCTAGACAACCCTACACGA
>NZ_JACJPG010000285.1 GCF_014695955.1 Leptolyngbya sp. FACHB-36 | reverse complement strand
GCGTTTCGCTCACCGCAACCGATGCCACTGCAACCGAGCTTCCGGGCAATCCGGGCACCTACCGAATTAGCCGCGATGGAAACAGCGGGAATTTGACGGTGAACTTGACGATCACTTCCGCCAGCACGGCGTCTGCAACCGACTACACGCTGAGCAGTGCGCCGTCCGGCTCCAACCTAACGGTGACGATCCCCAACGGGCAGAGCTTTGTCGATGTGACCTTAACACCCGTGCTGGATGCGCTAGTGGAAAGCACCGAAACCGCGACGTTGAATTTGGCAAGTGGCAGCTACGGCATCAATCCCGCGCAAACTACCGCCACGGTGAACATTGAGGATGCGCCCGTAGTATCGCTGTCGATCCCAGATAACATCGTGAACGAGCACATCCCCAACTCTGGCAGCTTCCGAATTACGCGCACAGGTGCCACAGCGCAAGCCTTAACGGTCAATTACACGATCGCCGGAACCGCCACGAACAGCATCGATTACACGACGCTAACTGGAACGGCAACGATCGCGGTTGGACAAGCCTCAGTCGATGTCGTCATCAACCCGACCAACGACACGATCGACGAACTCGACGAAATCATTCAAATCACGTTAGCTGCCGGAAGCTACGTCACGACCAGCCCCTCTAATACGGGTAGCCTGACGATTTCGGCGAACGATCCCACCGTGTCGATCACGCCCATCAACGCCAGCCAAGTCGAAGGCGACGCAGGCACCAGCGCTTACAGCTTCCTGGTGTCGCTTTCGCACATTAGCGATGAAACCGTGACGGTGGATTACCAAACCGCAGACGGAAGCGCAACAGTAGTGGATAGCGACTATATCGCCGTCACGCCCACAACGCTGACATTTAATCCGGGCACAACCCAGCAGACGATCGCAATTCCCGTCCGGGGTGACGCGCAGTTTGAAACCGATGAAACCTTTGGTGTCGCTTTGTCCAACGTCACTAAGGGCAGCATTAGTGCAGCAGTGGGCACGGCGATCGGCACGATCGCCAACGATGACGGCGTTTCTTCCTACGCGTTCAGTTCGGCGCAGTTCTTCGCGGCGGAAGGCAACGCGACCAACACTAGTCAAGTCGTGGTCATCACCCGCAGCGGCAATATCAATATCGCCAGCACTATAGATGTCCTACTGACGCCAGGAACCGCTAGTGCAGGCATCGATTTTGTGGCGGGAACGGTCCGCCTCAGTTTCGCTGTTGGACAAACTGTGATAGTCGTGCCGATCGATTTGTTTAGTGACACCCGCTCTGAAGGGGATGAAACGATCGGACTTACTCTTTTAAATCCGAGTTTCGGCAGCGTTGTCGGCACCCAAGCGCAAGCGACGCTAACCCTGGTTAACGACGACTTGCTACCTGTCTACGATTTCGCCGCGTCTAACTTCCGCGTGTCGGAGGGGAACGGATCGAATACAGTGTGGCTTCCAGTTACGCGATCGGGCAATCTCTTCCGCGCTTCGTTTGTGCAGGTGCAGGTGTACAGCGGCAGTGGAATTGCTGAACGCGATTTTGTCGGCGGCGTCATTGCCGTCTACTTCGCCGAGGGACAATCAACTGGATGGTTGCCGATTCAGATTCTAGGCAATTCAGAGTATGAAGCCGACAAGGTCTTCACGCTGTCGTTTGTCGGATTCAGTGAAGAAGGCAGCTACGGTTCTCAAACGCAGGCAAGCGTGACGATCGTCAATGACGACACGCTCTTCCGCAGAGGTGGGGGACGCAGCGGATACAGAGGCTAATCGTCGATCGTTCTTGGCTGTTAGCGCTTAACCGCTAGAACGAGAAGGTCGTCCGCAGCGTCCAAACGACATAATCGTCGTTGCCTGTGAACTGGTCTGGAGCCGTCACCCAAACGACACCGGGCGTAATCGCAATTTGGTCCGTTAGGGTATAGCGGTAAAACGCCTCAACGTGCAGGGAGGTATCGTTGGTGATCCCCAGGGCGGGTAATCTCAGTCCGTTAGCCGTTACTCCGCCCAAATACGGCTCCACGCCCACTAAAATGCCGCCCAGACTGCCTTTCTTCAACAAATCTGGAAACGCCAATCCCACACCGTAGTACCAGACTTCGCCATCCCCCGTATTGTTCAGCAGCGTTAAATCGGTGTAGCCGCCGAACGCGTTCAGAGTGAACTTGGGGCTAAGTCGAAACGAAAGCTCTCCACCAAACGAATTCGTCACGGCGGATACGCCCAGCCCTGTATGCAGCGCGTTTGCGGGCACTGAGCCTGCGAAAAACTCGTTCTGGAAATCCAGCGCAAAAATTGAGTTGCCGGGAGTGTGGTAGCCCCGCACGTAGGTTAAACCGATTTGCAGCGCTGGATTGGGTGTGATGGTCAACTGCGCCAGGGCAGCAAAATCCCCGTTGAATACGCCGCGTCCCTCACTAGGATCGTTTGCGCGCGCTGCCAGATAGCCCGCGCTGAGGACAATCCGATCGCCCCGGTCTAGCCCAACGCTGACACCAACGCCAGCACCTCCACCAATCCGGTAAATTGGATTCTGCTGAGCGAAGGCTGAGATTGCTCCTCTGCCGCCATCAAAGTCCTCAAAAAACGGATTTACGGTACTGGGAACGTAGTAGCTGCTTCGCCCACCCGCCGCGGCAGCGTAAAGCTTCAGTCGATCGCCGATCGGAACAGTATAGTCAAGGCGATCGAGCCGCACCCGATTATCCGTGACGCCGCCTACGCTAGCGCTGAGCCGACCTTCCGCTGTGCCTTGCTCCACGATTGGAAATAGACTTCCTGGCGTCACGGGTGGCAGAAAGTTTCCCGCCGTAAGACGCGTATGCAGTACATCCCGCCCGCTAAAGCTAGTCTGTAAATCCAGCCGCACGCGGTTCTGGAATACGGTGCGATCGCTATTGAGATCCGAAATTTGGTCGCCAACCGTCGCGCCCAGTGCAAAAATCGCTTCACCGTTGAGCTTGGTGGTTGTCGAGAACTGCTGTCTCTCCAACGTCGCCGCTCGCGCCTCCAGAGCGTCTACTCGACCGCGCAGCGTTGCCAGCTCTGCGGCAAATTCTTCTTGCAGCCGTTGCAGTGTGGCAAGGTCTTCTTTCTTAACAAGATCAGCAGTGGCAGCAGCAATGAGTTCATTGACGCGATCGATACAGGCATTGAGTCCTGCTGCAAACTCGTAGCGGGTCAGCGCTCGATTGCCACGAAATGTGCGATCGGGATACCCCACAATGCAGCCATAGCGTTCGACCAACGATCGCAGTGCTTGAAACGCCCAGTCTGTCGGCTCTACATCAGATAGCTGTGTCACCGATGTTACTTGAGGCATAACGTCCGCCTCTAATGGAGCCATTTCAGGAGCAGGCGGCGGCAAGGACGGTTGCACCATTGCGGCTTGAGTGAGCAATCCCTGTAAGAAGACACACGGAAGAAAGCCGACGCACCGATCGATGACCCCTCGCATTTTCAACCTCCCACACCCAAAACAACGGTATCTGAACCAAATAAGTGTCACAGTAGCAGAAACCGTGCCGCCCAAAGTGAGCCGGACGCGCCGATCAAAAGATTTTTAGAGGCAGCGTCTGGTGTGGGTTCGGCTTGTCAGTAGTTACCTCAGCGATCGCACAGTCTTAACTAATCACCTTACGTAGCACCTCGGCTGTTTTGCTGTTCGGCAATCCGTTATTCAAGGTTAGAACGCATTGCCAAGGTTAAAATTAGGTTAAGATGGGCAGTGTAGTTTTTGAGTAAAGATACTTAATAATGTCAGGAGATTAAGATGGAGCGCTTCAACTTTTTATATCCACGTGCCCGCTACCGAGGGGACGTCAAGCCGGAAAATCTAGTGTTCAATGCAAATCTGCAAGAGTTTTCGCAGCGAGTTAACTACATTTGCGGCTTAGAGACCAACGGCAAACTCTCCCCGGAAGAGTCTTACGAGGAGATTCAAGCGCTGTGGAACCAGTTGAGGCAGAGCAAGCAACAGTTGGGCATCAAAGCGTCCAACGACTTTGGTGATGCCTGAGCGATCCTGAACCTAGGAGCGCTGAGCTGCGCTTTTTGGCTTGGCTTTGAAGAAAGTCTTGTAGACCTCGTGGGCGATCGGCACCGCAGACTCCGCTCCATAGCCGCCATTCTCTACAACCACCGCTACCGCGATTTTAGGATTGTCTACGGGTCCAAACCCAACGAACAACGCATTGTCGCGCTGTCCCGGTACTTCTGCAGTTCCGGTTTTGCCTGCCGTCGGTGGAATCGAACCATCGCTAAGACGGCGGGCCGTTCCTTCCCGCACAACGGCAGCAAGTCCGGCTTTAATCACCGCCACGGTTCCCGGTGCGAGTCCTGTTGTTTCGGGCTTCATGGCTGGGTCAGTGGTTTGTGAATTCAGCAAATGCGGCTTAACGCGGAAGCCACCGTTTGCGATCGTGGACACCATCACCGCCATTTCCAGCGGCGTTACTTGTACGAGTCCCTGCCCGATCGACATGCTGACCGTATCCCCGCCGTACCAGGGTTCACCGTACAGCTTTTCTTTCTGAGCAGGAGTTGGAACGGAGCCGTGGATGCCGCCATCTAGATTCATATTGGAACTGGTACCGATCCCCAGTCGATGTGCCCACTCCGAGATCTGCTCCGGTCCAGCAGCAAGCCCTACCTGGTAGAAGAAGGTGTTGCTGCTAAAGGCAAGAGCATCGCGGAAACCAATGACGCCATAACCGCCTCCGCCATGTTCATGGAACTGTACACCACCCAGGCTGATGAATGCTGAGGTTGCCACTGTGGAGTCAGGTGTGAACTTGCCCGACTGCATTCCTGCCGAGGCGGTGACAATTTTGAACGTGCTACCAGGTGGGTAACCTTGCAGAGCCCGATTCAGAAACGGCTTATCTTCGGCTTGCAGTTGCTTCCAATCAGCAGCAGAAATACGGCGTGTAAATAGGTTGGGATCAAAGGTCGGTCCGCTCGCTAACGCCAACACTGCGCCTGTCTTCACGTCCATTACAACGACTGCGCCACGTCGCTTTGCCAGTGCAGTTTCTGCGGTTTTCTGCAAGTCTAAGTCGATCGTCAGCTTTAAGGGAGAACCAGGCTGCGCGGCTTTCACGCCCAACATTTTGACTTCTCGCCCCCCAGCATCAACCTCAACTAAGTGTCCACCCCAGACGCCTTGAAGAGTTTTATTGGCAATGCGCTCGATCCCCATCTGCCCGACTAATGCACCCATCGGGTACTCTGGATGCGCCTTCAAGTCCTCCAAGGTTGCCTCGCCAATATAGCCCAGCACGTGCGCTGCCATATCTCCATTGGGATAGTAGCGGCTCGATTCAGCACGAATCTCAACTCCTGGAATTTGCCCGATCGTCTCCGACAAGGCAACAAACGCTGTTGGCGTTAAATCTCGGACGATGCGGACAGGCATTGCCGATCGATACCCCACTTGTTTTAGCTTCGCCAAAATCTCGCTGGGGGGAATATTCAGAGTTGGACCTAGGCGGGCAGCAGTTTCACTCCATTGCTGCTGAGTTTGCTCTCGCGGCGCTAGATACACAGCTCGTGTCAACCGATTCGCCGCCAGTCGCCGCCCTTTTTGATCAAGAATGTCGCCTCGATCTGCAGGGATCGGGATCATAGAAATGCGGTTTTTCTCAGCAAGCTGCCGATTGTAGCGTCCCTGAACAAGTTGCAGTTGGGCAAGGCGAAATAGACAGCCACTAATTAGAGCTGTAATGACTAATAGAAAAACAATTGATCGCGGAGAGCGTTGCGAGACCGCGAGTTGTGATGCGCGCTTTTTGGGGGCAGAAAAAATACCAGTAGCCATCGATCGTCGCCCTTAATAAATTATGCTGCTGGGAAAAATGTTGTAGAAAGCGCTTCACTCAGCATCCACCGAGAGCGCAATGAGCTGAGGTATTGCTGGTTTGGATAAGCGAATACATCAGCAGTGCTAAATCACTCTTGAGACTTCACTGAACCTAGCTCAGTGAAGTTCCCGAAAGTAATTGTAGGATTCGGTAGCAATTTTTACTCGCTTCACCATAATGCAGATCCCAGAAAACAACTGTTTGCCGGAATACTTTTTGCAGATTCACCGCGTTAGTGGGCCAATCCGGACGGTTTTAGTGCAGCTTAGATAAGGGATTACTAGCGTTTTCTAAATCTTGCCACAAGTTTGCTCAATTTCAGTTCACAGGTGACTAAAGGTTTTCTATGCTATTGCCTTAGTTCATGCGATAGTTCTCGCGCAATCGTAGGTACACTAAACAGTGTCCCAATTCCGGCAATCTCTGGTAAATCAAAATACTCACACTGTTCAGCTTAGGTCATGCTCATGAATTTGACGGTAAAAGCAATTCAGCCATCAGGCGTTCTCAATGGCTCTCAAGGAAGCAACCTGCGTCAGGAGATTGATGCTCTGTTGGCGTCTGGGGCTGAAGTCGTATTGGTGAATCTACAGGATGTCACCTTTGTTGATAGTTCGGGATTGGGAGCGCTGGTCATGGCGTTTAAGTCTGCTCGTGCTGCCGGGAGTAGCCTATGCTTCTGCTCAGTGGGAGAGCAACCCAAAATGTTATTTGAGTTAACTGGGATGGAGCAAGTGTTTGATGTGTTTTCCGATCCCGACGAATTTCACAAGACGTTGGCAGCTTCGGGGGCTTCCTTCCACATTAAGGGTGAAAGAGTAGCGTAAAGCACGCTAGCGTTATAGCTACGGGCTTGAAGCAAATTTGTTCGCTCCTATGCTGCGCTGTAGGGTTAGTTGAACTGAATGCGGAGCAGTGACAAATCGTCGTCTAGCGCGTCCCTGACATTAATTTGCTTAACATAGTCGAGAACTCGATCGAGTCCGACCTGCTTGATCGCGGTTTCATCGTTGACAAGTAGCTGCATAAACGCATCGAGTCCCCAAAGCATGCCATCAGACTGATGGATCTCATAGATGCCATCGCTAAACACGTAGAGTGTGCTGGCGGCTTCAATCTCGCACCGCTGATTAAAGAATCGTGTGTCGGGCAGCATTCCGATCGGCAAGCTGGACGTTTTTAGCTGCTGAACATGGGCACCACCCGTACGGGTCTCCGACAGCAAAATTGCAGGAGGATGTCCAGCACTAGAGTAAATCAGTTGCCGCTTGATTCGGTTGTAGACGCCATACCAAATCGTGAAGTATTTGTCATTTTGGTTGTCCATCTGAAACGCTTCGTTCAACGCGCTCAGCACCAAGTTTGGCTGATAGAAATTTACGCCGTCCATCGACTGGGATCGCAGTAGATTCAGCACCGCGATCGACGGCAAGGCGGCTCCAAGCCCGTGTCCTGAAACGTCCAGCAAGTAAATTGCCAAATAATCTGGATCGAGCCAGTAGTAGTCGAAGCAGTCTCCACCCAGCTGTCGCGAAGGAATAAAGCGAGAATCAATCGCGACGCTGCCGTGCATTGGCGGGGGTAGCAACGATCGTACATACTCTGCCGCCTCAGCAAATTCTGATTCCAGCATTCGCTTTTGCGCTTGCAGATCTTGATTGGTGCGTTGAAGCCGCAGACCCGCTCGGACGCGCGCTTGCAGTTCGCTGATTTCAATCGGCTTTGCCAAAAAATCATCGGCACCATTGTCGAGCCCGCGCACGCGGTCTTCGATTGCCGATCGAGCTGTCAGCAGCACAAAAAACGCGCTACTCAGGGCAGGATCTGCTTTGATGCGGCGGCAGACTTCTAACCCATCTAGATGGGGCATATTCCAGTCGCAGATAATTAGCGCTGGGCACAGTTCTTTTGCCTTGGCGATACCTTCGAGTCCGTCGGCTGCCACTGCGATGGTATACCCCTGATTTCCAAGCGCCTTCTGGAGAATGACCTGAGTTGCGAGATCATCATCAATAATCAGAACAGTGGGCATAAGGACGGCGACACGAAAAGACTCTAGCTATCGATCAAATCTAAA
Source organism: Leptolyngbya sp. FACHB-36 (assembly GCF_014695955.1). Lineage (GTDB taxonomy): Bacteria > Cyanobacteriota > Cyanobacteriia > Leptolyngbyales > Leptolyngbyaceae > FACHB-36. The sequence continues at coordinate 21,667 of NZ_JACJPG010000285.1, read as the reverse complement.
CAATTGGGGCACTCTATTGATATAAATGCCATGATCTTGGCAACATATACTTCCAGGTTCTCAAATCAAGGATCTTTAACCGTTGCAGCCACTTCAACAGGAGTATCTTCAAGTTAAGACCGATCTGAATGCGTTGACTCAAGTGCTTACGTGGTTTGACCAGTTTAACCATCCTCCTCTGTCCTACCCAGTTTGGTTACAGTGTCAACTCGCACTTGCGGAAGGCTTCACAAATGCGGTCCGTCATGCTCATATCGGGCAGTCGATCGACGTGGTGATTGACTTAGAGGTGCAGGTGTTTACTGAGCGGTTGGAGATCCGGATTTGGGATCAGGGAGGACCCTTTGACCTCAGCCAGAAGCTTGAGGTATTGCCCAAAACCCTGAATACAGAGGCAGAAGGTGGGCGGGGTTTAACGCTAATGCACCGAATTGCCGATAATTTGAGCTACACGCGAACGCTGGACGATCGCAATTGCCTCCTCATTGTAAAGCACTACTCTAGCCCCAACTGAATTTCATTGGCTTGCTGCCACTCTGGGCTTGAACACGTCTCAAGAGAGACGAATTTGGCAGTAGAACACTCACCATTGATGGTGTAGCGATGTTGCATTAGTACATCCGCTTGGTGCGTTTATGCGCCAGAAGTCAAAGCGGCTGTAACGTTAGTGCGGTCGCGAACAGAGCACTCAGGTAAACCTTCACTGGTCTTTTGACATACTGCCATGATTAAACGAATTGGAATTACGATCGCGCTCGTAGCGGTTGGGCTATTTCTGTCTTTGGGGTCTTCAGCAATTGCTCAGATGCGTCCGGCTACACCTGCTACACCTGCTGCACCTGCTGGCAATAGTCAAGTGAACGCTGTCGATCAGGCGTTTGTGATGACTGCTGGCGAAGCAGCGCTAGCAAATATTGCGATGGGACAAGCTGCGTTGCAAAAGTCGAACAACGCCGCCGTGCGGCAGTTTGCTCAAGCTGAAATCAACGAGCAGCAGCAGGTGAGACAAGACCTGACACGACTGGCTCCCAGCTTAGGAGTTCGGCTCCCTGCAGCTCCAGGTCCTAAGTATCAAGCATTGCTGACGCGGCTCTCTAGATTGTCAGGTGAGCAGTTCAACCAAGCGTTCATGAACGAAGGCGGCGTCAATGCACACCTAGAGAATGCAGCAACGTACCAACGGGAAGCGCAGTTTGGACAAAATTCCCAACTGCTAGCGTTGGCGACTAAGGGGTTGCCGCTGATTGGTCAGCACTTTAGAACCGCAAGCACCTTCACGAATTATCAGTTTGCTCAGGTTTCGCAGCGGTTTAACGAAACGGCTGCTGGACCGGGGGTGCCTGCCTCTCAGCGCACGGCGCCTGCAACCGCCCCCACGTCTAGACCTCAGTAGAATCGGCGATCAACTCCCGGACTTCCTTTAAAAGACTGGAATATCAACAGTTTATTCGCGTCTGCGGATGACGCCACCTTCGACGGGCGTAACATCGGTGCTATCAAATGGCTCGCTGCCGCCCGTCCAATTGAAATCACTGATTCGCAGTCCGATCGCTCCGATCGACAGCACAGGATTGTAGCGAATCACAATGCCATAGGCGCGACGGCTGTACTCCACGATGTAGTCAGTACTAATTGAGCGACTGTTGTCTAAGTTGAACGACGTTTGGAACCCAACTCGAAGTGGACCATATACCTGCTGAGTGATTCCGACTGAGAGGATACGATCGTCCACCGTGCGATCGAACAAAAATGGTGATGCGCCGCTGCCGATGAGTTGCCTGTAGCTAATATTAAATGCCGTGTAGTCGAGATAAGGGCGAGCGAACTTGCCGAACTGAGCCGACAATCCCACACTGGCAATTAGGTCTTGCTGGGTATCGCCGTTGGAGTAAGCACCAAATACGCCAGTTAGTCCAACCCCTAAACCAACGTAGGGCGTTACTGGAATTGGGCTGTAGCGCAATCCTTCCTCGGGAGTAGCAGGCGCGGGTTGTCCCTGCCAGAGCGTGAACCCACGGCTGATCGCAGCTACGGCCTGAAACCGACTTAAGTTAATGCGATCGTTGTCTCGAACGGGTGCCAGCAAGTCGGGGCGATCGGTATTGGCGCTGATGTTCTGAAAGCCAGCCTGATAGCTTAAATCAATTCCCGTACTGCCTAACCTCGTGACTGGCGAAAACAAAAGTGCTCCCAAGCTGCTCTGGACGTCTTGGAAACCAAGGGAGTTGTTAAACAGACGATCGCGATAGCTGTATTCCAGGGCCAGCGTATGAGTGCCAACCAGCTGCCGCGCTCGGAGGCTTGCCCGCAGCTTGTCTTCAACCTCTCTGAAGTCTAAGCTTGTCAGCACAGCTGAGCCGCGAATGCTCGTACGGGGACCGAGATTGATATCCACGTCTCCCTTTAGTCCGTAATTCGAGCCATCGAACGGACCGCCGCTGTTAAAAATCCCTTGCTGCACGTAAACTTGAGGCGTAAGGCTTAAGCGAACCGTTTCTGTCCGAATTGGCTCAAACGTCCGCTCAACAAATAATCCACCTCGCTCTCCATCATCAAAACCAATCCGGACAAGAGCAGGCGGGCGCTGGCGACGATCGAATACAACCCGCGAAATCAGCGGAATGGCAACGCGCTGGTCGAACACGAGTCGCGGACGGGTTGCACGCAGTTCATCGCGCAGGGGTGACAGCCGCGTTAATTTTGCCCGCGGTGCTTTCAGCACCAGCTGCGGTGGAGAGTAGGGATCGTTGGTGATTTGGATATTTTGTGCCTCCCAGCCATCGGGAGTAAAGTCCAGCCGCTCTGCCTCAAACCGCAACCGTCGCACTGCACCACCAATGGGCAGCGCTCCGGCAATCCGACGAATATCTCGCCCCAAGCCAATGCCAGTCGAGAATCCACCCGGATTGGTTACGTTTTGCGTTGGCTGGGCGGCAGTCACACGATCGCTAACTGGACGCGGGAGCGCGGTTCCAGCGGCAGCGTCGTTCTGCAAGGGAGCACCAAAGTCTGAACTGGTAGACGGCAAGAAGATATCGCCTCGCGCAGCAAAAACGGTGCCGCTACCTTGAACGAAGTTGAAGTCTAGCCGCTGACCGCGCAACACTTGGCTCCCGCGAGTCAGCGCCACATTGCCCTCGGCAACTGCATTACGATTGAGCAGATTTACTTGCAGTCGATCGGCATCCAGCAGTGTCCCTTGGAACCGCATCAACACTCTACCCTCAGCCGTAAAGATGCGCCGATTTTGGTCGTATTCTTGTCGATCGGCGGTTAGCTCAACGAGGCCAACCGCGCCGGGCGGCAGCGTCAATATGGGACTGGGTGTATTTGAGCCAGGTGTACTTGAACCAGGTGTACCTGGACTAGGTGCACTTGGACTAGGTGTACCTGGACTAGGAGGACTAGAACTGGGTGTAGTGGGTATGGGTGCAGGTGTGCTGCTGGGCAGTGTTGGAGATAGGGGCGGAGAATCAGGCAGTGGGGCTGGCTGTCCTAAGGGAACGACCAAGCGATCGGGCGTTGATTGCACCTGTCCAACCACAGATGCAGGCAACCTACGGCGCGTCGCTGACAGCGTCGTAGGAGTTCCTCTAAGACCATCTAGCAATTCCATCGTCTGGTCCAGCCCCTTAAGCACAGTCTCTTCTTGCCCCTGAGGCAAGTTTCCAGACCGCGCTTTTAACGAGTACGTGACTGGAGCGGGACGATCGGGTGGCTGATCCAGAGACTCTACACGAAAGAGCTGCGCGGGGTCTATCGGCTCGTCAACTGCCTTGTTTAGCAGTGCGGCACTGGATTCTCCTTGCTGCTGGGAGAAATCACCAACGGTTACTTGAGCAGGCGATCGTTCTGGTGCAAAGATTTCGGGAGGTGTGGGGCGGGCAAGGGCGCGGGTGGGGATCGCTTGGGCTGAGTCAGGCTCAGACGCTACCGTTAAAGAATGGCAATCCGTCTGTTGGCAGACAGGAGTCGCGATCGACGCAGGATGATCAGGTGGCGGAGCCAAATACGGCATACTTCAGCACAAACAATACGAACTGACGGCTTACCAATACTGCCACACGAAAAACCGGGGGCAGCAGTCATCTACTGCCCCTGATGTTGCTCTGAGTGGTCAACGACCGTCTGCTTATTCCAAATCCCGACGATTGGGGTTACGCGCAGGGTCGTTAGATAGAAAGCCAAAGAAAAATAGAGCAACGAAGAACCCGACCACAATATAGACGGCAATTTTTAAGGTGAGCATATCGGAATCTCCAAAAGTATCAAATTCAGCGGTCCGCAGAGATCGCTCTCCTCATCATACAGAACTGCTGCTCTATTTTTGACACAGGCTAATTTCTAGCAGTACAGAGGCTTGGACGCGATCCCCAACGGGTTGTTCCCGTGTCTCACCCGAATTCTGCAATCCGTGTAATTCATTACTACCTAAATTCAGATGAATCTCCAATGGTAAGGACGTTATCATCAACCAAATAGCGCCTGCGAACCTTCTGCATCGCCCAGGACATCTCGTGACTCTACATATCTCGTCTTATCTGCTGGCTGCTTCGGATTTTAGTCCGCTGCTTGGAGGCGTTCGGGCTGACCTCGTTGCGTTGCTCCTGATGCTGATGTGTTCCGCATTTTTCTCAGGATCAGAAACAGTGCTTACGGCTCTGGATAACCTTAAGCTTAAAGCGCTGATTAAAGAGCAGGGCGATCCCGATCGTCTGTTCACCCTAGTGGTAAATAATCGACCGCGATTCATCACCACGCTGCTGGTGGGAAAAACTTTCGTCAATAATTTTGCTGCGATCTTAACCAGCAACCTCTTCAGCCTTTGGTTTGGCGGCAATCAGGCGATCGTGATTGCGACGTTTGTCATTACCTTTCTGACTCTGACCTTCGCCGAGATTGTGCCCAAATCACTGGCAATTAACAATGTGATGCCAATCTTCACCCTTGTTGTGCATCCGATTTTTTGGCTGTCGCGTCTGCTGTCCTTGTTAGGCATCATCTGGCTGTTTGAATCGATTACCCAGTTTGCAATTCGGACCTTCCAGAGTGAGGTGGTACAGCAGGGCGAGTCGCTGCAAGACTTGCAGTTAATGATTGAAATTCTCGGCGGTAAGGGGCAACTGGACCTCGACAAGCACCAACTGCTAAACAAGGCGTTGATGTTCGACAAGCTGAGCGCAAGAAACGTTGTGAAGCCGCGAATTGCGATGCGGACGATCTCCCGTGAAGCAACGCTGCGTGATTTGGTGGACCTGTGTTTGGAAACAGGGTACTCACGGATTCCGGTTCAAGAGGAATCGAAGGATGAGATCGTCGGTATGGTTCACCTAAAGCGGGTGCTCCAACAGCTAAATGTGCTGCAGAAAGCAGGGGTAACCAATGGACCTGTAACTGAGGCAATGGACCCGCCCATCTACGTGCCAGAAACCAAACGCTTAGCAGATCTTCTAAAGGACATGCTACAGCGCCGTCTGCACATCGTAATCGTGGTAGACGAGTACGGCGGTACGGTTGGGCTGGTGACGCTGGAAGACATTTTGGAGGAGTTAGTCGGTGAGATTTACGACGAAAGCGATTTTCCCAACCGCCTGCAACCACGATCGACGGCTAACCGGGAGCCGCTAAGCCGACGATCGCGTTAAGCAGTCGTATTAGAATACAGGTCGGGCAAACTTCGCCGGACAGCGGTAAGGGGTGCGATCGACAAAATAGACCAGCCAGGTAGTAACGGCATCAATCTTGACGTTGCGAATTTGAACGCGCCGTCGACAACCGTTGTGGGGTACGAGGACAACTTGCCCTGCCCGAAACCCAAGTTGCTGACTCATGCTGTTGTTCATAGCTAACACGGTTGAATAAGTTCACACTAAGTGCAGTTTAGCTAATTTTCTAAGTAAATGCACGGGCATAATGGTATCGTTAGAAACTATTGGAATAAGACGCGCGGCGATCGCACCTACCAATTTGGTTAAGACAGTCAGTTGGTCACAGCTCTATTAGCATCATCTTTTTGACGACACAACACTGTAAAGCAACGGGATCTCCAGGAGATCAAATGCATGGCGAAAATCTTGGCAATCTCAGGCAGCCTTCGTGCTAGTTCTTCTAATACAGCCCTGTTGCATGCGGCAAGTGCATTAGCACCGGATAGCATGACCATTTCAATTTACGATGGGCTTGGCAGTCTTCCACACTTCAATCCTGAACTTGATGGAGATGAGGTGCTTGCTTCAGTTAGGAACTGGCGCGATCAACTCAAGCGATCGGAGGGCGTACTTTTCTGTACGCCTGAATATGCCCACGGTGTCCCAGGTGCTTTAAAGAACGCACTGGATTGGATCGTGTCATCGGGTGAATTTATGAATAAGCCCACGGCGGTGATTAGCGCATCGCCATCGCCGGATGGTGGTGACAAAGCAAGTACCTCGCTGGTACAGACCCTCCGGGTCATGATGGCAGAGATTGTTGAAGGAGCAATCCTGTGTATTCCTGCTGTCTCCGCTAAGTTAAACAGCAAGGGTGAGGTTACAGATCTCGCGACAGCACAGGCGCTTCAAGCCCTGCTTACTACGCTTGCCACAACAGTTAACCAGCGCTAAAAGACTGTTGCAGCAGACTGAGAGCATCCCTGAATCAATTAGACAAGCAACATTGGTTATTGTGTACCTTATCTTCGTTGTGCAGCATTGACCTTGTGTGTCAAACTGTAAAGCGTGTGGGTCACTTCATCGCTAGCGACTGTTCTTACTCCAACTGCTGTTGCCCTAGGAAACTTTGATGGGGTCCATCGAGGGCATCGGCAGGTAGTTCAGCCTGTACTGGCGGCGCGTCCAGGTGACAGTCCACGCTTCTATTCGACGGTAGTTAGCTTTCACCCTCACCCACGAGAGTTTTTTACGGGTCAGTCGCGATCGCTGCTAACGCCGCTAAGCGAAAAGGTGGCGCAGTTGCAGCAGTTGGGCGTTGAGCAGTTGGTGCTGCTACCCTTCGATCGCGATTTAGCAAGCTTAACGCCAGAGCAGTTTGTTCAATCTATTTTGGTGCAGCGCCTTCAAGCAGTGCGGATCAGCGTTGGCATGGATTTCTGCTTCGGGCGAGAGCGAACCGGAACCGCCACGGGCTTGCAGGCTATTGGCGCTGCTTTTGGCATTGATGTGACGATCGCTCCGCTTCAACTCCTTGATGGAGAGCGCATTAGCAGTTCTGCAATTCGTCAGGCGCTGCAAACGGGTGATCTTTCGATCGCCAACTGCTATTTGGGACGCTCCTACGAGCTTGTGGGACAGGTCGTTCAAGGGCAGCAGTTGGGAAGAACCATCGGGTTTCCTACAGCTAATCTTCAGCTCCCAGCGGAAAAATTTCTACCCAGCTTGGGGGTTTATGCCGTGCAGGTTCAAGTTTACGAGACCGAACAGGCGGAGTTGCTACAGCCTGCGATCGGCGTCATGAACCTGGGTAATCGTCCCACAATTAATGGGACAAGTCAGACGATCGAGGTTCACCTACTCGACTGGTCTGGTGACCTGTACGGGCGAACGTTGCGAGTGAGCCTGGAAAAGTTTCTCAGACCAGAGCAAAAGTTCGCCTCGTTAGACGACCTGAAAGCTCAGATCCAGGCAGATTGCGACTCTGCTAGAGCGCTATTTGCTGCTCGCCTCACTGAAGGCGAGCAGTTATGACGCTGCAGAGTTCTGCGGGCATACTGGAAGACAGTCCAATCGGTTAAGGAACCGTCGTCTGTATGAGAGACCGTATTGAGCAGCTAACCGAGAATTTAGGTCAGACGATCGTCGGTAAACAGGACGCAATTCAACTCGTCATGGTGGCGCTGATCTCAGGCGGACACACGCTGCTAGAAGATGTTCCGGGCGTCGGCAAAACGCTATTAGCCAAGTCGCTGGCGAAATCGATCGATGGCAAGTTTCAGCGCATCCAGTGCACACCCGATCTATTACCGACCGATGTGACAGGTACCAACATCTGGAATCCTCGCTCTGGCGAGTTCGAGTTTATGCCAGGTCCCGTGTTTGCCAACGTGCTGCTGGCGGATGAAATCAATCGCGCCACTCCTCGCACCCAGTCAGCTCTGCTAGAAGTGATGGAGGAGCATCAGGTTACAGTAGATGGGGTATCTCGCCAGGTTCCCACTCCGTTTTTTGTCATTGCCACGCAGAATCCGATCGAGTATCAAGGCACTTTTCCGCTGCCGGAGGCGCAGATGGACCGCTTCATGCTGTCGCTGACGCTTGGCTATCCAACCGAGGCAGAAGAGCTACAAATGCTGCAGCGGCTGCAAACTGGCTCGGAACCGCGAGAGCTGCAACCCTGTATTTCGCTGGAAGATGTGCGAGGGTTGCAGCGGCTGTGTTCGCAGGTAAAAGTGGAAGCATCGCTGCAACAGTACATGTTGTCGCTCGTGCGATCGACCCGCGAGGACGAAGAGATTACTCTAGGCATTAGCCCACGGGGAGCAGTCGCCTTGTTCCGCGCTGTGCAAGCGCTTGCTTTCCTACAGGACCGAGACTATGCAATTCCTGATGATGTAAAGTACTTAGCACCGCATGTACTGCCACATCGCATGATTCCCATTGGTGGACGGCGAGCAAAACCGATTATTGATCGACTGCTACAATCGGTGCCGATTCCATAGAATTAAGGAGAGGAAATCTTTCAATAGCCTTCAGGCACAGTGACACTCAACGAACAGGACTATGGCAATGGGAGTTGCCGTTGTAACTTGCGATACTGTAATTAGTCAATCTTTCTGGGTGGAGGTGAGGTTATGAATTTACTCAAGCAATGGCTCGCACTTCCAACCGCTTTGGTAGTAGCCCTTGGAACGGCAGGGGCAGCGGTTAGCCAATCGATCGTCATTACCCCAGCGTCTGCACCGGTTCAGGTAAGCGGTACCTCTGGAGGTAGCAAAGTTGACAGCGGCTGTGCTGGACATATTGCAGCATCTCCCAATCACGTCGTTCAAGTAGCTGAAGATGTGAATTTGCGCTTCACGCTGCAATCTCAGGGGCAACCGGCTCTGCTGATTCGTAGCGCTTCTGGACAAACCTTTTGCGTTCCAGCCGATAGCTACTCTGGCGGCAAAGTTGAAATTCCTGGACGCTGGAGCAAAGGCGCGTACTCGGTTTATGTCGGAGATCGCAGCAATGGTCAACATCCCTACAGCTTGTCCATCTCTCGCAACTGATTGGTAGCGCTGGATTAGTAACGCTGTTAGAAGAGAAAGGGGCAGGTCGATCGACCTGCCCCTTTCTCTTGTCCTTCCTTTGCTATTCCTCAATCACCTGGACAGAAACTTCCACTGCACTGACATCGATCGTGCCCGGTGGCGTTAAACGATTAAACTGCCCATTTTCTGCTCGCAGTGACTCGTTGCAGCTAGGGCAGCGAAATTCTGTTTTATTTAAACTCGCGAACTCATAATGGCAAACCGGACAACCTGCCTGAACCACATTTCTCCTTAGCCACCAGCGAAATCCAAAGAAGGCAAGTGCTGGCGTGATTAGAAGTAGTCCAAGCACGATAAAAAATGACTTGACTAGCCAGCCTAAGCCAATTGCCCCTAACAGCCATATGACCGCAAATGGAAGCAGTAGACGGCTCGCCTCACTAAGCCCAATCTGAAGATTCTTTAAGCTGTGTTGATTCACGGCGGTCTCCAACAATGCCTCGTTCTAGTATCTCTATCCTAGTAAGCGATTGTCCCGCAGCTAAATACCAGATGTCCAGAACAATCGAGGGGATATCCTCACTTCAACCTGATGCCATTTTCCGCCGCGATCGACCAGATCTTGAATCTCTTAATCTGCCTTGATAAAGGTGGAAAAACAAACACTCACCGAACTCACGGGACCCGTCCCAATAGAGAATTCAGTGAGTGCTCGCAAAGAATGCGTTGGTGTTAAAACAAACCGAGAGTCAGCGCCTTGCTGATTGGGAAGGTTGCGCCAATACCAAGCCACAGCGTCACCAGCGTTCCAAACAGGAAAACGGTCATTGCCACAGGACGACGGAAGGGGTTTTGGAACTTGTTGATGCCTTCAATAAAGGGCACCACAATCAGACCCAGGGGAACCGATGCCATTAGCACCACACCCAGCAACTTGTTGGGCACGACGCGCAAAATGTTAAACACGGGGTACAGATACCACTCCGGTAGAATTTCCAGCGGTGTGGCGAAGGGGTTTGCAGGCTCACCTACCATCGCAGGGTCTAGCACTGCCAAACCAACGCAGAGGGCAAGTGTACCCAGCATTACCACCGGGAAAATGTACAGCAGGTCGTTGGGCCAAGCGGGTTCACCGTAGTAGTTGTGACCCATGCCTTTCGCCAGCTTTGCACGCAGTTGAGGATCGCTCAGATCCGGCTTTTTAACGGTAGCCATCGTTAAACGCGCTCTCCTTATCGGTTAAAGTCAGCAGGTCGGGAATTGAAGCAATCAGTAGAATACTAACGTTGAGACCACCGTAGCGGCTTCCAACCTAAGAGTCAATCTTGGTCAGCAAGCTCTTACAGGGGACCGGAAATGCCTTGCTTCCGAATCATCAGGAAGTGCAGCAGCATGAAGACGGCGATTAGCCAAGGCAGCACAAAGGTATGCGCACTGTAGTAGCGAGTCAGCGTAGATTGACCCACGCTAGCACCACCCCGTAGTAAATCAGCAATCAGAGTGCCAACAACGGGAATCGCTTCGGGAACGCCCGACACGATCTTGACTGCCCAGTAGCCCACTTGGTCCCAAGGCAGAGAGTAGCCTGTTACACCAAATGACACCGTGATTACCGCCAGCACAACACCTGTCACCCAGGTTAGTTCACGAGGCTTCTTGAAGCCGCCGGTTAAGTACACTCGGAAGACGTGCAGAATCATCATCAGCACCATCATGCTGGCAGACCAGCGGTGAATGGAGCGAATCAGCCAGCCGAAGTTGACTTCGTTCATCAGGTATTGCACTGACGTGAAGGCTTCTGCAACGGTGGGTCTGTAATAAAACGTCATCGCAAATCCAGTAGCGAACTGGATCAAAAAGCACACCAGCGTAATGCCGCCGAAACAATAAAAAATATTGACGTGGGGCGGAACGTACTTGCTGCTGATGTCATCCGCGAGCGCCTGAATCTCTAGCCGCTCGTTAAACCACTGATAGGCTTTCGAGCCGGTTACCTGCTTAGTGAACATGAAGCAAGAATTCCCAAAAATGTATTGCTGTTCATAACGAATGTAACATAGCTACTAGGCTGATTTCACCTTTGAAACTGAATAATCCAGGCGTGCCATCTCTCGCTGGACGGGGATAGCAGGACCTTGCCCTAACAGGAGATCAGTCAGTAGAATTCTTAATCTAAGACAACGTTCTGTTAACCCGAATCGATCGTCGTTGCATTGGTCTAGCTGGGAACGTTCTAACGCGAGCGGTTAAAATTTTTACTATGAATCACTGCATTTCTTGGGCAAAACGGCTGAGTGTTCTGCTGATGGTCATCATGCTGACGCTTAGCTGGCTTGCACCTGCCGCTTATGCGCTCACTGATGAACAGAAGTTTTTGGCGGAAGTTTGGCGCGTCGTTGATCGAGCGTACGTGGATGACACGTTCAACAACCAGAACTGGTGGCTGATTCGCCAGAAAGCGCTGAAGCAGCCCTTAGCCGATCGAGAACAGGCTTACACCGCTGCGCAGCAGATGTTAGCAGGTTTGGGTGACCCGTTCACGCGGTTGCTGAAGCCTGATCAGTACCGCAGCTTGCAGACCAATACGTCTGGTGAATTGACTGGAGTTGGGCTGCAAATCGCGCTGGATAAGGACGGTAAGATTCGCGTCATTTCCCCCATTGCTGGATCGCCTGCCGATCATGCAGGCATCCAACCTGCTGACGCAATCCTGGGTATTGACGGTACCCCCACTTCCGGGCTGGGTTTAGACGAAGCGGCGGAGCGAATGCGCGGACCTGCCGGAAGTCGCGTTCGGCTGATGGTGGAGCGGGACGGTAGCGAAGCGATGGAGCTAGACGTGGTGCGCGATCGCATTGCGCTCAATCCGGTGATTGCTGACCTACGCACGCAGGCCAATCCAGCAGGTGGACCGCCGCTCAGCGTCGGCTACATCCGCCTCAGCCAGTTCAACGCGAATGCCACGATGGAAGTTGCCCATGCCATCCACCGATTAGAGTCTCAGGGAGCCGAAGCGTACGTACTGGATTTACGAAACAATCCGGGCGGACTGCTGCAAGCGGGAATCGAAGTCGCGCGATTGTGGCTTGACAGCGGCACGATCGTTTACACCGTAAATCGTCAGGGCGTGCTCGGCAGCTTTGAAGCCACCGGTCAGGCAATTACCGACGACCCTCTAGTTGTCCTTGTGAATCAGGGAACGGCAAGCGCCAGCGAAATTTTGGCAGGGGCGCTGAAGGACAATAATCGCGCCACGATCGTGGGAGAGCGCACATTCGGCAAAGGCTTGATTCAATCTCTGTTTGATTTGTCGGATGGAGCAGGCATCGCAGTAACGGTCGCCAAGTACGAAACGCCTAATCACAACGACATCAACAGATTAGGCATCGCGCCCGATATCACCGTTGCACTGGATCCCATTTCTCTCAATCAAGTTGGCACGGATGCAGACAACCAGTACCGCGCTGCTGTAGAACAGCTAGTGAACTACTCAACAGTAGCGGCTGGTGCTGCCTGAATCTAGTGCTGCCAAACCTTGAGCGAACCTATCACGACCCCCTCCACGGCGCGATCGCTCTGAGCAGCAGCGACCCTACGGAAGCGCTGCTCATCCGGCTGATTGACACACCCGCATTTCAACGGCTGCGGCGAGTGCGGCAGTTAGGTCCCGCTAGTCTGACGTTTCATGGCGCAGAGAGTTCTCGCTTCACGCATTCGATCGGTGTGATGGCGATCGCGAGGCGTGCCTTTGATCGCATCGCCAAAGCCTACCCGCAACTGCAACCCCATCGCCCTGTGGTGCTTTGTGCTGCGCTGCTACACGACATTGGGCATGGTCCCTTTAGCCACACAGGGGAAGAAATCTTTGGTAGCCAGCATGAACACTGGACTGAGCGAATTTTACAAGAATCGGCTCCTATCCGAGACGCGCTAGATACCGTCCAATCGGACTTAGTCGATCGAATTGTGCAGGTATATCACCACCTGTATCCAGTTCCGCTGATTTGGCAACTGGTGAGCAGCCAGCTCGACTGCGATCGCCTCGACTACCTGATGCGCGACAGCTACTTTACAGGTGCCTCCTACGGCAAAATCGATCTGGATCGGATTCTGATGGCAATGCGCTACGACCCTGTATCGCAGCAGCTTGTAGTGGCGCGAAAGGGGATGGCAGCGGTAGAGCACTACTTGATCGTGCGCTACTTTATGTACGCACAGGTGTACAACCACCAAAAGAATATTGCGGCGACGTGGATTCTAGAGCAGGCGATCGTCCGCGCCCGGGAATTGCTAAAAGCTGAAGCGCTGGATGCCGATTCAATTGTGCAGGCGTGGCTGTTAAGCAATTGCAACGCGCTTGCCCTTAGTGATTATCTGGCTGCTGATGATGGAATGTTTATGTATCACCTACAGCGGTGGCAGCAGCATTCCGATGGCGTACTAGCGGATTTGTGTCGGCGGTACGTCGATCGTGATTTATTCAAAGCGCTAGATATCACTAGCTTAAACCCCGATCAGCGCCAACTCCTGCTAGACAAAGCGCACTATTGGCTGACAGGCATGGGCTGGGATGCTCACCGCTATGCAGGGTTAAGAGTCTCACTCAGCCGAGGATATACGCTGTATCAGCGCGGCATCAAAGTTCAAACGACGATCGGTTTAGCAGAAATCAGTCAACTCTCACCGCTGGTTCAAACCTTAACGCACTCACAAGAGCGGGCGTGGTTAATTTACCCGCGCGAGATTGAAGCAGCAGTTTCAGCAGCTCAGTAGGACTAAGACCAACTATCCAGGGCAACCGCCGCTAAAGCATCTACCCGAATGTTTTAGCTAACGATTCCAATCACCCGCCGTAGATGCCTTAATGCCTAGCAGACAACTTCTATGCGATCGGTACGAAGTGGGGTTGTTAGCTAAATTTTCAGTCAGCCTGAACAAGGCTGAACCTATCCAGCTTTAAGGAGTGACTTTGGGCAACCAGAGAAGTTGGTGCTCGTACAGGTAATTGCGGATTAATCGCTCCACCCTCCTAGCCAAATCAAACTTAGATGCGTTCGCTCTGACCCACCACTTCATTGAGTTGACAGCTATAAAGCAATCTCGCTATGATTAACTCATACTCGTTATGAGTTTGATATTCATTGCCAAGCTTAGTTTAATTCAGTTTTCGGTGTCTTAACGTTGCACTCTCCCGTTTTAGAGGACCCCTTTTGCTATGGTTAGAATTATCGGCATGGCAGGCAGCTTGCGATCGGACTCCCACAGTCAGCAGGCGTTGAATTTAGCGGCTCAGCGAATCGAAGCACTGGGCGCAGACGTAGAAATTCTCGATCTGCGCACGTTGAATTTACCCTTCTGCGACGGTGGCAACAGTCATCCAGATTATCCAGATGTCAAACGCTTACAGGATGCCTTTCATCAAGCAGACGGCATTATTTTGGCAACGCCTGAATATCATGGCAGCGTCAGTGGCGTTCTAAAGAATGCGCTCGACCTGATGAGCTTTGATCAGCTTGGAGGCAAAGTTGCTGGACTGATCAGCGTGCTGGGTGGACAGCCAAATAGCAACGCCCTCAACGACATGCGGCTAATCATGCGCTGGGTGAATGCGTGGGTGATTCCAGAGCAGGTGGCGATCGCTCAAGCTTGGCAAGCCTTTGGACCCGATGGCAAACTATTAGACGCCAAATTGTCTGAGCGATTCGATCGCTTCGCGCAAAGCCTCGTCGAGAACACGCGCAAACTGCGGGGCGTTTCGTGACGCTCAACGGCAAATGACAGCAAAAGGGGCGATCGCTAGTTAGCGATCGCCCCTTTTGCATTGCTTTCGAGGATTGAATCACACGTACCTAATTCAAAACACCAAGCACCCGTCGCAGCTTAACTCGTGGCGCGCTCGGTCAAGCGAGTCAGCACTTGATTTGAGCGCTCCACAAACGTCTTCATGCCGTCTGCGTCGAAGCCCTTTTGTGCCATGAGCGCCAAGTCGTAAACGTGGTGACAAATTAGATTTGCCAGCTCTGCGGAGGGCGATTGTCCCTCCCCTTGCAAAATCACACCTTGGCTCAGACTCGTCAGATTCTGAATCAGCGGATGCGCCGTATTCACCAGCAGAATGTGCTCCTCAGGAAACTGCACTGCCTGCTGCTGAAGAAACGCGTTCATCTCTTGCATCCGGCGCAGGTGCTCAGGAAGCAGCACGATCGCAGGTGGCATCGCCTCATCATGAGACTTGAGCGCTTCGGTCCGAATCGTCAGCTTCGGCTTATTCAGCGCCTGCTGGAACAAATCTTTGATCTGTTCGCTGCGAGTCTTATTCGTCTTTGGATCGACAATTTCTGTGTCTTTATTTTTGTCGAGCAGCGTCTCGTCTAAGTCCGCATCCACCCGCGCAAATTTCACGTCGGGATGCTCCCGCTCCAAGAAGCTGACAAAGTGCGTATCGATGAAGGAATCCAAGAACAGCACTTCCAAGCCCTGCTGCTTGTGCAGTTCCACGTAGGTTGCCTGCGACACTTCATCCGTGCAGTAAAAGACACGATTTGTATGCCGCTCTTTGTTGCGCTCCAAGTATTCCTTCAGAGTTGTATAGGACGGTGAGGAGCCAGAAGCCAGCGGTGAGGACTCAGAAGCTTGAGGGGTGACATCTTGCCACGCATCACCCTCGGTGGATTGTACTTCTACTTTGGGCGATTCACTCTTCGCCTCAGTTGTCGCTCCTGATTCCTCGCTAACGCCTTGCCAAGTCGTGCGATAAATCAGAATATCCTCGACCTGTTTTTTGAATTTGTCGTCGTTGATTGAGCCAAATTTGACGAACGTGCCGAGGTCTTGCCAGCAGCGGACGTATTCTGCTCGATCGTCCCGGTAAAGCTCCTTCAGTCGGTCGCCTACTTTCTTAGCGATGTAGTCGGCGATGCGACGAACGGTGCGATCGTTCTGCAAAAAGCTGCGGGAGACATTCAGCGGAATATCTATGCTGTCAACCACACCGCGCAGCGGCAGCAGAAACTTGGGAATAACTTCCTCACAGTTGTCGCTGACAAAGACTTGATTGCAGAACAGCTTAATTTGCCCTTTGCTGGTGTCTACATCGGGTTTGAGCTTCGGAAAATAAAGAATGCCGTTGACAACAAAGGGATAGTCAGTGTTGAGATGCACCCACAGCAGCGGTTCCTCCTGGAACGGATACAGGTAGCGGTAGAACTCCAGGTAATCTTCTTTGCTAAGGCTGCTGGGCGATTCTTTCCAGGGTGCCTTTTGGCGATTGATTTGCTCTGGTGCTTTTGGCTCCTCGGTTTCTTTGGACTCCTCGCCCTCCTTGGGTGTCTCCTTCACCTCCAGCTTGATCGGCACCGGAAGGAAATCACAATAGGTTTTGATCAGTTGGCGGATGCGATACGCTTCCAGGTACTCCTGCTCCTCATCTTGGAGATGCAGCGTTACGGTAGTGCCTCGACTGGTGCGGCTAGAATCACTCAACTCAAACTCGGTGGAGCCGTCGCAGGACCAGTGAATCGCTTGTGCCCCAGCTCGGTAGGAGAGCGTATCAATCTCAACTTGCGCCGCCACCATAAACGATGAATAAAAGCCCAATCCAAAGTGCCCGATGATCTGCTGATCGGTGCTGGCTTTGTATTTCTCCACAAACTCTTCGGCGCTGGAGAAAGCAACCTGGTTAATGTATTTTTTGACTTCGTCGCCCGTCATGCCAATTCCTGTGTCAGACACTGACAAGGTTTTGGCAGCTTTGTCGATCGTAATCACAATCTCAGCCTCACCCAATTCCCCAGAGAACTCGCCGGAGTGAGACACCATTTTCAGCTTTTGGATGGCGTCTACGGCGTTGGAAACCAGCTCCCGGAGAAAAATTTCGTGATCCGAGTACAGCCACTTTTTGATGATGGGAAAAATGTTCTCAGTATGGATACTGATATTGCCTTTTTCCAGAATCGTTGTCATGGGTCTGGTGCCGTGTAAGGATGATGTTCGATCGTCGATTGTCGGCGATCGCTCCTATTCTAGGTCAATTGGGCTTTCCGCTTCAGAGGATCGGATTTCCCTACTGCTTTGGCTTTCGCTCGCTGTACCAGGTCGCTTCAAACACACCTTGAACCTGCAACATCTGTTCGCGCAGATCGAGCGGAATTGGGTCATATTCAGGATTTGAGGGCTGTAAAATTACAATGCTGCCATCCTGATAAAACCGTTTCAGGGTAGTTCCGTGCCCTTCGACAAATGCAGCCACCACTTCACCGTTAGCTGGACGGTACCCATCAGGCACTCGGCGCAAAATTACGAACGCCCCATTAAAAATTTTGTCGCCGATCATGCTGTCGCCTGCCACTCGCAGCGCAAAGAAATCGCTGGAGTTGAGACCGGGAGCTTCTAGGGGCAAATACTCTTCTGGGGTAGTGCAAGGCTGGCTCAAATATCCAGCGGCAATTTCTCCCCAAACTGGAATTCCTTTACGGCTCGGCTTCAGAACGCGGATGTTGCGCTTTCGACCGGGAATGGTTTCAATGTAGCCGTGCTGCTCCAAGTATTTGCGGCTGTTCTGAATGGAACTACGAGACTTCCCCATCGCCGCCATCATTTCGTCGATCGACGGACAATTGCTGTATGTTGCTTGGTAGTCCTCGATGTAGCGGAAGAGGTTGGCGTGTGGTTGAGGAAGCTGCATAGGATTTCCGCCGAGCAATGCTCGAATTATAGTTCGTTTGTTCTGGCTTTGCTCCTGCCCATAGACAGAATGTGATGGAGTGTCTGGGTCTACAAAATTTGAGGCACCTAACCGTTTTCAGGGACTAAATTCTGCTGGACAACCTTCAATTCACGATCGTTGGTGATTCGGTTAGCTGGCGCGTTAAACGATCGCGTCCTAACTATCACTGCTCCGCCTATCGTGCCCGCAATCAGCAGAAAATTCGCCAGTAGCCATTTAGGCACCGCTAAAGATGGTGCTAAATGGCTCAACTTGCAGACTTGATGCAGCGATCGCTGTTTTGGGAACGCTGTGTAGAGCTGCTTTCGACTTTCCTGTAAACATTCATGAACACTCATTCCGTCGAATCTGGGCAGGCGACCAACACGGAGACGTCGCTACGTCAGCTAGTGCAGCGACAGCAGTTGCTTTCCGACATCGCTCAGAGGGTGCGTAGCTCGCTCAACCTGGACGACGTGCTGCAGACCGCCGTTAAGGAAGTACGGCAACTGCTCGATACGGACCGCGTCATCCTATATCAGTTTTTCCAGCCAAACTGGACCGGAAAGGTCGTGGTGGAATCCGTGGTTGACCCGAGATTCAGCATTCTGAGCATGAGTATTCACGATGCGTGCTTTCAGGGGGAGTATGTTCACCGCTATCGTGACGGTCGCACTCTAAGCCTTGAAAACATTCAAACAGCATCGATCGCGCCTTGCCATCGAGAGCTACTAGTAGGACTGGACGTGCAGGCAAATTTGGTCGTGCCTGTGCTGCACCAAGATCAGCTTTGGGGACTGTTGATTGCACATCACTGCCGCGCTCCTCGGCAGTGGCAAGCCTGGGAGGTGGACCTACTAAAGCAGCTGAGTACCGTGATTGCGATCGCCATTCAGCAAGCAAGCCTGGTGAACCAACTGCAAACTGAACTAGCAGAGCGACAGGCAATGGCGGCAGCGCTGCGATCTAGTCAAGAGCGGCTTCAGGCAATGGTGTCTAGTGCGTCGATCGCGCTGATTGCGACGGATCAGGCGGGTATCGTGACACTGTGTACGGGAACGATTCTGCATCGGTTGGGAGGAGCCTCTCCGACGCTGGTCGGTTGCCCGATCGTTGAGGCCTATGCTCACCTGCCAACCCTTATTGAAGATATGTGTCAGGCGCTAGCTGGCAAAACAGTTACGTCCACCATCGAACACGACGGCGTCATTTTAGACGTGCGGCACTCTCCCCAGACTAGTCCCGAAGGCGCGATCGTTGGGGCAATTAGCGTGGCGATCGATGTCACCGAGCAAAAGCAGGCAGAAGAAGCCTTACGCCAAAGCGAAATTTTGCGCCAGAGCGATGCCAAAAGCCGCGTGTTGCTTGACGCCCTTCCCGACGCAATCTACCGAATTCATCGTGATGGCACGTACTTAGACTGTAAACCGAGCACGTTCTGTCAGTCGCTGCCCGATGCGGTGATTGGCACACGGCTTACTGACGTGCTTCCAGTAGAAGTCGCGCAGCAGATCATGACGCATCTGAACCAAGCGCTGAAAACGGGAGTGACTCAAGTCTTTGAACATCAACTAGAAAGCGGCAAGCCGTGCGACCTAGAAGTGCGACTTGTGGTCAACGGGAAGGACGAGGTGCTGGCGATCGTTCGGGACATCAGCGATCGCAAAAAAGTCGATCGATTAAAAAACGAATTTGTCTCCACCGTCAGCCACGAACTTCGCACGCCGTTAACCTCCATTCGCGGTTCTCTCGGATTGCTCCTCGGCGGCATTGCTGGAGATATTCCTGCCGAAGCAACAGAGTTAATCAGCATCGGCTACAAAAACAGCGAACGATTGATTCTGCTGATCAACGACATTTTGGACATCGAAAAAATCGAGTCCGGTAAGATGAATTTCTCGCTGAAGCCAACGGAGTTGATGCCGCTAGTAGAGCAAGCGATCGAAGCCACCCGCGCCTACGCCGAGCAGCTGAATGTGACGCTGGAATTAATGCATACCCAGCCCGGAGCAATTGTCAACGTCGATGGCGAGCGGCTAATTCAGGTACTCACAAATCTGCTCTCGAACGCCGCAAAATTCTCACCTGTGAATCACCAAGTGCGAGTAGCCGTTACTCGATACAGTGGATTTCTGCGTGTGAGTGTGCACGATCAGGGATCTGGCATTCCAGAGGAATTTCGCGATCGCATTTTCCAAAAATTTGCTCAGGCAGATTCTTCGGACTCGCGCCAAAAGGGAGGGACCGGCTTAGGCTTAAGCATCGCCAAAGCCATTATGGAACGGCTTGGCGGACAACTCAGCTTTGACAGCGATTCCAGCAGTGGTACAACCTTCTACTGCGATCTTCCAGAGTGGTTGCCGTTCTGTTTGCTGCCTGAGAACCATCGCTTCACTCGCTTGCCTGAGCTAGGTCACGCGCCTCGAATTCTCGTTTGCGAAGACGACTCTGACATTTCTATGCTGCTAAAGATGATGTTGCAGCAGGAAGGATTTTGCGTCGATATTGTCCATAGTGCTCAAGCTGCAAAGCAACGCTTGTCCCAACGGCCTTACCACGCGATGACCCTCGATTTAGCACTACCCGGACAGGACGGAATTTCGCTGCTACGAGAACTGCGACTGCAAAACTCCACGCGATCGCTGCCGATCGTCGTCGTTTCTGCAAAAGCTCAGCAGGGACGCGAAGAAATTGGAGACGCAGAATTTGCCGTGATTGACTGGCTGGATAAGCCGATCGACCAGTCGCGACTCGTAACCGTTTGCAAACAAGCGGTAGTCCAGAGCCAAAATCCGCAGCCAAAGATTCTGCACATCGAGGACAATTCCGATTTAGTTCAAGTCATTGCGTTACTGCTGAAGCACGATGCTGAAATTTGTCACGCTGCAAGTTTGCAGCAGGCACAGCAGAAACTAGACACCGAAACCTTTGACTTGATTCTGCTCGATCTTAGTCTACCGGATGGGTCTGGACTGGAACTGCTGCCAATTATCAATGCTCAAACTGGGTTGCCGACTCCAGTGGTACTGTTCTCAGCGCAAGAGGTCAGCGCTGAAACAGCACGAGACGCAACGACTGTGCTCGTAAAATCGCGCACCTCAAATCAAGAGCTACTGCACACAATCAAATCCCTGGTTGGCTACAGCCTTACCTGACTCCCTATTCGTTGCTGTGATTAGCTCAGGAGACTTCTCATGGAACTTCCCACCCTGAATCGGATTCTGTTTGTTGAAGATGACCCGGATATTCAATCGATCGCCCGCATTGCGCTAGTCGCAGTCGGCAAATTCACAGTCGAAATTTGCAGCTCAGGAACAACAGCGCTGGAGACGGCACCACAATTTGCCCCAGATTTGATTTTGTTGGATGTGATGATGCCAGGAATGGATGGACCCAGCACACTGAAAGCACTGCGGCAGCTGCCAGAAATCGGTAATATCCCAATTATTTTTATGACTGCCAAAATTCAAACTCATGAAGTGGCTTACTACAAAGCCTTGGGTGCGCTGAATGTTATTGCCAAGCCGTTTGACCCAATGACTCTGCCTGTAACGATTCGCGGCATGTGGCAACAGTTTTATGCCTAAGACTTCCGAGCTCATTCAAGCGCAGTTGGCTCAACTCCGACAGGAATACGTGCAGCGCCTTGAAAGTAAATTGCAGGCGATCGAAGCTGGTTGGAACCAGCTATCCCCGGTGTGGAGCGGCGAAACAAGTCGCACGCTGCATCACTTGCTGCACACGCTTGCGGGTTCCAGTGCCACTTACGGTTTCGC
>NZ_JACJPG010000284.1 GCF_014695955.1 Leptolyngbya sp. FACHB-36 | reverse complement strand
CATCAGTCGAGAATACATTGCCACGTTTGAGCGCACGAATAAATTCCATCTAGCTGCTCAGGGCGCAAATGTGAACGTGCCTCGACTGCTCGATCAAGGACGAATTGCTGCCGGAGTCATTATTCCGCCCGAATTCTCACGCCACCTGAAGCGACGCGGGCGAGACGCACAAGTGCAGGTGTTGGTCGATGGCACCGACGCAAACACGGCTAATATTGTCCGGGCATATGCCAATGCCACGACCAATTCCTTTGCGGAGAATTTGCGATCGCCCGGCTCGTCAACCACCAATGCAATTACACAAAATGAGCGATCGTCCAACGCCGCACGCTCTGTAACCCTGCAAACGCGGCTTTGGTACAACCCCGGTCTAGAAACATTGCAGTACATTGGACCCGGAGCGCTAGCAATTACGGTGACGCTGTTTCCGTCACTGCTCGCCGGGTTAGCCACCGCCAAAGAAACCGAACAAAATACCATCACCCAGATCTATGCATCTAGCCTGACCGGAACAGAGTATCTGTTGGGAAAAGCCGCCGCCTTCTGGCTGGTCGGCATGGCGGAGGTGCTGTTGACGCATGTGGAATCCTGGATCTTTTTTGGGCTGTGGTTTGCTGGAGATCCCACTCCCGTGATTGCTGGCTCAGCACTATATATCGCCTGCGTGGTGCTGTGGGGCATTTTTCTGGGCACAAATGCCAAAACTCAGAGCGCCGTTATCCAAGCGGTTTCGTTCACTGCTTTTTTGCTGTCGCTTCAGTTTTCCGGCTATGTCTATCCGATTTCTAATATCCCAGTTTATATCCGCTGGATCTCCGGAATTGTGCCCGCCCGCTATTACATTCTGCTGACGCGGGATGCTTATACCCGTGGTGTGGGTTGGATTAGCGTTTGGAGTTCAGTTCTGGCACTCGCCGCGATCGCCAGCTTCTTTTTCTTTCTCGCGTGGCGCAAATTACAGAAGATGCAAGTGGAGACAACAGAATGAGCGATCGTGTTGCTGATTTTTTCGATCGTATTTTGGGCAGTCGGTTTTGGGCGCTGTTTCTCAAAGAAGTCTCGCAAATTCTGCACAACCGCCAACTGCTGATTCAACTGCTGCTGCCGCCAACGTTGATGCTGTCGCTGTTTGGCTTTGCGCTAAATCCAAACTTCGAGAATTTGCGCGTTGGAATTACAGACTACAGCCACAGCCGAGCCTCCCGCGAATTTATCGAACTATTTAATCAAACAACTGCCTTTAATATCCGCAAATACTATGCCAACGAGCAGGACATGCAGGCAGATTTAGAAACAGGCAAGCTCACAGTGGGTGTCACGATTCCGCCGGAGTTTGATGATGATCTGGCTCGAAAACGCCCGACTCAGGTGCAGGCGCTGTTCGACGCAGTAGACGCTAACACCGCCAGCGTTGCCTCTGGCTATCTCAACCAGTTGGTGAGCGATTATAATCTGCGCCGATCGGACCGCAATCAACGCCGTCAAGGAACCAGCAGTTCCCTTAACTCCGCGCCGACCAATCCCGATCTACAGCCAAATCAAATTCAACTTCAAACGACGGTATTCTACAATCCGGGACTAAAAGGCTCCTGGTTTATCGTGCCTGGAACGATCGGCATTGTGCTAACGGTGGTCGGCTCTCAAGCGGCAGCTTCGCTAGTCGTGCGCGAAAAAGAAGCCGGAACGATCGAGCAATTGATCATGACGCCTGCTTCTAATACCGAAGTAATTTTTGCCAAAATTGCTCCCCTACTGGTGTTGCTGACCCTGGATGCGGTTATTGCGCTGCTGGTCGGAAAAATTGCCTTTGATCTGCCATTTCGCGGCAATTTGCTGGTATTTCTTGGTATTTCCATACTCTATTTTCTTGTGGGAATTAGCATTGGCATTATGATTGCCAGCTATGCCAAAAGTGAGCAGCAGGCGCAGTTAACGACGTTCTTTGTCAATCCACCGCTGGTTCTGCTGTCTGGCGGTAACTCCCCCACTTCTGCTATGCCGCCGTTTATGCAGTGGTTGTCTTACCTCGATCCAATGCGCTACTTCATTGAGGTTTGCCGTGGAGTGTTACTTAAAGGCGTAGGGCTGGAGGTGTTATGGTCTCAAGTTTTAATCTTACTGATGTTTGCGATCGTGCTAATGACGTTAAGCATTCGTCAGTTCCGTCGCCAGCTAATGTGAATAGGCTGAGCGTTACGGAGTGCCAGAAGCGATCGCGCGGATTCTCTGGGTAAAACAGCCGCGCCATGCGCGTTGCGAAACAGAACGGGCGATCAAGAAAATTATCATTACGATTCTTGAGTAATTAAGAGCACTATGCCTGAATCCTCATCTTCAATCCCGTTAATTTTGACGCTGAAGCTGGATCAGAAAATGTTTGATGTTTTTGATCAATTGCGGCAGCAGCATTTTCCACCTGCGAGAAATGTTTTACCTGCTCATGTCACCCTCTTTCACGCGCTGCCAGGTGATCACGAGCTTGATATTAAGCAGTTCCTGGAGAAGATCAGTCAACCAACTCCGGTATTACCTCTCACGTTCCCAAAACTACGCTTTCTGGGCAAAGGCGTTGCGGTGGAGGTCGATTGTCCAGAGCTCATTCAACTGCGGCAGCGCCTTGCAGAACAGTGGAATAGCTGGCTGAGTCGGCAAGATCGACAGAGCTATCGCCCCCACATCACCATTCAGAATAAAGTCACGACTGATGAAGCTCGACAGTTATACAACCAGCTTGAAGCTAGCTGGCAACCGCTAAATGGATACGCAGAGGGTTTGCTGCTTTGGTATTACAAAGGAGGACCCTGGGAGCTAGCGGGTGAATTTGCGTTCAAATCTGCTTAACACGATCGACAAATTTGCTTTGAAACAGCGTCATTTCAAAATCGTGTTTGTCGTGCATTCGCTAGCAGCTATAGAGTCGTCAATCCGTTATTTCCACGACAAGCCAGGATGCTTCCAACGACCATCAGAACACTCCAGCAAACAAATGTTCTATGGGCTCCGGCTCCTGAACTCAATGGGCTCTTTCCCGCTGAAACACCATTCACCTTCACATTTCTGAGACCCGATTCACGATTAAATAGGAAGGTCTTGATACGGAAAGCGGCGTGACTGAACCGAAACCTTCTCGTTCTCTGGCGGGCATTGCCGGAATTGTGGCAGTTGCCACTCTGATTAGCAAAGTGGTGGGGCTGGTGCGGCAGCAGGCGATCGCCGCTGCCTTCGGCGTGGGTCCGGCAGCAGGTGCGTACAACTTTGCTTACGTCATTCCGGGCTTTCTGCTGGTGCTGCTGGGTGGCATCAACGGTCCCTTCCACAGCGCGATCGTCAGCGTGTTGGCAAAGCGCAAGCAAGAAGATATCGCGCCGATCGTCGAAACCATCACGACGCTGGTGGTGGGCATTCTGCTGCTGGTGACGGTGGGGTTGGTGATTTTTGCCGAACCGCTGCTGCATCTAGTCGCACCGGGGCTGTATCTCACCGCTGACCAAGCGGCGGCTCAGGGAATTACGCCTGCCCTGTTTCAAGAATTGCTGCAAACGAAGGAGATTGCAGTTCAGCAGTTCCGCATTATGGCTCCGATGGCGGTGCTGGCGGGTCTGATCGGGATCGGCTTCGGGACACTCAATGCGGCAGATCAGTACTGGCTACCGTCGATTAGCCCGCTGTTTTCTAGCGTTACGGTGCTGATTGGGCTAGGCGGACTGGCGCTGCAACTGGGCAACAAGATCACCGCGATCGAGTACGCAGCGCTGGGAGGCGCGGTGCTGGCGTGGTCCACTTTGGCAGGAGCGGTGCTGCAATGGCTCGTGCAGCTTCCGGCACAGTGGCGATCGGGCTTGGGCGGGTTGCGATTGCGCTTCGACTTCCATCGCCCCGAAGTGCAGGACGTGATTCGGGTAATGGGACCCGCAACGTTCTCCTCCGGCATGTTGCAGATTAACGTCTGGACCGACCTGTTTTTCGCGTCGTTTATTCCACAGGCGGCGGCAGCCGTGTCCGCGATGGGCTACGCAGGCTTACTGGTGAACACGCCGCTGGGAATTCTGTCTAACGTCATTCTGGTGCCGCTGCTGCCCGTGTTTGCGCGGCTTGCTAGCCCCGAACACTGGGACGAATTGAAAGACCGAATTCGGCAGGGCTTGCTGCTGACAGCGGTGGCAATGCTGCCTCTGAGCGCGCTGATGATGACGCTGGCGGTGCCGATCGTTCGCGTTGTCTACGAGCGCTACGCCTTTGACCAGGAAGCGTCGATCTTAACGGCTTCGGTGCTGGTTGCCTACAGCGTCGGCATGTTCGTGTATCTCGGTCGAGACGTGCTGGTGCGGGTGTTTTACGCCTTGGGCGACGGCGATACACCCTTCCGCATCAGCATTTTTAACATTTTCCTGAATGCGCTTCTGGATTTTCTACTGGTGCGTCCGCTGGGCGTTGTCGGCTTGGTGCTGGCGACGGTCGGCGTCAACGTGATCTCGATGGTGACGCTGCTGTGGATTCTCAACCGCAGGCTGCATGGTTTACCGCTGCGCCAGTGGGGACTGCCGACGCTAGGACTGGCTGGCGCAAGCGCGATCGCGGGAGCTGTCTGCTGGGGTACGCTGTGGGCAATCCAACAGCCGTTTGGCAGCAATGGACTTCTGCTGCAACTGGCTCAATTGAGCATTGCAGGACTGGTGGGACTGGGCGTATTCGCCGTGATCGCTGCCCAACTGAGGCTGCCGGAATTTGAGCTGCTGATCAGTCGCGTGCGCCAAAAACTTCAGCGGCGCTAAAGAAGCGTTTGTTCGACGATCGCCGCTCTAGCGCGTGGCTACCTCAATCTGCCGCACTGCCGTTAGTGCCGAATAGCTCACGCCTGCTGTTCCCTCGCCCGGATGCGTTGAGTCACCCACCAGCCACAAGCCCTGAATCGGGGTGCGATTGGCAAACCCAAACGGACCAAAGGTCGGCACCCGCTGCCCAATTCCACCCACGACGCCGCGATCGCGAGCCGTATACCGCGCAAA
>NZ_JACJPG010000283.1 GCF_014695955.1 Leptolyngbya sp. FACHB-36 | reverse complement strand
GAAGACGCCGATCTTCCAGATTCAGGGCTGGCACGCGAAGCAAAAGACACCGTTGCTTTAGCTGAAACGCGGCTAGATTGGCTGCTGCGCCGTCTCCGCGATGGAGAGTAGCGGTGCCGCTTCCCAGATTTTCATCCTTCGGAACCTTTCCCGCTTCCTGCAGGTCAAATGAAACATATCCACTCCCTCATGTTTTTGGGTGTTACTTATGATCAATCTTCGTCGTTGGAAGTCGGGATCTGCGCTGGTTGTGGCTTTGGGAATGACGGCGAGCACGATCGCCCCGCTGTCGGTGCCTGCAGCGGCGGATGCTCAGCCCGCCCCTTACACCATTGCTCAGCTATTTCCGTCCTCACCGTCCTCACCGTCCTACAACCGCCGCGTAGCAATTCCTGCTGGAACTCGGATTCCGGTTCAGTACAGCCAGGCTGAAAAAGTTGTGGTTCTGCCTACCGAAACCACGCCGCTGACGCTGACAGTCGCCCGCAATATTCGATCGTCCTCGGGTGGGCTGCTGATTCCCGCTGGCAGCGAGATTCGCGGTCAGCTTCGTCCGTCAGATGGTGGCTCGCAGTTCGTTGCTAATGAAATCGTGTTCACAGATGGTTCGCGCTTGGGGCTGAATGCCGAATCCAAGATCGTTCGAACCACACGGGAAGTGCAACCCGGTGTGAGTACTGATGCGATTCTGAAAGGAGCCGCGATCGGAAGTGGAGCAGCAGCAGCGATTTCTGGCGTCACGGGCAACCGTCGCATCACCTTGGGTAAAGTGCTAGCGGGCACTGGAGCCGGAGCGCTTGGCGGTTTACTCCTTGGCAAACGTCGCGCTGATGTGGTTGTTGTCAACCCAAATAGTGATCTAGAGCTAACGCTGAACTCATCGCTGACGGTCGCTGTGCGCTAGCGATCGATGACAAGCTCAATTTCACGCCGTGTAGGGTGCATGATGGCTCGCTCTGATAGCAGGTTCGAGCGCTACCTGACGCACCCGATGGTTACTGGGCTTGCGATCTTGTGAGGTCTGGTGCGGGGTCTGCCTCAGGCGCTATAGCTTGCGTTATACCCCAGAGCAACATCGACCACTTCACCCGAAATGAAACGGGCGCGATCGCTTGCCAGAAACGTAGCGGTGTCCGCAATATTTTGTGGCTCTAGTGCTGGAGCTGCCTTAAGGGGCTGCACTCCGCCCACCACGCGGTCTTGCTCCTCGAAGGATTTGAGGTTGGTTGAGCGTAACTGCCCTTGGGAGCGGTACATTGGCGTATTGACCGCTCCGGGTGCGATCGCGTTAACGGTAATGTTGGCAGGTCCAAGCTCCATTGCGGCTGACTTGGTTAGCCCAATCACCGCCCATTTCGTCGTACCATACGCTCCATTGCCCACTACGCCTTGACGCCCTCCCACGGAGGAAAGCGTAATAATACGACCGCCGTTGCGTGCCTTCATGTGTGGGATTGCTGCCTGAATGGTATTGAACACACCATTGACGTTCACATCCACGGCTTCGCGCCACTGCTGCTCGTTGGCGTCTTCGATCGTCGTCCAAATGCAGATGCCCGCATTAGCCACTGCAATGTCCAGTCCGCCCAGTTCGCGGGCGACGCGGCTGGCAGCTTCTTTCATGGCTGCGTAGCTGCGGACATCGACTTTGAGCTTGAGTGCCTTGACCCCTTGCGCTTGTACCGCCGCGACTGCTGCATCTAACTCGCTTTCATTTGCAAGGCGGTAGCCCGAAATTGCCATTCCACCTGTAGGGTCAGCAATGTCCAGCAG
>NZ_JACJPG010000282.1 GCF_014695955.1 Leptolyngbya sp. FACHB-36 | reverse complement strand
CCGCTGGAAATGCGCGATCGCTGCACAGGCTCGATCGCAGTAGAGAGAAAATCTAGGACGCCCTGAGCCGCGTGAGAAGAGGTCAGTTGCCAAAGCTCTGCTTGCAGCCGCGCGGCTCGTCTCGCCAGCGGCAACTTGGCGGTATTCGCACCAGGATTGCGCCCCTGCCATTGGGGTTCGCCCTCGCGCGGATAGAGGACGGTTGCCGCCTTTAAGTCGTCTGCGGAAATCGATCCGTTATTCAAGTACCGCTGGATTAGCTCCATGCCACGATAGTTCAGCGCCCGCTTCAATAGCGCTCGATGCGAGGCTTCGCCGTAAATCCACAGGTCTTGTACACGGCTAGCAACGGACGCGGGTCCAGACCCACGTGGGTAGCGGATGTAATCGAACAGAATACCGTCGGGTTTGCGCTGGGCGATCGTCTGCACCAGTTGCGCGTAGTCCCGTCGCGCCTCGGCGCTGTAAGGATCAATAAACGCTTCGTCTGGGGTGCTCTGACCCAGTTCTACACTGAGACCAGCCACGGTCCTCGCGGTAATGCTGGTTTGCCCCCAGCCATTGCGGGCGATCGTCTGCTGCCTGTCGTCGCGGCGAAAATAATTTGAGCCAAAATTCATCGTGAACAGCCACGCATACACTTTTAAGCCGCGCTCGCGTCCTTTTTTGATCACCTCTGCTAGCAAATCTCGATTTTCGGCTTTGGTCCCTGCCAGCACTGACGACCACACCGTTGGGTTGCCGTTCGCAGGCAGCAGCACTTTGCTGTTGTAGAACACTTCGATGTTGACCTGGTTGTAGCCGCGATTGACAATGCGATCGAGCACAGCTTCGATCGCGCCGTCACGGGTGTCGCAGGGATACAGCCGCAGCCAAATCGCTTCGTTGGAGGGCCACGCTTTTTTGCGACAGTTCCGCAGGTACTCAGCGTGCAGGTCGATCGTGCGGCGATACTGTTTTTGGGCACCGCGATCGCCCTGCATCGCGGCTTGCCGCAGCCTGTCTTTCTGCGCGATCGCCTCCGTGATCTGCTGACAGTAGGGTGTGGATTGCGCGTGGGCGGGCAGCGTCAGAGTGTGACCCAGTAAGCTGCTGGTGATGGCGGTGGCGATTAGGCAACGGTTCAGGATGGCAAGTTGTACGAGCTTCATGACCCCTACTGGGCAAATTGACCTTTGTGATTATGGACCGTGAGGCGGCAACTGCGATCACTCACCCAAAAAATTTTGCCGAACTCTTACCGTCGATTCACACTCCGCTTCCCGCTGCTGCATTGCGAACGACCAACAGCCCGCACAGGGGCAGCATGTAATTTTCAAAATTCCTGTAGGACAGACGTCTTGCCCGTCTGTGTGGGATAGCCATTCTGGCTATCCCACGAGAAAATAAGGCGTTCAGTTAAAACTGATTACCGCACCACGCGACCCATGTACTCGCCCCACAGCTGGGCAGCTTCGGCGCTGCTACCAGACGTGGGCGTGTTGTTGTCGTTGCCAAGCCAGATGCCTGTGACCAAGCTGCCGGGAACGAACCCAACAAACCACGAATCCACGTTATCGTTAGTGGTTCCCGTTTTTCCAGCTTCGCCTTGCCCGATCGCCGCGGATCGTCCAGTACCACCTGTCACGACTCCCTGCATTAGCGTGGTCATCGTCTCTGCCACCGTTGGCTGAAGCACCACCTGGTTTAACTCTGAGTCCCGCTGAGCGGAGTAAATTTCGCGACAGGTCCGGACATCGCGAGGAACTTTGCAGTCGCTGCTGTCAAGGATGCGACGAATGGTGCGCGGACGATTGCGGACGCCTTGGTTTGCCAACACACCGATCGCCCCGGTTAGCTCTAGCGGCGTAACTTCGCTCTGCCCCAGCACTAATCCAGGAGTCGGATTTAGGTCAGACTGAATTCCCATTCGCCGCGCCGTTTTCACGACGCTATCTAACCCGACTTCCTGAGCCACCCGCAGCGCAATCACGTTTTCGGACTGGGCAAGCCCCGTGTACAGATCCAAACTTCCACCACCCGTGTTGCAGCCCGCAAACGTTTGTCCGCCCCAGTTCAACGGCGCACAGGAAAAGGCGGTTCCAGGCGAAATGCCTTGCTCGATCGCCGCTGTGTAAGCAAACACCTTGAAGGTCGATCCGGGCTGGCGCATCGCTTGAGTCGCCCGGTTAAACTGACTCTTGCGGTAGTCTACGCCGCCGACCAGGGCAACGACTTCCCCCGTTTTGGCATCCAGCGTCACGATCGCACCTTGCGAGTAGCCTGCCGACGCACCGCGATTGGCAATAGCGGTTCGCAGGGCAGCTTCCGCTTTGGATTGCACCTGCGGGTCTAGCCCCGTTTCAACAATAAAGTTGCCTTCTTCGGCTAGCTGCTCACCCAAGAGCTGCTGAAGCTCTGCAAAGACGTGGCTGTAAAAGTACGGCGCGATCGTGCTTTCCAGTTCTTGCTTGGCTTTGGGGTTGATGTCAAGGCGCGATCGACGGGCACGTTGGGCTTCATCCGTGTTGACCATGCCCAACTCCACCATGCGCTGCAGCACGCCGTCGCGCTGCTTGATCGCCTGCTCGTAGTTCTGCACCGGATTGAAGCTGTTGGGAGCCGGAAGAATACCCGCTAGCGTTGCCGCTTCGGACAGGCTCAAGTTCTTGGCGGACTTGCCGAAGTAAAACTGCGCCGCATCCTCGAAGCCATAGGCACCGTTGCCCATGTACACCCGATTCAGGTAAGTCAGCAGCAGAAAATCCTTGCTGTAGACAGTTTCTAGCTTCAGGGCAACCGCAGCTTCTCTCAGTTTGCGTCCAGCGGAGTCCTGCACGCCGACGTAATCTCGCAATAGGCTCCGCGCCAACTGCTGCGTTAGAGTGCTGCCACCTTCACGGATCTTGCCATCCCGCACGTTGGTTACAAGCGCCCGCAGAGTGCCGATCGGGTCTACGCCCAAATGCCAGTAAAATCGACTGTCTTCTGAGGCAATCACCGCCTTGGGTAGGTACGGAGAAAACTCCTGCAGCTGCTTGAACTCGCCGTGGGTGCGATTGGTTAGTGGGCGCAGCGGCGTTTGTCCATCGCGGGCAAGCACAGCAACGGGTCCCTGTACGGATGCAGGCAGCGGCTCCACCGTAAACTTCTGCCACTCCGCCAGCGTTGCCAACGTTGCCAGCGCCGCCAATCCTGAAGCGCCATACAGTCCGTAGCGGAACACACGCACAAACCACGGGGGTGGATCGACGTAGCGAACGCGTACTGCCGCTGCCAGTTCCGTCGGACCCAAGGTGTAGACATCGCCATGACGCAGCACCGTTTGGCGAATGCGCCGCTTGCCGCGAAAGATGCCGTTGGTTGAGTTTTCGTCTTTAAGGGTAAACGGCGATCGAAACAGGTATGCCAGCAGTCCCGGCGGCTGCTTGGCACGGTGCAGAGATAAATGCACCTGGCTGACCACCGGATTGCGAATCACAATATCGCACGATTGAGAGCTGCGCCCCAGCAGATAGCGATCGCCCAACAGCGGGTACACGTCGGCTTTGGAGGCGTTTGCGTCCTGCACCCACAATTCCGGCACTTTAACATTGGGCTTTAGTTTCAGCTTCGAGAAGCTAATCCGGGTCTGTACCGCTTGGGACAGAGCACCGAAAAGGGTTTTTGGACGCGGAGGTGGGGTGGGCGTCATGGGAACAATCTGTACGCTGAGCAACAGTCAGAAACACAACGGACGGGCGTGATTCCGGACAAGGGTTGACTTATTCTAGACAACGATACTGGTAAGTGTGGGTGTAGGACAACGTTAGTGCACAAAGACAACCGCGATCGCAATCGGCTGGCTGCGCGATGGTAGAGTGCCGAAATTAAAAGCCCCCTCATTCTAGTGGTCACGCCGCGCGATCGGATCTTCCTTTTGGAACGCTATCTCGATGGGTACCTGCTGCCATGCCTGAAACGCACGCTGCATCCACCGCACAATTGCAAGCCGCCTTGATTCGTCGAATTGGCAGATCGCTGTGTAGCGGCGTTGAGGTCAATGAGCTGTTTCAGAGCGTTGTGGAAACGCTTGCAGCGATCCTGCACGCCAATCGATGTGATATGCGGGGGATTCGATCGCCGCATCGCTGGGCTTGCTCAATCAGCGAGTCCTCCGATGCAGACGCGGTGCTGTCGGTACCATTGCAGTATCAGCATACGCGGCTGGGACAGTTGGTGCTGCAACGGCGCGATCGCCCGTGGATGCCAGACGAAATCGAATTTGTCGAGACGATCGCCGATCAGTGCGCGGTAGCGCTGCACACTGCCACAATGCAGGACAGGCAGGCGCAGCTAGAAATGACGAATCGCGCTCTAGCAGCGATTCCCGATTTGATCATCCGTCTGACCAGAGGCGGCATTTACCTGGATATTATTCCTGCCAAAACCTTCAAAACTTTATTTCCAAGCGGCAATTTGCGAGGCAAGCATCTGTCCGACGTTTTGCCGCCGGATCTCGTGCAAGAGCGACTGCACTACATTCGGCAAGCGCTGCAAACTGGCACACCGCAACTCTACACCTATGCGATTACGATCGAGGGTGAACAGCGGTTTGAGGAAGCCCGGATTACGGTGCTTGATGACGATGAAGTGCTGCTGCTTATCCGCGACATCACTAAGCAGCACACAGCATTGCAGCAGCGCCAGCAAGCCGAAGCTGCCCTACATCACCTCAATCAAGAACTGGAACGCCGCGTTGAAGAGCGGACTCAAGATCTGATCCAGAGCGAAGAACAGTTTCGGCGCATATTCGATTCAGCGCCGATCGCCCTGAGCTTCGCTTATCTCAAAACGCGCCGCATTGTGCGTGTGAATGCGGCGCATAGAGACCTGTTCGGCTACAGCGACGCCGAACTCGCTGAAATGACGTTTCTAGACTTTACCCATCCTGCGGATGTTATTCCCCATCTGCGGCTGCTTCAGCAACTCAACGATGGGGTAATTCCCCGCTTCCAGTTGGAAAAACGCTTCTTCAAGCGCAATGGCGAATTAATCTGGGCGCTGATCACAGTGACGCTG
Source organism: Leptolyngbya sp. FACHB-36 (assembly GCF_014695955.1). Lineage (GTDB taxonomy): Bacteria > Cyanobacteriota > Cyanobacteriia > Leptolyngbyales > Leptolyngbyaceae > FACHB-36. The sequence continues at coordinate 4,757 of NZ_JACJPG010000282.1, read as the reverse complement.
TTCCGAGATCGTGCAGGCACGCCGCCCTACACGCTGGCAATGATTGAGGACATCACCAACCGTAAGCAAGCGGACGATCGCCTGAAAGCCTCTCTTGCCGAAAAAGAGGTGCTGCTGAAAGAAGTGCATCACCGCGTCAAGAACAATCTGCAAACCATTTCCAGCCTGCTGAAGCTGCAAGCTTCAACAAGCCAGAATTTAGAGGTGCAGTCGCTGCTGCAAGAAAGCCAAAACCGCGTGCGGACAATGGCGCTGATTCACGAGCAGATTTACCGATCGCCCGAACTTGCGCGTGTTCAGTTTGGCGACTACGTGCGAAAGCTGGTGACGGGTCTGTTCGCCTCGTACAACATGCAGGGGCGTCAAATCGAGCTACAGCTTGACGTGGACGCCGCGCAGTTCAGTATCAACACCGCAATTCCTTGCGGTCTAATCTTGAATGAGCTGGTGTCAAATGCGCTGAAGCATGCGTTTCCTGGCAACCGCCCCGGCAGCATCCGGATTCGCTTTGCTCAGAACGATCGGAATCAATATGTTCTTACAGTGCAAGACAATGGCGTGGGCATTGACGGAGATGTAGACCTCTGCACAACCTCTTCGCTAGGGCTGCAACTGGTTTATTCGCTGGTGCGGCAGCTGCACGGCGCGATTGAACTCGACCATACTAGCGGCAGCACGTTTACGATTACGTTTCCAATACCCGATTGAGCCGGAAAAAGCGTTGATCGATCGACGAACCATGCCCCTAAATTGACGGTATCAAGATGGGCACCAGCTTTAACCCAAACTCTGCTTCAAAGCTGCTCTTTTTGTTGTCCAGACTCCACAGTTCCAGCGTGCAGGGATCATCTGGTTGAGTGGGCTGCAAATGCAAGCAAAACTGGTTTAGGTCTGGGAGGTATTCGCAGGCGACGTGCTTGACTGCACCAATCTGGCGACGATCGAGCGCCACGGCTAGCCGTAGCAAGGTGCTGAGGTGGTCCACGATGCGGCGGTGCTGTTTGCTCGTTAGGTTGCGATAGTTCTCGTGCTTCTTTTTGGGATTGCTTTTGCGGTGATAGCGGGCGAGATTGGCGATCGTCTCAACTTCGATTTCGGTGTAGCCCAGCAGTTCGGCATTGCGGATCAAGTAGTACGAGTGCTTGTGGTGATCGGTGTGGCTAACGTGATGCCCGCAGTTGTGCAGAATTGCCGCTGCCCATAGCAGTTCGCGTTCTACCGTCGTCCACGAGTGCAGCAGGTTTTGGGTCTGGTCAAATAGGCTGAGGGCAAGGTTGGCAACGCGTTCGCTGTGGACTAAGTTTACGCCATATTTCTGAGCAGTTTTCAGGACGCTGCGCTGTCGCACCGAGCTTTGGTAGCGCAAGCGATCTTCGATCAATCCGTGAGTCAGCATCCAATCGACAATGACGCCCTCGCGCAGCGATCGTTCACAAATCGTGACCGACTCAATGCCCAGCAGCGTCATCGCCTCCTGCAAAATCAGGGCGCCTGCCAGAATAATCTCGGCGCGGCGATCGTTGACGCCGGGAAGCTGGACCCGCTCACTGTAGCTGAGGCGGCGCAGACGGTTGACAATCTCGCGCAGGTCCCGCAGGCTGAAACTGTAGCCGTTGAGCGGATTCGGCACTGTGCCAAGCTTCTCGCGGGCGTGGAGGTGGGCGATGGTTTCGATCGTGCCAGAGGTGCCTACAAGCTGTGGCAGTTCACCGGGTCGCACCTGCGCCAGCAGATCGTCTACGGAGCGCTCTAACATGCCCCGAATATACGCCTGTAGGGATTGAAACTCGATCGAGCTGATTGGGTCGCTCGTGATGCGCTCTGCGGTCAGGCGAACCGCACCGACTTTGGTGCTGCTGAGCGATCGGGGTTCGTGCCCGTCACCTAAAACGAGTTCGGTAGAGCCGCCGCCAATGTCAATAATGACGTGGGGTTGGCAACCGAACTCCATGCCCGACAGCACCCCTAAATAGATGCGGCGGGCTTCTTCAGGACCCGAAATGAGATTGATCCATAGTCCTAGTTCAACCTCTACCTGCCGCAGAAAGTCGCGTCCGTTGGGCGCTTCGCGGACTGCGCTAGTGGCAACTGCTAGAATTTGCTCAGCGCCGAGGCTTTTGGCGATTTCCTGGCAGCGCTTCAATGCGTTGATCGCCCGCGTCATCGCCGCCTCGGTCAGGTGACCCGTTCGCTTGTCGCGATCGCCAAGGCGGACGGTGGTTTTGTCTCTGGCAATGATGGTGAAGGCTGGCAGCGACGGTTGAACGCAAACAACAACCATGTGAATCGAGTTAGTGCCGACATCAATCGCCGCGAGAACGCGATCGCGATCGGTGAGTCCAGGAAGTTGGACGATCGGCTGTGGAAGAGTTTGAGCGCCAACCATTGTAGGGGCTAGGGATAGAGGGTAGGGAGCAGAGGCATCTAACTTCTAGTTGTACACCGAAGAGATACCCGAAATCGGGAAAGATTTTTGACAGGTGACTTACTGATCGCGATCAGTGAGGCAGAAGCCATGATGTGGTTTGCTGCCGTGGTTTATCGACGCTCTGATCGCTTGTACACTTCGGTAGCGACAATTGTTAAACTATGTAACTATCTAAGGAAGCACCTTCAGAAATGATGGAGTGCTGTCACGATCGCTCTCAAGATCTGGTTTTCTCACTTGATGTTGCTACTGCCCTTCTGAGTTCCATGTCGTCTACCTTCAATGAGGAGCCAAATTCATCTTGGTTAAGTCCCTCATCTGGTTCAGCAGATGTTGAAGGCATTAATTTGGTGCAGGCACGATTAGAAAATCAGGCGCTGAGAGATCAAATTGCTGCCCAAACCCACTTGATTCAGTTGGTGACGCATCAGTTAGCAACGCCGCTGACGTCGCTAAGCGGCTCGATCCAACTGCTGTCTGAGTTGGACCTTACACCCGAACAGCGACAAGAGTTTCTGGAAGTTGTGCAGCAGCAGGTGCAGCGTCTCCAGAATTTGCTGCAAGATTTGATCACAATTCGCGATGTGGAGACGGGAGAGGTTCAGACCCGTCCGATCAAGTTTTCGATTCCGGCGTTGATGGACGAAGTCATCGCAGCGTTTCAGTCGTGTCCCACCGTTTACCAGTTCAGTCCAGATTTACCTGAGGTATGGGGCGATCGCTGGCAAGTGTCGCAGGTGCTGGTGAATTTGCTGTCGAATGCCGTGAAGTATTCGCCCAATGACAGCCCGATCGAGGTTGGCGCGGCGCGGTTGCCCTCAGGTTGGGTCGAGGTGTGGGTGCGCGATCACGGACTGGGTATTCCCTTGGCGGATCAGCCGCGTCTGTTCGAGCGATTTTATCGGGTGAAGCATGGCGATCGACAGCACATCCATGGCACGGGGCTGGGACTGTCGCTGTGTAAGCTGCTCGTGGAGAATCAGGGCGGACAGCTTGGAGTAGACTCTACCCACGGCAAAGGCAGTCGATTTTACTTTACGTTGCCAACCAATAGCGATTCGTCAACCGCTAAGGGGTTCGCGGGTTAATCGGGTGCATTGTGCAGCAATCAGACAAATTGCAGCTCCGCTCAACCCTCGATGATTGAGGGTTGAGCGGAGTTGAAGCCCGATTCACGGCAGGTCATGCAGGTCCCTAACCGCTCCTAGAAGCTGAACTGGGCACGTAGGTTGCCCACATAGATTGTGGGGTTGTTGTCGAAGTTGTTGGCGTTAAAGATGGCGTAGAAAGCAGGCACTAGGGCGATGTTCTCTGTTAGCGGGAAGTAGTACGAGGCTTCTAGCTCGTACATCGTGCCGCCATCGCCCGCACCCGATGCAAAGTAGCGTTCACCCCGGATGATATCCATCGGCATCAGGAAGGTGACGACCGCTAGGGCGCCTTTTTTGCCTAAGTCGGGGAAGCCCAAACCAACCTGGAACGATTGGACATCGACCGCTTTGTCGATCGGCTTCAGGTTGGTGTTGCCGAAGCTGTAGCGTCCGAAAATGCCGAAGCCAGGGGTAATCAGCCAGTCAAAGTTGAACGCTAGCGTGTTGGCAAAGGCGTAGTCCAGTCCGCCGCCAGCACCGCCTTCCGAGAAGCCCGGACCTGCATCCAGGTAGCCATAAGGGATGGGTTCGCCGATCGCGCCACCGACCTGTCCTCCGTATGCCTGAATGCGGGAGTGGGTGTAGGAGAAACGGAAGTTGAGCGTGTCGATCGGGGAGAACGTTAGCTCTGCGGTGCTGGTGTTGGTGCCGCCGAATAAGCCAAACGCAGGATTGCTAGAAGTGTTGAAGCCGAACGCAGAAGACAGAAATTCGGTGTTCTCACCCAAATACGCGGCTGCAAAGCGCAACTTTTTGCTGATGTTCCATTCCACAACCACACCAGAGCCACGATCGATCGCGTTGGTTTGGGTGCTGCCGATCGAGTCGAAGCTGCTGGCTCCTGTGAGGAAGAAGGTGAAGCGGTTGAAGTCGAAGTGGCGGTAGTAGTTGACCCGAGGACCGACCGTTATCTTGACCGCATCAGTTAGCGGGAAGCTGTAGAACAAATCGTGGATCACAACATCGCTGCGTCCGTTTACGGTACCTGCCGACTGATCGGTGAACGGCACCCCAAAGGCGTTGAAGAAGCCTGCTGACGCGTACTGGTTGACGGGTGAAACTGAATTGCCCGCCGCAAGTTGCGTCACCAGTGAGTCCCTACCTGTAAACGAGGTGTTTAGCGTTAGCCAGGTAAGGAAGCCGAGGGTGGTTGAAGGGCTGCCTGTGATTTGTCGCGT